>NZ_JBFEFG010000259.1 GCF_040718835.1 Bremerella sp. JC817 | reverse complement strand
TAATAACCATATAACTCTATGAAATTGCATCGTTTATGCCGCAACGAAGTCTTGTCTGGCTCAAGGTCAAAAACCTCAAACCCGGCATCGCTTCGTCACGCAAAATGCCATCTACCAACCAAATTGTCAAAGATCGTTTTCGACTCGGCTAAGCCTGGTCGTCTTCCGCTGAGCGGAATGAAAAGGAGCTCAAAGGTCTCCGTTTCATTGCGGTCAGTTAAAGTGTTTCCCAGTGGGGAAGTGCCAAAGTTTACTCAGCAAGTTTGCTTTGTAAAGGGCCCCTCGAAAAACTTTCGAGAGATTTTTTCGAGGCCGCAAATCGCTTGGATTATTGGCCTCGAAAGTGGAGCTGACAGGGATCGAACCTGCGACCCTCTGCTTGCAAAGCAGATGCTCTCCCAGCTGAGCTACAGCCCCTAAACTCGGGTCGCCTATCTTAGAAGACTTTTCTAAGTCAGGCTAGTGGGCATACCAAGATTCGAACTTGGGACCTCGTCGTTATCAGCGACGCGCTCTAACCAACTGAGCTATATGCCCCCTGTTGAGGACAGTGCCTCAACGGGAAGTAGCAAATTCTATCGAGCCCCAAGCGTCTGTCAAACGGGGGTTTGTCATTTTCGTGCCACTTGCGCGAAATTGCGATTAGAAATGACCGAAACTTCACTGCTATAGAGGTGTAATCCGCCTAAAAGTTCAGGCTAAAGCACCTGCGAGATGCCGAAAAAACTGATGGTGATTCCCCCGGCTGTTTTATGGATAATTGCCTGCAGCTATCGCAAGCAATGAACAGTTGCTGTCAAAAGCATTTGCGGCATTTAGAGACAAGGAAGTATGGAATGATGAGTCACAAGGCTCGATGGGCGATGGCCCTGGGCGTAGGCATGGTTTGCTCTTCTTCGGCTGTCGCGGCCGGACCTTCCGCTGAGCAGGCCTTGGCGTTGCAGCCCATTCAAGCGAATGTCGACTTTCAACGGCCTGAGCCCAACGAGATTCCGAAGTGCAATATTGCCGCGGAAAAGGTGGGTGAAGCGACCGGTTGGGTCGTGACTGGGCCAAGTGGCGAGCGGCTGCGGGTCTTCCTCGATACCAATAACGATAAGAAGGTCGATCTCTGGTCGTACTATAAGGACGGCGTCGAGGTCTATCGCGACATCGATACCGACTTCAACGGCAAAGCAGACCAGTATCGCTGGTTGGGCATGGCTGGAACCCGCTGGGGTTTGGATAAAGACGAAGATGGCGTCGTGGACCAGTGGAAGATGATTTCGGCCGAAGAAGTCTCGGCGGAACTGGTCGAAGCGGCCAAGGCAGGCGATGCCGATCGTTTCGCCGCCTTACTGCCCAGTGACTCGGAATTGAAGTCGCTGGGGCTGACCGGTGCCCGGGCTCAAGACGTAACTAAGAAGGTTCAAAACGGCGTCCAGGAGTTTTCGGCCTGGGTTCGTCAGCAAAAGGCCATTGGTAAGGGAACCAAGTGGGTGCACTTCGGGGCCACGCGTCCCGGTGTCGTTCCTGCGGGTGCCGAAGGCGTCACCCAGGATCTGGTTGTCTATGAAAACGCGATCGCCGTCCTGGAAAGTGGTGGCGAGCATGGTCAGGTCGAACTTGGCACGCTGGTTCGCGTTGGTGATGCCTGGCGTCTGATCGGTTCGCCGGTCTATACCGGTGGCAATGGCGACGTGGCTGCCAATACTCAGGGCTACTTCTTCTCGGTCAGTTACAGCGGTTCGCCGGCGGCTGGTCAGGGTGGCATGGGCATGGGTGCCGAAATGCAGGAGATCCTGAACTCGCTGGAAACCCTCGATCAAAAGATGGGTCAAGCCGCGACGCCTGAGCAGCGCGAGCAGATCGCATTGCAGCGTGTGGAAGTGATTAAGAAGGTGATCGCAGCCGCCAACGACGACGAAATGCGAGAGAATTGGATCAAGCAGTTAGCAGACGCTCTAAGTGGCGGGATTCAGACCGGCGAACTGACCCAGGGTCTCGACCAGCTTCAATCGCTGGCCAATCAGGTCGAAGCTCGCGCTCCAAAGACGGAACTGGCTGCTTATGTCCGCTTCCGTGAGATGTCGGCGGAATACGCGCTGCAGTTCCAGGATCCGAAGGCAGACTACGCCAAGATTCAGGATGCCTGGCTCGAAAAGCTGGAAGGGTTCATCGAAACCTATCCTAAGAGCCCGGAAGCTGCTGAGGCGATGATGCAGTTGGCAATCGCTCACGAGTTCGCAGGCGAAGAAGACGATGCCAAGAAATGGTTTGGTCGAATTCGTGGCGAGTTCTCTGGCACTGCCCTGGCCGATAAGGCCAACGGTGCGATCCGCCGTCTGGATGCCGTGGGGCAGCCATTCGCGATTCGTGGCAAGACAATGGATGGTAAAGCCCTCGATTCGTCCGCCTTCAAGGGCCGCCCGGTTCTGGTTCACTACTGGGCTACCTGGTGCGAGCCTTGCAAAGACGACATGGCCATCATGCGTCAGATGCAGGCCAAGTATGGTGCTCGTGGCTTCCAGTTGGTTGGTGTCAGCCTCGATTCGTCGGAAGACGAACTGAAGCAGTTCCTCACTGCCAATCGTTTGCCGTGGCCGCAACTGTACGAAGAAGGTGGCCTCGATAGCCGCTACGCTTTGGAGATGGGCGTGCTGACTTTGCCAACGATGATCTTGATTGGTCCTGACGGTAAGGTCGTTAGTCGTAGCCTACATATTTCGCAGTTGGATACCGAGCTCGGCAAGTTGATCAAATAGTTTTCAACGACGAATGTCGATAGATAACACAGGGCACGTCTCGTGGTTCGGGACGTGCCTTTTTTTGTGGATGCCAGCTTGTCGAATTCGTATTTGGGAAATGGGTCGACTTTAGTAAAACTTGGCCTTCTCGAAATGAATTCGAAAAATAGCTCCAACGATTGGACCCTGGATGTTTCCCTTTCATATTCCACTACAGGTTTGGTGGTTTGCTGCGATTCTATACGCATGTGCGATCCTGAGCGTTATCTGGGTTCGTTTTGCCAGGGATACTGCTAATCAGCAATTGGCCCAGGTTGCTTCCGTGACCAGCTTCGTCGTGCTGACGGTTCACTTAGTGCACGAGATCACCAGCGGCTCCGGCTTCTGGTTGGCGGGAAGCATTGTGTTTGTCATTCTCGCGGTCATTTGCGTCTTCGAGCCAGGTCCACATCGCCCGACGCGACATATCTAAGCTGTCGCGATCGTTGCATCGGCCGGTGTGCATATTTCTACAATACTGGTTCATTTGAGGGGGCTCTCTTGGCTCCAATTGTGTTGTTTCAGCATCACAATCTTGTCCCTGTCATCGTCTTTCGCGCAGCGTAAAAACTCGCTGCGTTACTCTCGATCTGGGTTCGCCATGTGCCTTTCTTTCCCTTAATGAGTGGTGAAATGTCGTCGGTTGATCCAGTCCTCTTTAGTCGTGCCTGATCTACAGGTTCTCGGTAAACGTGTTCGTCAGTAGGTGCGAATTTGTATTAATTCTGCATATGTCAAGTTGATTTCATTCAAGACGAACTTCAATTTTTCATGCAAAATTACGAACGTTGACTGACGACGCCCCATCGTCTGACGCATCGCTAAGTTCTTTCCCCATCATGCATTGAAGCCTCGTGCGCGAGGTGTCCATTTATTCATTCTTCATCCATCGGATGTCCTGGGAGAAAGTCTGTCATGTTTGTTTCTATCGACTGCCATGGGCGAAATCGTCGCGGTTTCACCCTCGTGGAATTGCTGGTGGTGATCGCCATCATCGGTACGCTGATCGCCCTCCTCTTGCCTGCCGTTCAACAGGCTCGTGAGGCGGCTCGACGTATGTCTTGCAGCAATAACCTGAAGCAGATGGCATTGGCTTGTCATATTTATCACGATATCTCCAACAAGTTGCCACCTTCCGGTTTCGGCGAAGACTTGACTGCCGAAGGTTGGGGACGCAAGGCTTCGTGGCTCGTTCGCATCATGCCAGGCCTGGAACTGAAGACGGCCTACGATGGTGCCCCAATGGTCAACTCATCGTTCGACTTCGTGAACGCCAGTTGGGCTGCCCCAGGAAAGCATTGGCAGGTTGCCATGAATATGCGGGCCCCCGTCTTTAATTGCCCATCGAGCCCGCTGCCAAACGAACTGACCTGGCCCGTGAGCGGTGGTACCCAGTCGCTCGGTTCGCCTGCTGAAATTCCGATTCAGGTGACCGACTACGTCGGAAACGGGGGAACCACGTACGTTGGTGGTACGCTCGATCCACATCCCGAATCTTTCTGGGCTCGATCCGGCCACAACTGCCAGAACGGTGTGATCACCATGCAGTATCGGGACTACCCAGTTCCAGCCTTCCCAGGCGGAACGATCGGTTTCAAGGACGTGACTGACGGTACCTCGAACACCGTCATGCTCGGCGAACAGGGGGACTTCCATGAAAATCCTTGGAACGACCACAAGGATTCGCGTGCTTCGCGCGTTTCAGGTGGCCTGTGGTCGTGCGGTTCTGGTACGCCAGATGTTGGGATCTCGAATCACGTCGTCACCGAATTCCCGATTAACCATAAGGGAGACGAATGGTGGGGCACCGGTGGCTGGTTCGACAATACCGAGTCGTGGGTGAACACTGCTTTTCGATCCGCTCACCCCGGTGGTGCCCAATTCGCGATGACCGATGGTTCGGTTCGCTTTATTCCGGAAACGATCGGCTTCCGCACCTACACGGCGCTGATGGACCGAGCCGATGGCAACGTCACCAATAACGAGTAATCGTGGTTCAGGGGGCCTGGTCTGATCGATGGCCAGGCACCCCTTTCCGGTTTCTCGCGGCTCTTTCTTTCTTTGCGTTTCGCTAGCGTTGGTCCCGAATCCTGGCCAGCGAAATTGCGAGTTCGTTTCAATTCTGTTTCTCTGGTGTCTAAACGATGAATGCCAAATTTCGTCCGGCAATTGCTCTCTTGGGCGTTACCATCTTGGTTTCTGCGGTGGGTTGCTTCGGGCCAGCTGGTCCCAAGGTTGGCCAGGTAGAAGGGACGGTTCTGGATAACGGCAAGCCGGTAAGTAATGCCAAGGTGACGTTTTTCCCTGCCGATGGCCGTCCTTCCTACGGCTCGACCGACTCGAACGGTCACTACGTTTTGAAATACAGTGACTCGATTCCAGGTGCTGTCGTCGGTTCGCACGATGTCCAGATCAATATCATGTCGATGTCGGTTCCGCAAAGACAGGAAGGCATGGCTCCGAATAAGGTCAGCAGAACCGCCATGCCTGCGATTCCCAAACGCTATAGCTGGCCGACGACCGTCGAAGTAACAGACGGTATGAACGACCTCTCGTTCGATTTGAAAGAGGCGAAGAGCCGCTAAAGCGAGGCTCTTGGCTTCTACGTCACCAAGCGAATGATACGATCACCAGAAAGCAGGTCGCGTCTGTGACCTGCTTTCTGGTGATGAGCTTGGATTCAGGCCTCCTCTGGCCTTGTTTAGTTGCGGTACTGCTTGTTCGCGGGATTCTTCGGTTGGCTGCCTTCTCTGCTAGCGTGCTTGTGCGTGACAGCGTCTTGGCCTCCCCTTCCCCGCCGATCTAACCAGGTGTTGTTGGCCGCTCGGCCGGAATTTGCGGTACGACTGGCAGAATTGGAAAATTTCCTTCTTTCGGCAGCTTCTTTTTGCCGAAACACCCTCTAGGTCAATTTATGTCTATGACCCGAGCGGTGGTGATTGGCTGGTTTCGATGGCCAGCAAGTGTGCCCTGAGACGCTCGGTTTCGCGCAACTTATGCCGCGCACTATCGGGAGAATGCGATGCGTTTGTCGGTCCTTCAATTCGCGTTGGTGCTGGGTGCCTTCGCATTGCCCGCGACGGCCATGTCGCAAGAAGGCATGCCGATGCCTCAGTACGTCATGCAACAGCAGGCGATGCAGCAACAAGCCATGCAGCAACAAGCCATGCAGCAGCAGGCGATGATGCCGCAAGCCGCTGGCCAATCGGTTCTGGTGAACCACGAAGCTGCCATGCCACAAGGCTACGGCCAGGCTTATTGCCCTCCTGGGCAAGGTCACCATGGCATGTTCCAGCACCATCAGCAGTCGAACCTGCCGGGATACGCCTACCCAAATTACGGCGGCAATCCTAACTTCGGTGCGATGAACTATCCGCCTCAACAGGCTCCGGCTGTGTGGCCGTACACGGGTTCTTACTACCCGTACCCACAGATCCCGCCAGGCTGGAAGAAGGTCGCCCTGGAATGGGACGACGGCTACTGGTACCTCGACTTCATGTCGAAAAAGAAGGCGAAGCATCACTAAGCTTCGATCCAAAAATATCAAAGCCCTCGCCCTGGTTTGCGAGGGCTTTTTTAATGCGCCGGTTGTTCCGGTTACGTAAGATTCGGCGGCGAGTTTCGGCCGTTTTAACTGGCAAAATCGAAAAAACACTGCCTTTAAGACCAATCGTTAGCCGAATGAAGGGAAGGCAGAACCGTTGTGATCGGTGTCTGCGTCATTACTGGCAGATACCGTTCGATTGAAAAGCGATTCCGGCTTCTCCTGCTTCCCGTAGCAAAACCGAGAACGACCGGGTTTACAGCAATCAACGCGTGAAGATGAATTTCCTAGGAGGGGGGACGATGTCACGTCTAATGCATTTGGCGATCATGGCTGCCTTTATGGCTGTGCCTGCGATCGCGATGGGTGGCGATACCGAAATTGCCCAGTCCATTGTGAAGCAGTTGCAAGCCAAGAAAGCCGAAGGAAGCCTGAAGGGCTTTAATATTGGTCTGCGAGTCGAAGAGGGTGTGGTGCTGCTGGAAGGACATGTTTCCAGCCCAGAACAGCACGACATGGCGATCGACGTTGCTCGTCGCGTCTCGGGTGTTGCCCGCGTCGTCGATGGCATCCGGATCGAAGGCACCGCTGGCGGTCCAGAACTGGCTGGCCCAGTTACGACGCCTCGCGAACTGGCGGCTGGCGATATCACCCAGCCAGCTCCGAAGCGTGCTCCTTCGCTGGAACCTGCCACGCAGCCAGTGATCGAAGAAGCTTACGCTCAGCAGGTTCCTGCGGTTCCGCAGGTGCTGGAAGAAGTTAGCCTGGAACCACAGGGCGATTTCAGCTTCTCGCCGATCATGCCTGCGAGTGCCGAACGCCCAAGTGCCGATCAATCGGCGATGATTGGCGAACCAACCCCTGCCGCTCCACTGCGTCAGTTGAAGCCAGTTCCGGCTGCTCAGCCACGTCCGATGCCGGCTGCTGCACCTGCTTACCAGGTTGCCGCGAACAACAACAACGCCGCTGCGATGAACGCGAACATGAACGCTGCCCAGCAGCCAATGGTCGCTCCTCCAGCTTACTACCCAGCCCAGTACGGCTACGGTGGTTACTACCGCCCAGTTCGCTACGATCACCCACGTATGCCTGGCTACGCATGGCCAGCTTATGCGGCTCATCCGAACTACGCCGCGGTGACCTACCCACGTCAGTACTCGCCACAGGCTTGGCCATACATCGGCCCATTCTATCCTTACCCACAAGTCCCACTGGGATGGCGTAAGGTCGAAATGGAATGGAAAGATGGCTGGTGGACGCTGGACTTCAAGGCCCGCCGTCACAACTCCTTCTAAAGAAGAGAGGCCAGAGCTCGCTCGTGACTGCGGGCAAGCCTTGGCACATCCGATCCCCTCAAAAGCCTTCGCGACTCGGCGGAGGCTTTTTTGTTGCCTGGGCGCCAGCTGCCAGAGGCTCGCCCAGGCCGCCCAGCGGTATGGATAGCAGGTGGAGCAAGGCAAGCTAGCGGTGTCATTGCTAGAAATTTCGGGCCAGCCGGAAAAAGCCGCAAGTTTGTTACAGCTTCACACGATAACTAAGTACAGATAAGCGCCCACTTCATGGAGGAAGTGGTTGTCCGGTGGGTCGGATTCATAGGGGCCCAGCCCTAAATCGCCCTGGAAGGCATTGAGGAAAACGATGAAACGAAGCATTCTGAAGCTCAGCTTAATCTTGGGTGTCGGGTTGGCCGCCGTGAGCAGCACTGGTTGCACGACCCAGGGTCCGTATCTTGGCCCGCTGCTGTTTCCTATTCCCGTCTCTCCTTACCATATGAAGCAGAAGGAAGACGAGTTTCACGATCACGAGCGATACGATCGTGCCCCGGTTCTGCCAGCGATTCCGCCTGGTGCTCCGCATGTGGCACTCGATCCGCCAAGCGACGACGAAGTGATGCGTGCCTTGGAACGTGCTCGCCCGGTTCAGGGTGGCCTGCCGTTCCTGCATGAAGTGCAGCGGAACAACGTCCGCATCAAGAAGGAAAAGATCGCCGACTACGTCGATCCTCCACGTGTGATGCCGCTGGTTGGTCCCGTTCAACTGCACCACGCTCACTACAAGTGCACGATTTACTACACCGAAATCGTCCGAGTGGGCTGGCCTTTCCCTCACACCCTGCGTGACGAGGACACCCAAGAGGTCATCTACATCGACCATAACCACCTCCACCGAGTTGGCAACGTCCAAGAAGACCTGCCAGGCCCGGTTGGTCCGACCCAAATGGCCCTGTAGTTCAGGCCCGGTCGGAATCTGATCCCCAAAAGAGCGTCGTATCCCCCGCGGATGCGACGCTTTTTTCGTAAACAGGGGCGATTAATCTTCCGGAAAACGTTTCCTCGATGTTTCATCTGTCGCCTAATCTGGGTTATAGTAATCCCGATTTGAAACAGGTTAGGGAAACTTACTCCCCATCGAGCCATTTAGGGCCCATGCTGAATTTGACCCCTTCATTGACAAATCGCCCTCTGGATGAGACCCTGCCGTCGTGGGGTGTGCTGATCCTGGAAAGTCATCACGGTCCTGACTTCGAAATGGAGTTTCGGGTCCATGACTTCGTGAAGGTGCTGTATGTCATTTCCGGAAGTGGGTCGGTTCACGTTGGCGAAGATCGCTACGAGGTAAGCCCCCGTGATATGGTGGTGGTGCTGCCTGGGCGAAAGAACCGGATCGAGGATTCGCCAAATTCGCCGATCTCTTGCTATGTCCTGTGTGTGCATCGATCGTTGTTGACGTTCGATTCTCAGGCCATCTCGGCCCTGCCCTTGGGGCTGCTCCCGCGACAGGCTCACTTTGCTCAGCGGATCGAACGCCGCCTTCGCCGTTTGTTGTATCAGCAATTACAGAACAGCCCGCTGACTCCGCTGGCCATGGTTTCCAACGGCCTGGAGATCCTCTCGCTGATCGCCAACCATCGCGTTGAGAAGACCGAAGGGCTGTCCGATCTGTCGCAAGAGCCGGGCGTCGACGAAATGGTTGCGTACATCCGCCACCTCGACACGCACTTCTTTGAAGCCACGACAATCGACGAAGCATCAAGCAGCGTTGGTATTCCGCGGCGGCGATTTACGCAGTTGTTTCGTGGCGTGACCGGGCAGACCTGGTTGAACTACGTTCAGGAACTTCGTGTCGAGCATGCCTGTAAGCTGCTCGAAACGACCGATCGGCCGATCACTTCGATCGCGTTCGAGTGTGGCTTTGCTGAACTCTCGACCTTCTACCGCGCTTTCCGCAAGATGCGCGATGTCACGCCAAGTGCCTGGCGACGATCCCGCGCCGACTAGGCGGATCGCATCGCTTTTATTCGTGTCAAATCACCTCCTTCGTCTGACGAGCCGCTGCGCATGGGGCTGATGTGTTAGCGAAAACGAAGTCGTAAAGGTTAAAAATGAGGGCACGAACTACTTTGACGGCACCTGATATCTCGTGCAGAATAAGAAGGCATTCTGATCCTGCCTTCCAATCTCACACTTCTGACGAGAACCACACTATGCGAAAACTGTTGGCTTCCCTTGTTCTGGGCCTGATGGTCGCCCTGCCTGCCTCGCTGACCTCGGCCGCGGAAACCGAAGAGGGCTTCGTTTCGATCTTCAACGGTAAGAACTTCGATGGCTGGGTCGGTAACACGGCTGGCTATAAAGTCGAAGATGGTGCGATCGTTTGCGATCCGACCGCGGGCGGTGGCAACATTTACACCGAGAAGGAATACCCGAACTTCGTCCTGCGGTTTGATTTCAAACTTCCCGAAGGTGCCAACAATGGTCTGGGCATCCGTGCTCCGCTGGAAGGCAACGCTGCCTACGCCGGATTCGAGCTGCAGATCCTCGACAACAAAGCGAAGATCTACGAAAAGCTGGCCCCTTACCAGTATCATGGTTCGCTCTATGGTTTGGCTCCGGCCAAGCGTGGTTTCCAGAAGCCGATCGGTGAATGGAACCAGCAAGAAGTGACTGTCGACGGCAACCAAATCACCGTCGTGCTGAACGGAACCACAATCCTCGACGTCGATCTCGACGAAATCCGCAGCAAGCCAACCCTCGATGGCCAGAAGCATCCAGGTCTGGATCGCGAAACCGGCCACATCGGTTTCCTGGGACATGGCGACAAAGTCGAGTTCAAGAACCTGCGAATCAAAGAGCTGCCAGCGAAATAAGCTTGCCAGCAAACCAAGCTCTCCAGCGAAGCAGCCTGTGGTGAATTCCATGGGCTGCTTTTTTTATGCTGTCACTGAGCACGCCCAGATCATCAATCGAGAATCTAATGTGCTGGCAGATTACGTCCTGTGAGCGGGGTGATTTCACAATCGTTCGCTAGCGGTAGCTTCGGTTTTCACGGTGATCTCTGAAATCGAAGATCCGCCGGGCAATTCAGGTAAACTCCGGTGTTCAGGCAGGTCGATTTTTAACAAGGATACAGGTTGGGTCCCGTTCTTGGTTGGGGACCGCTATTCACCTGAGGCGACGCTTGCGGATATGATTCGCCGCAACACTAGCATTCAGTTCTCAAGGATCGAGACTGCCGCACGGGTTCAAGGAATGAAACCCCCTTTTCATAAGTATTTGCTGATTACCGTTGTCGCCCTCGCTGCGACGTGGAGTCCTATGGCCTTCGCCGAAGATGCTGCCGAGCAGTATCGTGTGGGGTCGTTTCACTATTCGCGAGGCGATTGGCGCGAGGCGGTCGATTCGTTCGACCGGTTCCTGGTGGATCATCCCGATCACGAACGTGTCGGACTGATTCACTTCTATCGTGGCGAGTCGCTGATTCAGTTGAATCGCCCCGACGAAGCGTTGCGGGCCTACACGCTCTTCTTGAGTAAGGCTCCTGGACATAGCTTCGCCGAGCATGCCGAGTTCCGCGTGGCCGAGTGCTATGCGTTGAACAATCAGTTGGATGCCGCGAAGAACGCTTTCGAGATCTTCCAATCGAAACATAAAGGGAGCAAGCTGACTCCCCACATCTATCCGTACCTCGCCGAGATCGCTGCTAAGCAGAAGAACTGGGACGAAGCGGTATTGATGTACAACAAGTCAGTCAAGCTGGCCGCGTCGCCTGCCACTACGGCGGAATCGCGACTTGGGTTGGCTCGGGCCTACGGCGAATCGAATCGCTGGAAGGAAGCCGGCCTCACTTACGAACAGTTGCTGATCGACCTGAAAGAACTACCAGGCAAGTACCCGGCCGGTTCGATCGCACTCGAAGCCGGTATCGCGGAATTCAAGGCGGGCAGCTACCGCCGCGCCGTGGCTCGTTTCGAGTTGGCGGCAACGCAAGATCCCAAGCTGAATGATCAAACCAGCTTCTGGATTGCCAAGACTTACTATCAGGTGCGTGACTGGCCGAATGCTTTGGATCGCTTGACCTCGCTCAAGACCACCCAGGCACTGCCTGACTTCCAGGACGAAATCCACTACCTGATCGCGAAGATTGCCATCGAGCAAGGCAACGCCAGCCAGGCCGTTGCCGTACTGGAAGATCAACTGCAAACCTGGCCGAATTCGACCTGGACCGACGAAGCACTCTATCAACTTCTCAATATTCGCCTGCAGCAGGATAACCTGGATCAGGCCGAAAAGACTTGGAATCGCTTGGCCAAGTGCACGCCAGCTACCGAGATGACGGTTCGAGCTCAATTGGCTCTCGTCTCCGCTTTGCAGCAAAAGGATCAACACGAAAAGGCACTTCAGGTGCTGGCAGTGACCTTCCCAGAGCTCGACGGCGAAGCAAGTCAGGCCGATCGCTACGTCTACCTGAAAGCGGTTTCGCTGTTCGCTTTGAAACAGACCGAAGAAGCGAAACAGTTGATCGTCGACACGGCCGCCGACCGTCATGGAAATTACCGTGGTATGTCGCTGATGCTGCTGGGGATGATCCATAGTCAGAACGAAGATTGGGGCAGCACGGTTGCCGCTTTGAATGGAGCGATCGAAGAGATCTCGACTTCCGAGCATCGCACGATTGCCCAGTTGCGAAGCACCAACGCCCTGCTCCACTGCGATCGGATTGCCGATGCCAAGCAGGCCTGGAGCCAGGTCGATCGTTCGCGACTCTCGGTCGACAACTACCTGACCGAAGTTTCGCACATCGCCGGTACGGCCTATCGCAAGGGTGAGATCGCCTGGGCCGAATCGCTTTATCAAGAGATGGCTCAAGGGGACAACCCAGAGCGGTTCATCGAACAAGGTCTGGCCGGTCTGGCCTGGTGCCAACTGGCAACGGCCGATCCGGATGCCGCGAACAAAACGCTAGACGAGCTGATGGAAAAGAACCCTGGCAGTCCTTTGGCTGTCGGAGCATTGTTTCAGCAAGCTCAGCAATTGGAAGCGACCGACGTCGATTTGGCGATGACCCGCTATCGTCAGTTGGCCGAACATCATCCGAAAGATCCACTGGCCGCCCATGCTCGTTTGCGTTGTGCGACCATCCTGGATCAACTCAGCCGGGACAGTGAAGCGGAAGTGATTCTGGCTGATATGGCCAAGAATCCGCCAGCTGGTTTGGCTGCCGAAGACCTTTGGTACCGATTGGCCTGGGTCCGACTTGATCAGAAGAAGGAAAAGGAAGCCCTCGAGGCGTTCCAGCAGATTCACCAGCGATTCCTGGATGGAGCCATCTGGGAAGATTCGACTTATCGTCTGGCCGAAGCGGCCCTGAAGGCAGGCAAGCTCGACCAGGCTCGGAAGTATCTGCAGAAGTTGTTGGAAGTGAATTCCGAAAGCAAGGTGGCCATGTTTGGTCGCTACATGCTGGGACAGGTCGAAGTGCAAAGCGGCAACTGGGACGCTGCAATTCCGCAGATGGACCAAGTCGCCGATTCGATCTCCGACGAACCATTGCATAGCATGGCGATGTTCTGGGGTGGCGAAGCCCGTTTCCGCGGCGAAAAGTTTGCCGAAGCCCAAAAGCGTTTCGAGCAGATGCTGACCGAGAACATGGGCCGTGCGCTGGAAACATTGCCAGTGGCTGAGATGCGGTTGGCTCAGATCCAGGCCCATCAGGGGAACTGGGATCTCGCTTACGAGCGAGCCGTCGAAATCGGCAAGAACTATCCGCAGTTCTCGCAGGTCCACGAACTGGAATACCTGATGGGACGTTGCCTCGCACGCCAAGGCAAGTTCCAGGAAGCCCGCGCGGCTTACAACAAGGTTTGCCAGTCGAACGTCGCCGGCCAAAGCGAAACGGCTGCGATGGCTCAGTGGATGATTGGCGAAACCTACTTCCATCAAAAGAACTACGACGCAGCCATTCGTGCCTACGCGAAGGTTGCTACCCATTACGAAAACTTCTCGAAGTGGAAAGCCGCTGCACTATTGCAGATCGGCAAGTGCCACGAAGTCCAAGAGGACTGGGAGAAAGCGAGCCAGTACTACACGGAAGTACGTACTGACTACGAAGCGACGCCCTTTGCCCCAGAGGCGGAACTGCGGCTGAGTGTCGTGCGGCAACGCACCCAGCAAGCTCAGGTAGAAGGAACAACAAGGACCAAATAAATGACCATCTCTGGGGTAGAATGGATTCGCGCCTCAATCACTTACCGGTCTCTGGCTTGGGGTGCGCTGTTATTGATCGTGGCGAGCTGCTTCGCCGCGGATGTGTGGGCTCAAGGGCCCGGGCAACCGGCACCACTGCCGACGCTGCCCAGCCTGACCGAAGGGGACCCGATCCCCACGAAGAACCTGCTGCAGGTTTTTCGTGATGGCGGCTTGCTGATGTATCCGATCGGGCTTTGCTCGATCATTCTGATGGTGTTCGTTTTTGAACGAGCGATCAGCCTGCGTCGTGGCCGCGTGATTCCGCGTCCCTTCGTCAAACGCTTCATCGAACAAGTCAAAGATGGTCGTCTCGACCAGGATCAGGCCCTCGCCTTGTGCGAAGAGAACCAAAGCCCCGTGGCGGAAGTGTTCGCGGCCGCGGTCAAAAAATGGGGACGCAGTTGCGTTGAAGTCGAGCAAGCGATTCTCGACTCCGGCGAGCGCGTCACATCGCGTCTTCGCCAATACCTGCGACTGTTCAACGGGATCAGCACCATCAGTCCTTTGCTGGGTCTGCTTGGTACTGTGCTTGGCATGATCAGTGCCTTCAATGCGATTGCCGCCCAGGGCGAAGCAGCCGGTCAGCGCGAACTGCTGGCCAGCGGTATCAGCCAGGCCCTGCTGACGACGGCGGCTGGTCTGACGGTCGCTCTGCCGGCGTTGATCGCGTACCTGTTTTTCTCGGGACGGGTCGATCGTTTGATCCTCGAGATCGACGCCCACAGTCAGGATGTGGTCAATGCGATCGCATCGGACGGTTGGAAAGATAAACGCAAAGCGGCGTCGCGTCGTGCCAGCCGATCCACCGCGAAAGCGGCTTAACCAGGCCCAGTCAGGGAGAAGGTCATGCCGCTTAAAACGCACCCCGAAGACGCTCCGGCGCTGAACCTGACGCCGATGATCGACATTCTATTCTTGTTGATCATTTTCTTCATGGTGGGATCGAAGTTCACCGAGATGGAACGCTCGGTTGATCTCGACGTGCCGCAAGTCAACGATCTTGGGGCTTTGACCGCCGCGCCCGAAAAGAAGGTGATTAACATCTTCCGCGATGGCCGCGTGATGCTCGGAACCCAGGTCGTCAGTCTGGAAGATCTGAAAACGGAACTCTCCGCCTCGCAGGCACAGTACCAGGATCTTGGTGTTCTGGTACGCGGCGATAGCGACGTTCCGTTTCAACAAGTTGCCACGGTGCTGACCACGGTCCGGCAGGCAGGGATTGCCGAAATGGCCATTTCGGTTCGTCTTACGAACGAACGGAGGTAGCCTGTGCCTGGAGGTTCGCTCGGTCTGATTGCAGAAATGAGCCAAACCACCTCACAGGTCGTGTGGGGCATCCTTTGGGGTGGCTTAGCGTTCATTACGCTGTCGCTGCTGATCTTGATGCAGACGCGCTGGGGGCAGGCTCGCCCGGTCTCGAAGTGTGTCGTGTTGTCGATCTTCGCGCACCTTCTGCTGATGACCTATGCCCAGATCACCGATCTCTTCGCACCTCCATCGCCTGGTGTCTCGGCACCGCTGAACATTCGTCTCAGTCAGATCGAATTTCAGCCAAGCGAAGATTTCAAATCGCAGAAGGAAGTCAAGCCTTGGGATCAACTGGCGATGTCGCCAGCTCCGGTTGAAGGTCTGATGACGCCGCTCGAACGGGTCGAAATGCCGGCCCTCGACCGCCCTGCTCCGGCAATGCCTCAGTTGCCGCAACCAAGCGAATCGCAGCGACCGTGGGACTTGCCGCTGCCGCAGTTGCCGCCGCAACAAATCGCGGAAAGCCAGTTGCCAGCCACCGGTCCGCAACTGGAAGCAGAGAACAACGCCAGTCCGCTGGAAGCCAAGGCGATTGCTCCACCGGCGATGCCTTCCGCAACTGCCCGGTCCCAGAGCATGCCGGCTCCGCTACCGATGCCACAGTTAGAGCGAATCGAGTCTGCCATGCCGCAGCTTCGTAGCATGCCTCAGCCGACCGAGATGGCAACCGATCCGTCGAACGATCTGCAGATGCTTCGCGACCCTGTTAACTCGACCGAAGCCGCCGATGCATTGCCAGGCGAACGCGATCAACTGTTGGCTTCGACTAACCAGCTAGAAGCAATGGCTCGCGGAGAAGGTGCTCGGGCAAGTTCGACCGCGCTCGATGCGACGCTCGCTTCGCTGAAGGGAAATCAAATGCAAGAGTTGTGGGCCAGCCGCATGGCCGCTCGCAACTTACCTTTGCCCCGCACCACACGGGCCCGGATGGATACGCAACCGTTGCCCTTGATCATGCAGGCCCGCGTGGTGGAAGACTCGAGTGCGTGGATCGAGATGATGGGTGGCTCGAAGGATATCGAACCGGCAGTAAACTCGGCGCTCGAATGGCTGGCTGCCAATCAGGAAGATGATGGCCGCTGGGATGCGGTGAAGCATGGTGCCGGCCAAGAAAACAAGGTCGCCGGTCACGATCGTCAGGGAGCCGGCAACAACGCCGATATGGGAATCACCGGCCTGGCAACACTGGCATTTCTCGGTAAAGGACACACGCACCTGGAAGGCAAGCATCGAGTCTGCGTTCAGAAGGCGCTCGAGTACCTGGTGAACCATCAGCAGCACGACGGCTGCCTGGGTGGTCAGGCGGGGATGTATGCCAAGATGTATTGCCACGCGATGGCCTTGCTGGCGATCAGCGAGGCGTACGCGATGACCAAGGATGAACGCATCCGACCGTTTCTCGATCGCGGGCTGGCTTACACGATAACGGCCCAGCATCCACGTACCGGCGGCTGGCGATATAGTCCCGGCGATCAGGGAGACATGAGCCAGTTTGGTTGGCAGGTCTTGGCGTTGCACAGCGCCGCCCTTTCCGGCATCGAGATCGATAAGCAGACCCGCGAACTGATGACGCGGTTTCTCGATCAGGCCTCGGCTGGCCCTTCGCATGGTTTGGCTGCCTATCGCCCTGGCGAGAAAGCCAATCCCACGATGACTGCCGAAGCGTTGACGTGCCGCTTCTTCCTCGGGATCGAGAATTCCCCCCGGCAGATCGAAGAAGCGACCGACTTTGTCATGCTGAACGAGCCCGCCCAGGCCGATATCGACCTCTATTATTGGTACTACGGCACGCTGGCCATGTATCAGATGCAGGACGAAGCCTGGCGAAAATGGGCCGACAAGCTGCAACCGAAGCTGCTGGATATGCAGCGGAAAGATGGTCATTTGAGCGGAAGTTGGGACCCTAGGTGTCGTTGGGGGGGCTACGGAGGCCGGGTCTACTCGACCGCCATGGCAACTCTTTCGCTGGAAGTCTACTTCCGTTACCTGCCGATTTACCGGGAATTAGAGGCTGAAGAGCCGCGCGTTGCCGAAAAACCGTCACCATCGGTCGCAATTCCGCGGTAGCCATGGGGATGGGACGAATTTCATCCCTTTGACATAGATGGCTCGCTGCATAGAATAGGGAATCGGAATTTAATCTAACACGTTCCGCTTTTTGTCTTGGGAACCGCACGAGTTTGGTTCTGGTTAGACCCTCCTGGGTGCTGGCTCGCTTTCGCCGACTTGTTTGCGTGTATTTTCAATGCTCTCCATTTGAGTGTGAGGATATAGCATGATCGGTATGAATGATTTAGCGATGCTCGGTTTTGGTATGCCAGGCGTCCAGGAACTCGCCATTATCCTGGTGATCTGCTTGCTTCTGTTTGGCTCGTCCAAGTTGCCCGGTTTGATGCGGAGCATGGGACAGAGCGTGAACGAGTTCAAGCGGGGAATGAACGATCAGTCGGACGATTCTTCCGACCACGAAAAGAGTGAAACGCACTAAGCGAGCTCGATTCGGCGTTCTTCTTTTTCCCGTGCAAGCATTCAATGGACCCAGCGGCCGCGGTTATGGCGGTCGCTTCTCCATGGAGTTGAGAGATCATCACCATGTTGCATGAAATAGGCACATCAGCAGCACTACTGGGCTTTTTCGGCTCGATGGGCTTCCAGGAGATGGCCATCATCGGAGTTATTGCCATTCTTTTGTTTGGCAAAAACCTCCCCGGCGTGGCGAAAACCCTAGGAAAGCACTACGGCGACTTTAAACGCGGCCTGTCCGATATCCAAAACGAGTTCAACCATGCCACAAGGGAGGTTGAGGATTCGGTCAACGGCGGGTATAGTTCCAAGAGTTCGCCGGCGCAGTTCGACGACTACGACGATTTCGAGGAGGCCTCGGCACCGAAGTTCGAGCCTCCACCCCAATCGTCGAGTTCGGAGAAATCGGAACTTGCGTAATTCTGGCGAACCTTTCGGACGTAAAGTCCGACTAACAAGTTAAATACGTCGGGCGATTAGCTCAGTTGGTTAGAGCACTGTCTTCACACGGCAGGGGTCGTTGGTTCGAATCCAATATCGCCCACTCCAGGTCTTCGCGTCCTTCGACGCCAGGATTGGTTTCAGCCCCGGATTTTCCGGGGTTTTTTTATGCGCGGTCGTGATCGAGCGGACTCGATTGGCTGGGGCTATCAATGGCGGGGCTCCTCTTTTCGAGGGGCTTCCAGCTTGATCTTCGGCGGACGGCGGCCTATTCTTTTCACTAGTTCCGTTTGGTGAACCTTCTTTGGGACTGGTATGCGTAGCGTCGTTTCCGTTTGTTTGATCCTCTTTTTGCTTGTCGGGCAGTCATTCGCTGCTGCGCCGCACTGGCATTTTGATCAGACAGAGGTGGAAGCTGGCCAGCACGCCGATCGACCGCATGTGCATTGGCATGGCGATCATGACCATGGGCATCATCATGCCGTTCAGACCCAAGAAGAGCTCCCAACCGAGTTGCCTCCGGGCTCGGAGTCGACGGAACATGATGACGACGCGCTGTACGTCTCGATCGTCGATCTAGTGGTCGGCAGCGTTTCCGTCGAATTGCCAGAACTCTTGCTGATTGCCATCTGGCAACGGTCGCTGTCAGAGCAGCTTACGGCTGCGATGGTTTCCCCGACCGATTCCACCGGGCAAGCGATATCAGATTCTCCGCACCCAAGGTGCGCGCTCTACATGCAGCTTCTCTCGATTCGCTGCTAGTTCTCTCTCGGCATGTGCTGTGGCATGGTTCGACGTGCCCGCCTCTGCTTCCGCCGATCGTTGATGTGATGTCCTGAAGTTCAGGATGGTCTTTTCGCGGGTGCGTTTGCCTGCGTTGCTCTGGAGATTAGATCGATGCGTATTCCCGGACCTCTGCACGCTATTTTCGTAGCGCTGGTTGTCGTTGCGGTTGTGGTCGTTGCCTATGCAACTCGAAGGCAGTGGCTGCCTTCGTTGTCGGCCTCTGCCGAGCCGGACGAAACTGCTGCGATGCCAGCCCCGGTTCAAGAGCCGAAGGTGCTGAAGCTTTCATCGCAAGCGCGAAAGAACTTGAAACTAGTGGCGAAACCGGCCAGGCCGCAGACTTACTGGCGAACGATTCAGATCCCTGGGATCGTCGCCGATCGCCCCGGCGAGACCGATCGTGGAATGACGTCGCCCGCCGTAGGTGTCGTCACCGAGATTCACGCGTACCCTGGTCAAACGGTGCGTCCTGGCGAAAAGCTCTTCACCTTGCGGCTGTCGAGTGAGTATCTGCAGAACACGCAGAAAGAGTTGTACACGACCACGAAAGAAAAGCAGATTGTCGAGGAGGAACTGACCCGTCTGCGGCCTTTGGCGGCCAGCGGTGCGTTGCCAGGGGCTCGAATTATCGAGCTTGAAAGTCAGAAGCGTCGACAGGAAGCGTTGATTCAAAGTCATCAGCAAGACCTGCTGGCTCGCGGCCTGACCTCGCAGCAAGTCGATCAGGTCGCCCAGGGCGAGTTCGTTCCGACCGTGACCGTGATGGCGCCTCCGTTTCACTCAGCAACCCAGCCGGCCGCAGATGAGCCCGTTTCGGATGATTTGTCAGCGATCGATCACAGCATGGTTGCCTACGAGGTGCAAAGCTTGAATGTCGATCTCGGGCAGCAAGTTCAGGCTGGCCAACTCTTGGCGACGCTGGCCAATCATTTGCGGCTTTATATCGAAGGGCATGCCTTCAAGCGGGAGGCCCCGTTCCTGGAAGATGCGGCCCAGAACGGGTGGAATTTGACGGTCGAATTTGCCGAAGACCAGCCGAAGCATTGGCCACAACTCAATCAGCAGTTCGAGATTCAGTATCTCTCCAATGCGATCGATACCGACAGCCGGACGTTCGATTTTTACGTTCCGCTGACCAATCAATCTCGGCTGTACGAAAAAAATGGCGAGACCTTTATCGTCTGGCGATTTCGGCCAGGGCAGCGCGTGCGACTGCATGTGCCGGTCGAAGAACTGCAGAATGTGCTGGTCTTGCCGACAGCGGCGGTCGTGCGAGAAGGCCCCGAGGCATTTGTATTTCAGCAGAACGGCGATTTGTTCAATCGTATTCCGGTGCATGTGCTGCACGAAGATCGCATGAACATCGTGCTTGCGAACGATGGCAGCGTGATCCCTGGTTTGTATCTGGCCCAGAACGGAGCCGCGTCGCTCAATCGTGTGCTGAAAGCCCAAGCGGCCAGCGGCGTGCGAGCGGACGTGCATGTTCACGCGGACGGAACGGTTCACGCCTCACACTAATCGGAATGTCTCATGCTTAATGCCGTTATTCGTTTCGCGCTGCAGTATCGATTGCTGGTAGTGGTCGTCAGCCTGGCGATGCTCGTCTATGGTTCGTACCTGGCGACGCAAATGCCGATTGATGTCTTTCCGGATCTCGACCGCCCGCGCGTCATCATCATTACCGAATGCCCTGGCCTGGCGACCGAAGAAGTGGAAACACTGGTCACCCAGCCGATCGAGATCGCCCTGTTGGGGGCCAGCGGCGTGCAAGCGGTGCGCAGCCAGTCGACCGCCGGCCTCAATGTGATTTATATCGAGTTCGACTGGGATACCGAAATCAAAACGGCCCGGCAAACGGTGCAAGAACGCCTGGCAACACTCGGTGGTATTTTGCCGGGAGGCGTACGACCGCAGATGACGCCTCCTGCTTCAATCATGGGGCAGATCGTCGTTGCCGGGATTTATCGACAACAAGGTCCGCGCGGGGGCGAGCTCTACCCGATCGGCAAGAGCGGTCTGCTGGCGGAAATTACGTTCGATGAATCGGGACAGCGTTCGCTCGAAGTGTGGCGGCCGACGGTTCGACATAACGTCGATCGTTGGGAGAAGATTTCAGCCGAGGTCGTTCGCTGGAATGACGTGCCAGACGACGCGACCTCTGCGATTGCCATCACGCCAACGGTAACGCTGAAAATCGATGGCCAGACGCACGAAGTGGAACTCCCGTCCGAGGCATCACGCCAACTCGCCTTACGCACCGTTAGCGATTGGGTGATTCGCCCGCGGATCTTGAAAGTGACCGGCGTGGCCGAGGCCTTCGTGCTCGGTGGTGATCGAAAACAGTATCAGGTCCGCATCGATCCCACGGCATTACTTGAATATGACGTCACGCTGCAGGAAGTCGAACAGGCCCTCAAAGAGAGCAACATCAATACCAGCGGCGGGTTCGCGGTGACGGGGGAAACGGAACGCCCAATCCGAATTCTGGGGCGGCTTGGCCCTGAGCCGCAGCGGGTGCTGTACGACCTGAGCCAGGTCCCGATCAAGTTCGATGGCGATCGACCAGTGCTGCTGGAACAAGTGGCACGGATCGTCGAAGGAGCCGAGTTCAAGCGAGGCGACGGTAGCGTCAACGGCCGGCCAGGCGTGGTGTTCACGATCGTCAAACAGCCGCATGTTGATACGCGCGGATTGACCGAGCGACTGGAGTCCGCCTTTGCTCAGTCGGAAGAATCCCTGCCGGCTGATATCGTAATCAACCCCGAACTGTTTCAGCTGCGCAACTTCATCGATCGAGGGATCTTCAACGTTGGCGAGGCCTTGGTGATCGGGGCGACGCTGGTGATCATCATTCTGTTTTTGTTCTTGCTGAACTTCCGCACGACGTTCATTACCCTCACGGCCATTCCGTTGTCGTTGGTAATCACGACGTTCATTTTTCGGCTGATCGGTTTTGTGTCTGGTTCCGAGCTTTCGATCAATGTGATGACGCTGGGGGGAATCGCGGTCGCCATGGGGGAACTGGTCGACGATGCGATCGTCGACGTCGAGAACATCTTCCGCCGCTTGAAAGAAAACAACGCCTTGGAGGTTCCTCGGCCAGCGATTCAGGTTGTGTACGAGGCAAGCAAAGAGATTCGTAGTGCGATCGTATTCGGCACGGCGGTGGTCATCCTCGTGTTTCTGCCCCTGTTCGCACTGTCTGGGGTCGAAGGCCGACTTTTCACGCCGCTGGGCGTGGCCTACATCGTTTCGATTCTCGCGTCGTTGTTGGTCTCACTAACGGTCACACCGGTGCTGTCGTACTATTTGCTGCCAAATGCCCCGGCGACTCATGCCGAGCACGATGGCTTTTTGCTGCGGTCGCTCAAGTGGATGGCGAGCTACTTGATTCGTTTCAGCTTGAAGGCCCCTGGCCTGCTGCTGATTCTCACTTGGGTCGGTGTGGCATTCGCTGGCTGGCAGATGGCGAATCTCGGGAAGAACTTCCTGCCCGAGTTTGACGAAGGGAGCGTGCAGATCAATGTGACGCTGCCCCCTGGTTCGTCGCTTGATGCCTCGAACATGGCATCCGGTTTGATCGACGCCAAGCTGCGCGAGATGCAGAAGTCCGACCGCAATCCGGACGGGGCGATTCTGCATTTCGTCCGTCGAACGGGACGGGCCGCGATGGATGAACATGCCTCGCCAGTGAACGCGGGCGAATACATCTTGAGCATGAATCCCGATGCGCAGCACGAGCGAGACGAGATTATCCATCGCTTGCTCGAAGAGTTGAGCGACGAGGTCCCAGGCGTCTCGATTGAAGTCGAGCAACCCCTCGCGCACTTGATCAGTCACATGGTCTCTGGCGTCTACGCGCAGATTGCCATCAAGATCTTCGGCGACGATATCGACAAGCTGCAAGAGCTATCGGAACAGGTCAAAGCGAACATCCAGCAAATCGAAGGGGTCACACCTCCGGTGATCGAACCGATTCAGCAGACCGAAGAATTGCACATCGACCTGCGAACTGATGACCTGGCGTTCTATGGCATTACGCGAGGCTATGTTGCCTCGGTGCTGCAAACGGCCCTGCAAGGTGAAGTCGTTTCGGAAGTGCTGGAAGGTCAACGCCGGTTCGACTTGCTCATTCGTTTGGAAGAAGAGCATCGGACGGACTACGCCAACCTCGGTCGGCTGCGGATCGATCTGCCGAACGACCAGGGGCAGATCGAACTTCGCGAGATCGCGAACATTGGCCCTGGGGCTGGTCCGAATGCGGTCAATCGCGAGAATGCTCGGCGACGAATGGTGATCCGCTGCAATACGCAAGATCGCGATCTGGCCAGCGCGGTGGCCGCCATTCAAGCACGTCTCGATCGGCAGATCGACCTGCCCGAGGGCTACTTCATCGAATATGGCGGGCAGTTTGAAAGCCAACAACGAGCGACCCGGACGATTTTGATCCTGGCGGCCGTTTCGGTCGTGGGGATGTTTGTCGTGCTGATGGTCTTGTTCCCCTCGGTTCGTGTCGTGCTGCAGATTTTGAACGCCTTGCCGACCGCGTTCATCGGAGGTGTGTTGGCCCTGGTGATTACCGATCAAACCCTGACCGTGGCTAGCCTGGTCGGGTTCATCTCGCTCGGCGGGATCGCGGTCCGCAACGGCATTCTGCTGGTGACGCATTACTTCCATCTGATGAAGGAGGAAGGGGAAGACTTCACCCAGGAAATGATCGTCCGGGGAAGTCTCGAGCGTCTGGCCCCGGTGCTAATGACTGCCCTGACGGCTGGCATTGGCTTGTTGCCGCTAGTGATCGGAGGGCAGGAACCAGGTCGCGAGATTTTGTATCCGGTGGCGACGGTGATCCTTGGCGGATTGGTCACATCGACCTTCTGCGAGTTCCTGATTCACCCGGGCATCTTCTGGAAATTCAGCGGCCAGGAAGCATTGCAACTGGCCCGTGCGGAAGAGTCTGGCGAGGAGATCATTCCTTAAACCAACCCTTTTGATAAGCACCCTTTTCAAGGAGCAATAACATGAAACGCAATCTCCAAAACTGGTTCCCTTTGCTCGCGGTAATCGCGGTCGCAGGATTCCTGGGATGCAGTAGCGAACCGGCCGGGCCCAAGGTATCTGTCGGTGGCGAAGAAGAACATGGCCATTCGCATGGACCTGGCGAACACAATCACGACCATGGCGAAGAAGGTCATGGGCATGCCCCGGGTCCGCATGGTGGAACGCTTGCTGATTGGGGCGGTGGTACCTTCCATGTCGAGTTCACCGTCGATCATGCTCAGAAGCAGGCCACCGTCTATATCCTGGGTGGCGACGAGAAAACGCCTTCCCCCATCGATGCCGAGTCGGTGTTGCTGACGATCCAAGATCCTGCGATGCAAATCGATCTGGCTCCCCAGCCGCTGGCCGATGATCCAGAAGGAAAGGCATCACGTTTTGTTGGCACGAACGAGGGCCTGGCAGCGGTTAAAGAATATGCCGGGACCTTGAGTGCCGCAGTCGATGGCACCCCTTATGCTGGCAACTTTCAAGAAGAAGCCAGTGGCCATGCTCATGGGCACTCGCACGGTCCCGACGATGCCTTGGTCTGGGAAGGTGAACCGAAGCAGCACGCCGGCATGACCATCAAGTTGGGGCATCACGGCAGTCATCTCCATAAAGGGGAAGAAGTCGAACCAGCCGTTGCCGTTACCCGTGATGGAAAGCCCGTCGACAGCTTGAAGGTGTTCAATGCCTTGGTGACGGCCGATGGCAAAACGGTGCTGGCCGAAGAAGTCGCCACGGTCTACGAACCAGAAACCGACGAGGAGCCAGCCCACTACGCCCAAGGTGGTTTGATGATTCCAGACTCAGCGGAAGCGGTTGCGATTCGATTCCGGATTGTGCCGGCTGAAGGCGACCCGGTTTCGTATGACGTGCCGATCGCCGTCGAATAGTCTTCCGCCTGCGAATGCTCGCCTGGGGCGATGGTGCCCTGGGCATTGAGTTTCCATGGAAAGAGGTGTGCCATGTTGTTCCGTGCGATTGTCGCTGGTTTGGTGGTCGCGGTTGTTTCGCAAATTGCCGACCGGTTCCCCCGCCTTGGCGCCCTTTTACTAACGCTGCCGATCGTCAGCATCGTGGCGTTTGTCGCCGTCTGGTGGAAAGACCAGGACGTGGGAACGATCACGCGGCTGTCGCGTGAAACGCTGATCTTGGTTCCGCTTGGTCTCCCCTTCTTCGTGCCGTTGGCGTTTGCCGACAAGCTTGGGCTGGGCTTTTGGGGAGCCTTCGCGCTGGGTATCGTTCTGGCGTCAGCCACGATTGGGCTTTGGTTCGCTTTGGGACCTAAATCTGTCGGCTAACTTCTGCTCTCCCACGGCCTACAGAGAAGCCGCTTTCGTGATGCGTTCGTTCGACGGAGGGTTGACAATCCGTTGAACTACAGGGGTTATCCGGTGCCCGAGAAACGACCATGTTGCGGATAGGCGCGATCTGCGACGCGTTTTCCGTGTTCTTCTCCATACGGCGTTTGTGGCTGGGATGAAGTCGTCCTAATATCTCTGGAAACTTCCTTCGAAGTTCGTATGAAGTCTTTCGCGAGTCCAGGTGGTGGGGCGAAATCCAATAGTTGGAACCATCTGGGGCCGTCGATCTCCCATCGGCATTACACGGCGGGAAAGTGGTTTCTCAATCACCACTCGCCTTCCTATCATTTCCCATCGTTGCCTTCCGTTCGTGCAAGGGCCTTGATTCTTCATGCCAAAGACACAGCCAAGGCGGCGTGGATTTACACTGGTGGAATTGCTGGTGGTGATTGCGATCATTGGGGTGCTGGTTGCCCTGTTGTTGCCGGCGGTGCAACAAGCCCGCGAAACCGCCCGGCGCATGCAATGCACTAACAATCTGAAACAGATGGGCGTGGCGCTGCATAACTATCACGATACCTTCCTTGCCTTTCCCATCGGGCAGTTGAAGCATAATCACTTCGGCAACGACTGGGACCCAACGGTCTGGTCGGCCGCGATTTTGCCCTTCATGGAACAGCAAACCGTTTACGAACGGATCCAGCAGGAGTGGGCCGCTCGCAACTGGGAGTTCGACCGCGGTTCGGACGGTGTCGGCGCAACCGTGATTCAGGCGTATGTCTGCCCTGCTGACCCAGGCCCAGAAAAGCAACAGGAATACCACCAGGACATGGCCAAGTCGAACTACAAAGGCTGCCTCGGCAGTTCTTTGCCAGCCGACAACGACTACGCGCGTTCAACTGTGAATGGCATGTTCGGCACGAACTTTTCGACTCAGATGCGAGATGTGATCGACGGCACCTCGAACACCATCTGCGTTGGCGAAGTCGACTCGGCCAAGAACCTGACGGGTCGCTATGCGACCTGCTGGGTGGGGACTGATCATGTGGGCTGGCACGACCGAGCCCTGGGGCTGGCGGACGACGCCTATCCGATCAACAAGTTTGGCGGCAGTCGGCCTTATCGTGCTTACGGTTCTTTCCATGTTGGTGGAGCGAACTTCTTAATGGTGGATGGCAGTGTGCGTTTCATGCCAGACGTGATCAGCGGCACGCTTTACGAAGCGTTCGGCACCATCGCCGGCGGTGAAGTGGCGACCGTGCAATAGTCACGATCCCCTTCGTAAATCGTTGCCCCATGGGCTTCGGCTCCCGTGCGCGGAACCGGGGGCTGAATCCTTTCATCTTTTGGTTTCGGTCGGCCAATCGTTCATTACTAGGTAGCAAACTGGCATGAAGACAAATCCCTTCCAAAAGTGGTGCATTGTCGCTTTCGCGTCGGTCGCGATCGCTGGATGCTCGCAGAAAAGTGGTCTCGACGTGCAGCCGGTCCATGGGCAAGTGACACGCAACGGTCAGCCATTGGCTGGGGCGGTGGTCGAGTTCTATCCCAGCCAGGGACGTCCTTCGAATGGGACTACCGATGACTCGGGAAACTATCAGATGCGATTTACTCGCGAAGAGATGGGTGCCTTGTCGGGGATTCACACGGTGAAGTTCTTTGTGACCCCGGACGCAGATAAGCTGCGGATCAGCACCAAGGGAATGTCGGCCGAAGATGCCGACGCCACGATGGCCCGGGCAATGGAGCCATGCGAACTCAAACATACGCAGCAAGTCACGGTCGAAGCAGGCGACAATCGGTTCGACTTCGATCTGACGGGCTTGGAGTAACATCGCTGGTCAGCGTGACCTCGGAGCGTGCATCCCACGAAGTCGAGGCCGCCATGTGACCCCGTCAGGCACTCTTTTAAACGGACATATCCGAGCCACATTACCTCCTGCCGACTGGTGTACTCCCCAGGCTTTTCGGTGGAGGCGTGTCATTTGAAACGACGTTCATGTCGCGCTGGGTGACATCGGTCAGCGATGCGTCAACGTGTTGTCGAATGGCCTTCTGCCAGACCGGAACATTCCGCGAAATTGTTTAAGGCCGATTCTTCGAGCGTTAGACCCTTTCAATCGCCAGCCTTGGATCCGTGGCCTCCAGGCGAGGGGATTCGCCACTGCGCGGGGTATGGAAGTTGCATACCTGTCGAGGGTTAGGGCTGTTCATCCCCACACTGTTGGGATGCTGCCCGAACACGGCATGGTCTTCCGGAACGGCCTTGCCTGCTCGACATCTCGCACTGGTCATTGCAAAAGAATCGTTGGATATGAAACGCACTGCCCGCGTTGGTTTTTCGTTGCTGGACGCAATCGTCGGAACTTGTGTGCTTGTGCTGGCAGTCGCCATCGCTTTGCCTGCATTAAAGATGGCATCGGCCGACGCCGCGAAGCAGACCTGCACCAATAATCTGAAGACACTCAGCAGTGCCTTCCAGCAATACAGTGGCATCCGCCAAGGCTTTCCGCCTCGTCGAACGGGTCTCGGCGGCAAGCTTCCCTTTGGTGGTTGGGGCGTGCAAATCATTCCCTTCATCGAGCCGGAGTTGGCCGATGCCTTCAACCCGGACTACGACTATTACGACCCGATCAATCAGGACGTCAGTCGCCAGACGGTCGATGCGTTCCTTTGTCCTGCTTCGCCCAAAGATCGCAAGCTGGTCGTGACCGCGAGTGCCTCGGTTAGTTCGCGAAACACCGACCGGGCCTCGGTCTTCAGCTTCGAGCCTGGTCTGAACGACTTCATTTCCTCGAACGGCATGCGAATGCCCAGCACCGGCTATGGCGTGAACTGGCCTTCGGGCACGCGTGGCAATCGTCACCAGGCGATGACCGACGATGTTACCGTTCCGTTTCACCTGGTCTCGGACGGGCTCTCCAATACGCTGCTGATCGTCGAAAAAGCTGGCCTGCCGGATCCATGGCGTGTCGGCAAGATGACCGGCGAAGGTTCCCCGCTGGGGGCCGAGCTTTCGCGCGGGGCGTGGGCTGGCTTCGGGAGCATTCAATTCTCGGCCTTCGACCGCGAGACGGGCGAAGATCGCGGTAAGGGAGATGCGTCCGACTGCGCGGTGAACTGCAACAACTTCTTCGGCATCTACGGATTTCACCCCGAAGGAGCGAACATCTTGCTATGCGACGGCTCAGTTCGTTTTGTGACGCCAGAACTTGACGGGCTCACCTTCGCCCGACTGACGACTCGCGACGATGGCCAGCCAATCGACCCGACCTCGTTCTAGTCGCCGGCCCAAGTGTCGCGTTGAATCTAGTTTTTGTTTGTTGAATCGAAGTAAGAATATTAGATGGCTCGAACGACTTTGCTTGGCAGCGTCCTTTGGTTGTGCTGCATCTCGATGGCAATGGCCGAAACGCCTTCCGCTCCGCAGTTGGCCAATCGAATTGACCAACTGCTGCACGAATTTCAACAAGAAGAGAAAGTCGTTCCGTCGCAGCAGTCTTCCGATCCGGAGTATTTGCGACGCGTTTATCTCGATCTCGGCGGTCGCATTCCCACCGTGGCGGAAGCTCGCGAGTTTCTGAAAGACGAGTCTCCCGATAAGCGGCAGCAGTTGGCCCACAGGCTCGTTCGTTCCGGAACGCATGCACGGCAGATGGCAACCTTCTGGCGCCGCACCTGGATCCCGCAAACCGATACGCAAGAGTTTCGTGATCTGACCGGCGAGTTCGAAACGTGGCTGACGCTGCAGTTCGCCAATGATGCTCCTTACGATCAGGTCGTCCGCAAGATGCTGACCGTTAACATTCCGGACGCGGAGATGGATTCGCATACCGGTGCTTCCGCCGCGATGGGAACACCCGAAAGCTTTCTGACCGCCAGCCAGCGTTTGCCATCGAACCTGGCGGCGAATACCACCCGGGCGTTCCTCGGACTGAATCTCGATTGTGCTCAGTGCCACGATCATCCGTTCAGCCGCTGGACCCAAGAGCAGTTCTGGGAGACCGCCGCCTTCTTCGCACGTCCGAAGGCTGGCGATGACGTGACGGCCGAGAAGTTCGAGATTGAACTGCCGGAGTCGACCGTGATGGTTTCCGCCACGCTATTCACCGGGGATGAAGTTCCTTGGCCGGAAACGATGACGCAGGATAGTGGACGAAAAGCTCTTTCCGATTGGGTTACCGGTTCAGGCAACCCTTACTTCGCCAAAAACGCCGTCAATCGACTGTGGGCTCACTATTTCGGGGTCGGCCTGGTCGAGCCGCTCGACGATTTATCAGAAGACAACCCGGCGCTGCAGCCGGAGATTTTGGACGAACTGGCGAACGCCTTCGTTGAAAGTGGCTACGACCTGAAACTGCTCAGCGAAGCGATCGTGCTGACCGAAGCGTATCAACGCACCAGCCGTGTTTCAGCCGGCGAAGAACGGGACGTCGATCTGAAAAGCTACGCACGGATGCCGGTGCGTGGAATGAGCGGCGAACAACTTTATCAAAGCATTCGCACGGCCGCCGGCATGAAAGCGGTTCGCGACGATATCGATCCGACCCGTGGCCGCGATGATGGATCACGATTTGTCAGCAGCTTCTTCGTCGAAGATGCCGCCCACGCGGAACGATCGATTCTGCAAGCCCTCGCCTTGATGAATGGGGATACGACCGCCGAGGTCATCGACACCGAGCACAGCCCGATGCTGCGTGTGTTGGCCGATGCCCCATTTTTGAGTACCTCGCAAAAGATCGACACGCTGTTCCTGGCAACGTTGGGACGTAAGCCCGATGCCGAGGAAGTCGAACTGTTCACGACCCATCTGAAGGAGTCGGAGAACCGCAGCGAGGCACTCAGTAACTTGATGTGGGTGCTGATCAACAGTGCCGAATTCAATACGAATCACTAAAGACGATTTCTTTTCCGGCCTTGGAGTAACAACATGGCTCGTTCGTATCAACTGACTCGCCGCGATTACCTGCGCATGGCCGCGCTGGGCGTTGGCCTGGGAAGTGCCAACAGTTGGATTGGTTCACTGGCGGCAGAAACCGAAGGCCAGACCAAGACCAATAAGGCAGTGATCCTGCTGTGGCTTGGGGGGGGGCCTGCCACGATCGATATGTGGGACTTGAAGCCCAACTCGCCCAACGGTGGTGAGTTCAAAGAGATCGCGACAGCGACGCCGGGCGTGAAGATCTCGGAGCATCTGCCGAAGCTCGCCGCTCAGTCGGAAGATCTCGCGATCGTCCGTTCCATGCATAGCAAGGAAGGCGATCATAGCCGAGCGACTCAGTTTGTGCGGACCGGCTACGTTCCGCAGGGGGCGATCAAATTTCCAACGTTAGGTGCCCTTTGCTCGCATGAGCTTGGCAACCGGGAACTCGATTTGCCAAGCTTCGTCAGCATCTCGCCAGGTCGAGGTGGCGGTTCGCTGGGTGGTGGCTTCCTTGGGCCAGAGTTTTCGCCCCTGGTGATCGGTGGCGAAGGTCGCGACAGCACCGACCTGGTCGTACCGAACATGCAGCGTGGCGAGAATGTCACTGACGAGACCCAGTCGCAGCGACTCGATCTTCTTCGCAGGATGGACAATCGCTTCCAGAGAGATCGTTCCGGTCAGGTCGTCGACGCACTGGAGACCGCGTCGCAGAAGGCCATTCGCCTAATGCGTCCCGAAGCGGCTGCTGCGTTTCGCTTGGAAGATGAACCAGAACCGCTGCGGGAAGCATACGGCCGCAACACGTTCGGCCAGGGCTGCTTGATGGCACGCCGACTTATCGAACGAGGGATCACCTTCGTCGAAGTCAATCTGGGTGGCTGGGACACGCACAACGAGAACTTTGAACGGGTCGCAGAACTTTCGGCGACGCTCGATGTCGGCTTCTCGACGTTGCTCAACGATTTGAAATCGCGCGGCATGCTCGACTCGACCGTGGTCATCTGCCAAGGCGAGTTCGGTCGTACGCCGCGCATCAACGGCCGCAGCGGTCGCGACCATTGGCCCCATACCTGGTCGACCGTGTTGGCAGGTGGGGGAATTCAAGGTGGTCAGGCCCTGGGGGCAACCAATGCGGATGGCGTCGAAGTCGCCGACCGACCGGTGACCGTGCCCGATGTGATTGCCACCGTTTGTAAGGCGATCGACATCGATCCGATGAAACAAAATCAATCGAACGTCGCCCGTCCGATCCGCATTGCCGATCCGGAAGCGAAGCCGATTGAGGAACTTCTATGAGAACGAAGATCTTGGCCTGGGGGCTCGCCGCAGGGCTTTCCTTCAGCGGTCTTTCCAGGGCATATGCCGACGATGTGGCTGCCACGCTGGAGTTGGCGGTGCTCCATTCCCAGGGGCTGCAGCGGATTGCGTTGCCGATTGCCAAGGGGGATCGAACCTACCAGCAACTTTGGGATCAGAAGTTCGCCGCGATCTTCGACTACTGCGATATCGACAGGAACGGCACATTAAATCAGGCCGAGGCTGCTCGGCTTCCCGCCGCTGCCGCACTGCGCGAAGCAACCTACAGTGGGTTCGCCCCGGTGATCAAGTCGGCGCCCAAGTGGGAGGATCTCGGAGCTACCGAAGAAGGCAGCATCACGCGAGAACAACTTGCCGCGTACTATCGCAGCCACGACGTCGGCCCGCCGATGATCGGTTTTGGGGTCGCTCCCTTCACGAATGATCTTACCGCTGCCCTATTGGCCCGTCTCGATGCCGACCAGGATGGCATGGTAAGTCGCGACGAATGGAGCAAGGCGGAAGCAGTGCTCGATCAGCTCGACCAGAACGACGATCAAATGATTGGTGCTGGCGAACTGGTGGCGGGGGTGTTCTATCCTGGCACGTCGGCCAGCTATCTACTGCAGGTCGCCAGCGAGGACCGCCCTGCCCTGGCCGAAGCGATGTACGCCTTTCCGGTCAGTCGTTTGCCGCAACAGCCTGGCAACACCGCGTGGTCCCAGCGACTGCAATCGCAGGCCGGCTTTCCAAAGTCGTTGCGCGAAGCCTCGCCAGACCAGTTGTGGAACGTGCAGCTTTTCGTCGACGATCAAACGCAGTCGATCGTGGTGGAGGGCGTTGGTGAGAAGGGTCCGCAGACCGAACTGCCCTGCGTGAAGCTTGGCGACACGTGGCTAACGGTTCGCAGCGACCCAGGCCAAATGGCGGAGCGGCTGGAAGGCCTGCGTATATCGAGCCTGGAGCAGTTCGCCGAATCGGACGAAGATCTGGACGGTGTCCTTTCTCAGGCTGAGTGGTCCGCTTCTGGCAAGGGTTTTGGTTCGGCCATGGTCGCCATGATGGATCGCGATGGCGATCAGCAGCTTACCAAGGCGGAGCTGGAAGGTTGGCTCACACTGCAAGGCGAAATCGCTTCCGGATTGGTGATGGTGACCATCGTCGATTGCGGAAATGGCGTGCTCGAACTGCTCGACACCGATCGTAACGGCGCCCTCTCGCGACGCGAACTACGACAAGCAGTCGCTCGCCTGGAAGCAGTTGGATGCGTTCAGGGCGACACGGTCGATCTGAAACGCCTGCCACGGCAACTGCTGTTCACCATTAGCATCGGTCCGCCCGACTCGGTGCTTGGCAAAATTCAGCGTCGCGGCCCTGATTGGTTTCTTTCGATGGACCGGAACCAGGACGGGGACGTTTCGGAAGCGGAGTTCGTCGGCGGAGCGGAAGCCTTCCAATCGCTCGACGCGAACGGCGATAAGCTGATCACATTCGAGGAAGTTGAAAACCTGAAGGTGGACTGAGGTTCGCTTCCATCATTCATAGAAAGAGCCCGCAGGTCGGAGTCGATCTGCGGGCTCTTTTCGTTGGGAATTGTGTCAGATCGGCTTAGTTCTGAGCAGTCTGCTTTGGCGTGGCCTGAGGGGCCGGCGACCTGGCATCGCTGCTGAAGGTTTCCGATTCGAGTGCAACCAGTTTGTGGTAAGCATCGATCGTCTTGGCGTCGGTGCACACGGTCAGGTTCAGCACCAGGGCACGCGTTTCGAGCCAGTACTTCAGGCGTTCCAGCTTCACGACATCCAGATCGAGTCGTTCGGCTTTGCCTTGAGCTTCTTCCATGGCTTTCTCGGCATCACGAAGCTGCGAGTATTTCTCGTGCTGCATGATCGTTTCACGCATCTTTTCGCCATCTTCCTTCAAGATCGATTCGAGATCTGGGTGCCATGGGCTGGCCAGTTCTGGCCACTTGTTGCGGACATCTTTATTGATGGCCATCTTCGCTTCGAAAATATTCTTGCGAGCTTCGCCCAGGTCCTTGTCCAGCTTCTTCTTTTCCTCCTGCTTCGTTTTGATCAGCTCTTCAGTCACTTTGCCCAGAGCTGGCTGCTTGAGATCGAACTGACCTGCCAGGCCTTCGATCACGGCTTTCTCACAGGCATCGGCACCGGTTAGCAGCACGGCCAACGGAGAATGAATGGTCAGCAGGCCTTCTTGGCCCGAGGCCTTGCTGTAGTGCCGCAGCAGCGTGTCGGAAGTACGAATCGGAATGTCGATCGTGTCGGCGGTCAGCACGGTGTAAGCGTGCGCTTCCAACATCGAGGTGTGACCATCGTTGTTGTAGTCGGGCTGGCTTACGGCACTGCCGGTTCGCGTTTCGCCGGAGAGGGCTTCCCAGAAGTACGACGAGTATTCGCGGTATTCGGCCTGGTCGATGTTCGGTGTGCAACCAGCAGCGACGCGGTCAGGTACGGTCGAAAAGAATCCGCAACGAGGCTGCTCTGCCAGGCCGTTGGCTGGGTCGCCCCCTTGGAAGATCATGTTGCCAAAGCCACCACTATAGCATTGCACCATCACGGCAACGACTTCGGTATCGGCCGGGAACTGGTCGAGGAACTCGGTCCATTCTTTGACCGACATTTCTTCGTTCGGCCAGAGGTGCGTGAAGTTATCCGAGTCGGTCAGCGACTTCGGCTTTTCTTTTTCCTTCGCAGGTTGCTTGGCTTCCTCTTTGGCGGACTTGGCTTCTGCTTTCGGTTCTTCCTTCTTTTCGTCGTCGCAATTCACCGGATCTTTCGGCATGGTTGCGTCTTCGGTCGCGGGATCTTCTGCTCCGGTTTCCGGGGATGGTGGCGTTTCAGGAGCCGCTTCTTCCTTTGGCGGTGCTTCGACTTTCACAGGGTCCGTCGCAACAGCTTCCGGCTTGGCAGCTTCTTCCGTTTTGGCTTCTGGTTTCTCTTCAGCCTTGGTTTCCGCGGCTGCTTCGTCTTCCTTCTTCGCGGGCGTTGGTTCACCGCGCGAGCGACGTGCACGAGGCTGAGAGCCTGGTCTAGGCCGACCGCCGTGACCGGTGAAGTAAATCACCAGGCGATCGTCTTTCGTCAAACGTTTGGCGAACTGTTCCAGCGTTTCTTCGATCACGGCAGGTTCCGCGGGACCGTTGACACCAGGAATCGAGTTGCTGCGGTAATTGAATTCAAAGCCATTGCTGGGACCAACCACTTCGGCCAGCAGCGACTTCAAGTCTTCGGTACCCTTCTCGCGCGCCATGTACTGGATGTCGCGGATTTCGTTGTTGCCGTCGGCGAACAGTATTTGATGCTCGACGTTTTCAAGGCCTAGCTTGCCGAGGGTTCGTTGGAAATACAGAACGTTGTTTTCCAACGAGATTTGATTGCCCGACGGATGAGGGCCACCGCCGATGGTCAGGATGTAATCACTCGCAGCGACTGGCCGAGCATTGCCGACCAGCAGCATCGTCACGAGAGCCAACAATGAGATTTTCAAACGCATTCTTCTTGCTCGCTAAGGATGGTGACAGTCGATAGCACTTCCTTGGCCACGGACCGTCATGGTTGGAAAAGGGGATTCCATTGCTGGGGTGCAAAGGAGCCTCTGGTCCGGTCAGCGAAACGCTGAAACACATTGCCATCGTCAGCCAATGTAAGTGGTTGGCTCGTCACGTTGGGGCATGAGCAATGCAAGTTGCCGCGTCAGTTGGGCAGACGACGGCGGACCTTTAGCGTGCTATCAATTTTGATTGACGCGGCGGCAAGCGCGAATCACCTGAGTATGGCGGAAACGCAAAATTGCGCAAAATAATATGTTGTCGATGCGTCAGGACCGGAACCCGATGTTCGTGTGGGAAGATCGATCACCGACGGCTAGCACCACAAGATCTTGTGGTTGGCGGGTAAGCTTTAACGATTACCAAGCAGCCAAGAAATTGCCCAAATTCACACTGGAAGTGACCAAAGGTGTCATCCGACGGGGCCATCATGTGCAGGCGGGATGAATTCCGGGTAAGAGATCCATAAAGTTCCAAAAATTTGCCACGGAGTGTGCTGTCAGTCTCGGCCAAGTACTAGATCTAGTGCTTGCATTGGCTGGTTGCTTCTAAGTGTCGTGTTTGTAGGCACTTGTGGTTAGGAATCCATCCTTAGACGGATCGTCCCGCGGCGTGCGATAGCACTCTTTGCTAGCGACATGCTTGTGGAAAGCAATGTCGGATGTTGCTCTTACTTGTTGGCTAGCAATGGGTTATGGCATGTGAAGATAATGTGGTTGACGCGTTCTGCTACCACGATATATTGGGCTCCCGTCGTCGGAAATGACTCAATTCGCCCCCAACATATGGCGATAAATCAATTTTGGCGACACAGGATATTGTGCCGCGATTCTTCAGTGATACAATATCTTGTAGTGGTGCCCACGAGGCAGCGCGGCAAACGCAGCCAAGCTGAGCGGGTAACAACAACCTCACAGGTAGTAGTGGGGTGCCCTGGGATCAGGGTGTGACGATTTATGGAGTCTCAAGTTCTCGTCTGAACATTGTGTCATGGACGACCAGGCAATACCTGCACGGCTTGCTTGCGCTTGATGCTGCACCTTCGGAGCGTTGTCACCCACCCGTGTGTGGTTCATACAAGGTGTGTTTCCTGGCTGAATAAGGCGACGGCAATGGAATCGAAAAGCAAACCGGACGGCACGAAACCGACCGGAACTCAGCAACCTGTAGGAGACGATGTCATGACGACAGTGACGACCCAGGTATCTTTGGACGTCCGCAAGCGGGACGGCCGGATCACTTCTTTCGAGTCGAGCCGCGTTGAACGGGCCATCGAACGTGCATTCCGAGCAGAAATCGGCATTCCAGACGAACAGCCGATTGAATCCGCTCTGCAGCATCAGATTTCTGAGATCACGACGAACGTGGTTAATCAGATCGAAAATCGTCCGTTCAGCCGCGATGGTGTGGACGTCGAAACCATCCAGGACGCTGTTGAAATTCAGCTGATGCGTCATGGTCACTTCTCAGTGGCTCGTCGCTACATCCTGTATCGCGAACAGCATGCCAAGCTGCGTGCTCTGCGTGCGGTCGAAAGCGATGGTACGCTGACCGCTCCACGCATCTTCGTGAAGCAGGAAGATGGCGACAAGATTCCATTCGACTCGACTCGCATGCGTCGTCGAATCTACTCCGCCGTTCGTGGCCTGGAGCAGAACTGCTCGGCCGAAGAACTGGTCGAAGAAACCTACCGTTCGCTGTACGACGGCATCACGCCACAGGAAATCTACCGAGCCATGATCCTGGCTTCGCGTAGCCGCATCGAACGCGATCCAGATTACGACACCGTCGCCGCTCGCTTGATGCTGATGGTGATCTACAACGAAGCCCTCGGTCACATCCATCCGAACGAAGACCTGGCCGAAGTCAGCCAGCGCAAGTTCGAGGACTACATCACCGTTGGTATCGAATCGAAGCGTCTGCACGAAAAGCTGCGTGAGTTCGATTTGGTGAAGATCTCGGCTGCCCTGCGTCCGGAACGTGACGCTGCATTCCCTTACCTAGGTTTGCAGACGATTTACGACCGATACCTGCTGCACGTCGAAGGTCGTCGCATTGAAACGCCTCAGTACTTCTGGATGCGTGTCGCGATGGGCCTGGCCTGGAATGAAGAAGACAAGGAAGCTCGGGCAATCGAGTTCTACAACATCCTGTCGACTTTCCGTTTCACCTCGGCCACGCCAACGCTGTTCAATGCGGGCACGCTGCATCCACAGCTCAGCTCGTGCTACCTCAGCACCGTGATGGACGACCTGGAGCACATCTTCAAGGTGGTCGGCGACAACGCCATGCTCAGCAAGTGGGCCGGCGGTCTGGGGAACGACTGGTCGAACATTCGTGCGACCAACGCCCACATCAAGGGTACCAACGGCCAAAGCCAGGGTGTCATTCCATTCCTGAAGGTGGTCAACGATACCGCGATCGCCGTCAATCAAGGTGGCAAGCGTAAGGGTGCGGTTTGCTCGTACCTCGAGTCGTGGCACTTGGACATCGAAGAGTTCCTCGATCTGCGTAAGAACACTGGTGACGATCGTCGTCGTACACACGATATGCACACCGCCAACTGGATTCCTGACCTGTTCATGAAGCGGGTTCGTGAGAATGCCCAGTGGACGCTGTTCAGCCCAGACGAAGCACCCGATCTGCACGATCTGTATGGTGCCAAGTTCCAGGAACGTTACGAACAGTACGAACAGATGGCAGACGAAGGCAAGCTTCGTATGTTCCGTCGCATCAACGCCCTGGAACTGTGGCGTAAGATGCTGACCCGTCTGTTTGAAACGGGCCACCCTTGGATCACCTGGAAAGATCCGTCGAACCTGCGTTCCCCTCAGGATCACGTCGGTGTGGTTCATAGCAGCAACCTCTGCACCGAGATTCTGCTGAACACCTCGAAGGAAGAAACGGCCGTTTGTAACCTGGGCAGCATCAACCTGCTGGCTCACGTGAAAGATGGTCAGCTCGATCTCGAAAAGCTGCGTGAAACGGTTACGACCGCGGTTCGCATGCTCGATAACGTGATCGACATCAACTACTACCCAACCAACGAAGCTGGTGCCTCGAACCGTAAGCATCGTCCAGTTGGTCTCGGCCTGATGGGCTTCCAGGATGCCCTGTACGCCATTGGTGCCGGTTACGCCAGTGAAGAAGCTGTCGAGTTTGCCGATCGCAGCATGGAAGCGATTTCCTACTTCGCTCTGCTCGCCTCGAGCCAACTGGCTGCTGAACGCGGTACGTACGAAACCTACAAGGGATCGAAGTGGGATCGGGGCATTCTGCCGATCGACTCGCTCGAGATTCTGGAACAGGAACGTGGCGTTGCCATCGACCTGGACCGCACCCAGACGCTGGATTGGAAAGTCGTTCGCGACTCGATCGCCGAAAACGGTATGCGTAACAGCAACGTGATGGCAATCGCTCCGACGGCAACCATTTCCACCATCATCGGTGTCACCCAGTCGATCGAACCGGCTTACAAGAACCTGTTCGTGAAGAGCAATCTGTCGGGCGAGTTCCCACAGATCAATCGTCGCCTGGTGCAGGACCTGAAGGACCTGGGCTTGTGGGATTCGGACATGATCGAAGCCCTGAAGTACTACGACGGTGGCCTGCTCGATATCGACCGCATTCCAGACGACATCAAGCAGAAATACCTGACCGCATTTGAAGTCGGCCCAGAATGGTTGATCGAATGTGCCGCTCGACGCCAGAAATGGTTGGACATGGGGCAGTCGCTCAACTTGTACATGGCCGAACCAAGCGGCAAGAAGCTGCACGAGATGTACTTCCTGGCCTGGAACAAGGCTCTGAAGACGACTTATTACCTCCGCACGCTGAGTGCGACCCAGGTCGAGAAGTCGACGATCGACGTCAACAAGTTCGGCATTCAGCCACGCTGGATGAAGAACCAGAGTGCTTCGGCCAACATCAAGGTCGATCGCGAAAAGGCGGCTTCCGTCGAATCGTTGGATCAGCTTCCGGAACAGCAGCCAGAAGCGAAGGTCTGCAACCTGGATGGCGACTGCGAATCGTGCCAATAGGCAGCGGTTGTCATGACTGACCATGTTCGGTTGTTACTGGGCATGGGCCAGGACTCTGCCAAAGTCTGTCGCCGGCCGCAATCTAGGTTGCCGCCGGCGCGATTGCACGACGCAATTTTCCCGCACACCTTTCCTTTCGGAGAAACACGATGTCCACTCCAAGCCTCGGCTTTGATACCGAAATGACCGGCACCAGCCGTGTTCGCGCCAGTGAGAAGCGTTTGATCAACGCTCACCAGGTCGACGTGAATCAGTTGATGCCGCTGAAGTACCACTGGGCGTGGGAACACTACCTCAACGGTTGTGCTAATCACTGGATGCCAACCGAAGTTCCAATGACCAAGGACATCGAAACTTGGCGTAGCGACAAGCTGACCGAGGACGAACGCAAGGTCATCATGCGTAACCTCGGCTTCTTCTCCACCGCCGAAAGCCTGGTCGGGAACAACCTGGTGTTGGCGATCTTCAAGCATGTCACCAATGCCGAAGCCCGTCAGTACCTGCTGCGTCAGGCCTTTGAAGAAGCGATTCACTCGCACACCTTCTTGTACGTCGTGGAAAGCCTTGGCCTGAACGAAGGCGAAGTCTTCAACATGTATCACGAAGTCCCCGCGATCACCCGCAAGGACGAGTTCGAGATGAACTTGACCCGCGAAGTGCTCGACCCGGACTTCCGTACCGACAGCTACGAAGGCATTCAAACCTTCCTGAAGAACCTGATCGGTTACTACATCATCATGGAAGGTATCTTCTTCTATACCGGTTTCGTGATGGTGCTTTCGTTCCACCGTCGCAACCTGATGACTGGTATCGGCGAGCAGTTCCAGTACATTCTGCGTGACGAAACGGTTCACTTGAACTTCGGGATCGACTTGATCAACGGCATCAAGGAAGAAAACCCGGAAGTCTGGACCGAAGAATTCCAGCAGTCGATCATCGACCTGATCAAGGAAGCTGTCGAACTGGAAATCGGTTACGCTTCGGACTGCCTGCCCAACGGTATTCTCGGTTTGAACCGCGATCTGTTCCGCGACTATGTCCACCACATCGCCGATCGCCGTTTGGAACGTATTGGTCTGGCCAAGCAGTTCAACCAGCCAAACAACCCGTTCCCATGGATGAGCGAAACCATGGACCTGGCGAAGGAAAAGAACTTCTTCGAAACCCGCGTCACCGAGTATCAAAGCTCGAGTGGCTTGAATTGGGACTAACCTGGTTCCCCTGCCCCACGGGCGGAACAACCGGCTCTCACAGCCGGGTAAGAACCAAGGATTGTGTCTTGTAAAGGACTACAAGGGCGAGCCATCCCCGCGATGGCTCGCCTCTTTTTATGCGTAGTCTCAGTTGGAATAGTTGTCAATTGAATGTGGGAGCAACGTGGTTTATAAAAAGTGAAAGTGGGAACCCAAGTGGTTACAGAGTTCAAGGTGACACTTAGTAGTGTTGATGTGAAGAAATATTGACACATACGACATGGCTGTCTTGAAATTTATCAATCACAGTAAAAAGGCCGTAAAAATCGCTCGGCGATTCGGGTGGCTGCCAGGCGCACGATATACCAATCTCCGTGACGTGAAATCGTTCGACCGATTAGGGTTTCTGGATATAAATTGGAAATCGTACTGCTTTAAAAAACATTTGAGTGCGGCTGCAAGCACAAATCCGATAATGACAGTCGCGCGTGATATTGAGCGAATGTCCCAACTGAGTAGAGTCATTGATCAAGCGTATGAGCTCTTGGAGTTCTGCGACAACGTGATTGTCGTCCCTAAGGTTCGTTCAATGGGTAATCGATTGACCGAGCTAATCCCAGGTCGGTTCGTACTCGGTTATTCAGTGCCTACACGGTATGGCGGAACAAAAATTGCGCCTGAGTGCTTCAAGGCTAGAGTTCACCTTTTGGGAGGGCGTCCCGATAGGCAAAGAGAATTAGCACGAATGATGAATGTGATCTCATTCGATTGCAATCGATTCACACTCGACGCCGCGTATGGTGATTACTTCGATGGAGAACGATTCAAGCCGCACCCGGCAGGTGGCTATGACAACTGTCTGAGGATGTCGATGCGCAACATCAACAGGATATGGCGAGACTACAAAAAGGATGGAGGGCATGACTGAACGCGAAGAGCTTCTGCTTAAGATGTATGATCAAATGCATCGAGATATTCATCGTCATATCTTAGTCGTATGGCAATCCGTTGGGGTAGTCGTCGGAGCATTCGCGATCTTTGCATTGGTTGAAAAGAATGTACTTCCGCTCGACTTAGCTGCCGGATTGATGGTGTTGCTTTGTGGCTGGCTAATTGCACATCTGCTGGATGCGTCCTACTGGTATAATCGTAATTTGGTGATAATTGCGAATATCGAAAGGCAGTTTCTCGCCCCGAGTGATCTTCGTGAGATTCATTACTACTGGGGCAGGCATCGAGAGAGTGGTGCGATGTTGACACATCTGAGAATCCAAAAATACTTAGGTATTGGGGTGGCCACAGTTGTGTTGCTCTATCACTTTTCAGTTCGAATCTATCCGGGTTTTTATTCGACATTTGAGTTCGGCAGTTTTGAGCCAATTAGAGCGGTTCCCTACTTGATTCTATTAGTCGTAATTGTCTTTTCGTTTTACTTAAGGCACAATCGGAACGCGAGCTACACTGAGTTCCTGAAAAATTCTCCAGGACGCGATGTTGATGACCGTGGTGTCTTCTACGGAGTAGGTCACAGAGTTAGTAGTTCTGAATGCGATAAGATGCGACAGGACGGCGAGCCTCCTGTTAGTGGCACAGAGGATTGATAGCCACAGCAAGGAAGTGTTGTTGGGGATGTTTGTGATTTGAGAGATTCTTCAATTTCGATAAATCGGTTTAGATGCGACGTGAGCTAACGTCCCAGAAAACTCCGCCCTGCACCGGGACGCGTGTTCCCGAATGTTGGATCGAACCGGAATTGTATGGGCCGGTTTCCAGCACTTTGCGAATATCTTGATAGGCGTCGGCTCGCATCATATCAGAGTGCCAGATCAAGTTACCGGTGTCTTGCTACCGTGCGAACAGCAACAAGGTGCACCAAGATCGACTTGTTGAACTGTCCGCCGACTTCGAACGGTGCTCGGGGATGGTGACGTTCGACCGCCACCACCGAATCATCGTTGATTGCCGATTGCCTTGGGGGCTCAGCCGACTATTCCATCGATTACTTCGACTTTTTCTTCGTCTTCAGTGTGTGCGTGAAGTCAATGCGATACCGTTCGCGTTCCTTCTTGATCTCGGCGGGGCCATCTTTAATGGTGGCAATCATCGCTTCGACCATGCACAACGATTGAGGGAAGTCGCCGACCATTTCCGACTTCTTAATCTCGACGTCGTTATAGCCGTCGCTGAGATAGGTGTACTCGCGATCGTCATGATAGGTGCTGTAGAACTGCGGCCAGATGATGTCGGCAGGCTCGACCGGAAACGTGGCAACACGTGTCACAGGAGCGGTCCGGCGGCGGCCGACGACGTTCATGAAGACCGGCCCGTTGGCGAGTGCCTGCATGGGAGTATCGCCCTGGTAGGCAACCGCGATCCAGCCTCCATGAGTCGAGCACAGCATCGGCTCGCCCCGAACGATCTTATGCTGAAACCAGATATACCAGTCTGGGCAATCGTCGACCCGGCAGAAATCGCCTTCTTTCATTCTGATCCACTTTCTTCGACACGAAACGTACTCTGAATTGATCGATCCAACGTAATGATTCGGCTTGCGTGACGCGATCGCCCCACGCCAAAAAAAACGACGAGAAGTCTTCAGAGTTTCAGGAAAAGCCTGGGACCGTTTGCAAGCCACAAAGCGGACGACGCGGAAGGTCTCGTTCGCTTCTTTCCACCAGGCCATCGATACCTCGTACGCTTATGGCAATCTGGGCGAAGCGTCTCTGGATGCGGTTTCGGGCTCCCCTTTCTTCCACCAAGATCGCTGGCGGTTGAGAGGCACTACGTCACCATTTTCTGGCGTCGTCGATTTGTGCTGGAGGGGCGTTCCCTGGATGGGGGAAACCCTGGTGAAGAGAATTTAAATACCCCTCTGTCTGCGATAATGTCCGCCCACTTGAAATGGTAAATAAACCGCAGTGGGTGCTGTGTGTTGCCATGCTGGTCCCTTATTTAGCACACCATAAACACACGAAAGATGAATGTTGGCAAGTATTTAGGCTTGGGCCTCCACTCGACGGGAAGTAGCACATGTAGGGGGCAAAAGTGTAAAAAAGTTAAAAGTGCTTGTTAAAAAAATGCGCCGTCCTTATACTCCCATTTATAGTAACTGATCTTAGCCCCCTGAAGTGGGTGCGTAATCTCTTCCCTTTTCCAAGCGGCGCTTCTGCTATGAAATCGAAATTGTCAGGTTTTACATTAGTAGAACTGCTGGTGGTGATTGCCATCATCGGCGTTCTGATTGCGCTTTTGCTGCCAGCGGTGCAGCAAGCACGCGAAGCGGCTCGACGCTCGCAATGTGTCAACAACTTGAAGCAGCACGGCCTTGCCCTGCATAACTTCCACGACACATTCAATCGCTTTCCACCAGGTACGACCAACAATCTGCGTCCCTTCGGAACGGCGACCGCGAACAAGTGGGGCACCTCGTGGATGGTGCACATCTTGCCTTATGTCGAATTGGGCAACGTGTACGACATCATCGACCTGAGCCAGCACTGGAACGATGGCTCGGTGAGCGATGCCTGTGGTGTGGATGCCGGCAGTCCGATCTTCGGGATCTATGAATGTCCTTCCGCTTCGCTCCAGCAGGAACTGGGCAACGATGCGGTGAAGACGATGATCGCCGACTACATCTCGATCGCAGGCGTGGTCAATGGCTTTGGTGGTGTCACGGGGGCGACCCAGAACGATACCGACCACGGCCCATCGGCGATGAATGGCGTGCTGTATTACAACAGCAAGACCACGTTCGCTTCGATCACCGACGGTTCCAGCAATACCCTGGCTGTCAGCGAAGTGGGTGGCTGGCTGAAGAACTCCTCGGGAACGCGTACCGATGTTCGCAGCATGCAGTACGGATTCAACATGGGAACCCGTGGCCAGAACAACAACACGACGACGCTGCCTGGTAGCGGTTCGAGCGACGGTCGTGCGTTCAATACCACCTCGCTGCGATACCGAATCAATCCAACCAACAACTTCAGCATTTCGTGCAGCAGCGAAGGCATCTGTGGCAACTACGGCAACAACTCGCCACTTCGCTCTGAGCATCCTGGTGGTGTTAATGCGCTGTTCTGCGATGGTTCGATCCACTTCTTGCCAGAAACGATCGACCTGACCACGCTCGGCAATCTTGGCGTCCGCAACGATGGCAACGTCGTGCAGATTCCTTAATCCCCTGACACCATTTTCATGCAGGAACAGAAAATGCGCAGTGTTGCTTTATCAATCGGACTACTCGCCCTGGCCACGCTCGGTTGTACCGCCGCGGCAGAGCCTGAAGAACCTCGCTTTCAAGTCTCCGGCGTGGTGACCTTGGACGGCAAGCCACTGGATGCTGGGCAAATCATCTTCGATTCCCCAGAACAAGCCGCCAAAGGGATTCCGCCGGTGATGGCCGAGATTCAAGCTGGCAAGTATTCCCTCTCAGTGCCCGAGGGAACCAAGACAGTGAAGATCACGCACATGGTTGAAGTCGGCAAAGAAGAAATCACCGGCGATCCGATCATGAAAGAAGAGATTCCAGCGAAATACAATCGCAACAGCAAGTTGACCGCTCAGGTCGACAAGAAAGAAAATACCGAGAACTTCGATCTCTAAGCGATCGAAGCTCAGAACAGACGAAACCCTGGCCGGACGTTGTTTCGGGCGGGGTTTTTTAATGCGCCGCGCCAGTCTGCATGTTACGCAGCGTGCGAATCGCCAAGTAGGTCAGAGCAATCCCCAGGAAGGCGGTTGCGCTGTAGCAGACCCCTGGCCAGCCATAGCTGGTCCACGCCCACACGCCGATGGCCGATCCGACCGAGCCACCCAGGAAATAGGTCACCACGTACACCGCCCCCAAGCGGTTACGGGCTTCAGGAAGCAGACTGTAAATCCGCGATTGGTTGCAGACGTGGACCGCCTGCATTCCCATGTCCATCAACACCACGCCGACCGCCAGCACCCAGATCGAACTTCCCCACAAGCCCATCACCAGGAACGAGAAGAACGTCAGTAGCAGCGACGGGATCAGAATATAGAGGGCACCCATCGAGTCGGCTAACTTGCCGACCGGCCCGGCGGCCAACGCCCCAGAGATCGCCAGCAAACCCAACAGCCCGGCGACATCGCTGCCATATTCCATTGGAGGTTGTTCGAGGTGAAATGAAAGGGTCACCCAGAAGGCACCAAAGCCAGCGAACGACGCACTTCCATAGACGCACGAGGCCCGCAAGATCGGTTCGTCCCGCAGCAATTTCGCCATCGAGATCAGAAGCTGCGGATAAGTCATCTTGGAATGAGGCACCGACGCCGGCAGCTTCTTCCATAGCAGTATCAGCAAAATGGCGAGCCCCGTCGCAGCGATGTAATAAACGTTTCGCCATCCCCAGATCGAACCAAGCACACCGCTTAAGGCTCGTGATAACAACAGCCCAGTCAGCAGTCCGCCAAAGACCGTGCCGACCACAAACCCGCGTTGGCGTTCGTGGGCGAGGCTTGCCGCAAGAGAGATCGTCATGTGGGTGCCGATCGTCGAAACTCCGAGCAGCACGCACGAGACCGACAGCCAAACGATTCCGTTCGACGCCGAAACCGCCAGCAGCGATAGAATGGAAGATCCGACCGAGGCGAGAATAAACGGCCGTCGATCATAAACGTCCCCTAGCGGAAGTAGCAGCAACATGCCGGCGGCTTGGGCCAGCAGTCCCAGGGTAGCGGCACTGCCGACCTGGGCTTCGGTCAGTCCCAGATCGTTGGCGATGACTGCCAGCAGCGGCTGGGCATAGTACAAATTGCCCACCACCATGCCGACCGTCGCGGCCAAGAGCACCGTGAGTGAAAAGCTTATGCCTGCGTCATTGTCGGAAGAAATGTTATCCAAGGTGGGCGACGATTCAAGCTCGATCGCGCACTCTGATTGATGGTCTGCCATGACTTAGTGGCCTGTCCTATTCTCTAAAACCTGTTCCAACAAGTAACAGAACAGATTGCCTGAGGACACCGCAACCACCCTGACGGTTCATCTGCGGGATGCCGATTCGTCGGCGGCTGTACAGGCCACCTGGAATGAGGGTCTACCGATCGCGGCAAGATCAATATCGCTCGAACGGTGCTTCGACGAGCTCTTCCAGCGGCTTCAAGCGTGCCGCATCGAACTCGGATGGGGCGTAGACTTCGACCACTTCTTCCACGCAGCGAATCGACGCCGCAATTTGTGCGTCATTGAAGATGCCCGCAAAGACATGGGTAGGATGGTTCAGTTCGGTAGGTCGCTGCGTGAAGGGGCAAGTCACTTCAATCGACTCGACCTGACGTAGAATCGGCGAGTTGGCCACGAACTGTTCCCACTGCTTGCGAGTCCAGGCCACTGGCAACGTGATCGTCCCGAAGATTGGATATGCCGACATGGTGTGAAGTACCTTGTGCCAGGTCGAGTGACGGGCCGAAACAAAACCACGATTTTAGAGCTACGTGAATATCGTATCCGTCTGGCGCTGTTACGGTCTCTGACAAATATCGATCTAAATCGATTCTTTGCGACTCACTCACAAAGGCTTCACCGACCATTTCAGATGCCTCGAGACATCACTCTTGGAGAATCTTTGCGCTTCGCTGTGGTGAGGGCCGCTGCTTAGCATCTGGGCAAGGTCTCAGAAGCACTGCGATGCTTGGCATGGGACTGGTCATTTCGTGTCCATGAGGGCGAAGTGGTGAGTCGATAAAAGTCGAATTTCTTCTTTTCTGCTGGAAGCTTTATTCTCCTGGCTTAACCACTTGCTAGAGGTTCTGTGAGCGACGCTGATCCCTTCTCGCGGATGTAAGCCTGGCTGTCAAACGTGTGGCGTTCGGGGGATTTTCCTTGAATTGGCATGATGCTTGTTTGTTTCGAGTCGACTGCCCGCGCGGTGCCTTCCTTGCTTTCCCCCTCGGACCTTCGAATGGAGTTTTCTATGCGACGCTCTTTGCGGCCTGCCGGTTTCACGTTAGTGGAACTGTTGGTGGTGATTGCCATTATCGGTGTCTTGATCGCCTTGCTGCTCCCGGCCGTGCAGATGGCGCGCGAGGCAGCGCGGCGGATGTCGTGCACGAACAACTTGAAGCAACTTGGTCTGGCACTGCACAACTATCACGACACGTTCCTCACGTTTCCACGCTATAACCAGCGTGCTTTGGCGTCGAATGCTTCCGATTCGTACTCGTGCGGGCCACATGTGAAGATCTTGCCGTTCATCGAACAAGACGCGATGTACGAACAGTTGAAGACGACGACGCAAAACTTCTACCGCAACATCGCCGACGCCGAGACGTTGGTCCAATCGAACCGTTTGTCGGCGTATGTCTGTCCCTCGGACAGCCCCGTCGGAAATGATTCGCGAACGGCGAACTGCAACTATCCGTTTTCGACCGGCTCTAACCTGGGATGGAACATTGCCGAATCGCGTCAGAACGGTGTGCTCCGTTTCTCGACCGAAACGGACTTCGCCGCGATCACGGACGGCACGACCAACACGATCATGATTGGCGAGCATGTGGCTGGAGACGGTGACGATGGTGCGTACCGTGTTGGTTCCGACGTCGTTCGAGGCTTGTCCTGGTCGGCGAACGAGTCGACGTCGCAAGGGGCGATTTCTCAGGCCACCATCGATGCCGCCGGCGTCGCTTGCGACAACAACAAGGCGAACCACAGTAGCTACGCCGGCCTGCGTTGGACCCGTGGAACCATGGAATACGCGATCTTCAACACGCTGGCTCCGCCCAACTGGCGTTATCCCAGTTGCATGACTTCGAGCAGCACCGGTAACCATGGCAGCTCGACCGGTTTGTACGCTGCCCGCAGTCGTCACCCTGGTGGCGTGAATATCGCCCTGGCGGATGCCTCGGTCCGGTTTCTCACCGAATCAATCGACTTGACCACCTATCACGCGATGGGAAGTCGCAACGGTGGCGAGGTCGTCCAGACGCCTTAGCCGGCGACCGCCCTAAGCGGGAATCTTGGATTTCGAAAACATATCTCTCTGGCACTCTGGCTAGAGAGCCACGGCATCGCTTGCCCAGGCAAAACGGTGCGCGCGTTTGGCTATTTCCCTTTGTAAAGGTTCAAGGAACACAGAAATGTCTCGCATGATTCGCGAACTTGGTTTGCTATCGTTGGTGGCTTTGGTGCTGGGATGTGGCGTCGCCGGAGAGGCTCCGGTTCGGGTCACTCCCCCTGCCTCGGATGCCAAGGAAACCCTGCAGCAGATTGCCGGAGGAAGCTCGTTAAAGGCCCTGAAACAGCAGCTCTACCAGGAAATCGAAGGGCTCCGCGAAGCTCAGCCAGAGAAGGCCGCCGAGCTGATGGCCGACTTCGAGAAACTGGTCCAGGAGAAGGACCCCGCTGCCGTTCGAGCGCAAGCGAGCATGATGGCAGAAAAGCTTTAAGGGGTACCGATACAGAAAACCTGCGGTCAGCGTTACACTGAAATAGAGTGTACCAGTGATCGTTGACCAGACAGGTTGGGAGATGAAGACCGCAATTTTGGGCTGGGGGTCTCTGCTTTGGGACGACCGCCCGCAATTTGATCAGCACCATGGGCCTTGGTTTCTGGATGGCCCGCGACTTCGAGTCGAGTTCTCGCGAATCTCGGTGCGCCGTGATCGTGCGTTGACGTTGGTTCTCGAAACCGAGATCGGCGCCGAATGCCAGGTCGCCTATACCGTCAGCCATCGCTCCGAGGTTTTAGAAGCGGTCGGCGATCTAAAGATTCGCGAAGGTGCCACCGACCAGCAAGTCGGACTCTATTATCCCAACTCGGACTGCGACACCGATCACCAGCGGCAGACGGTGCCAGCGATCCAGAATTGGGCCGATGCGACCGACTTCGATGCGGTGATCTGGACGGCGCTCCCCAACAACTTTCAGCAGCTTCATGAAGAGGGAGCCCCCTTCTCGTTTGAAGCGGCCGAAGCTCACCTGAAATCGCTGCCGGAACATGGATTGGGCCGAGCAGCGGAGTACGTGTTTCAGGCCCCCTCCTTCATCGAAACCCCACTCCGAACGCACCTGCAGCAGCTTCCCTGGTTCGAGGAGAGCTGGCACCGGTATCGCCACGAGAACTACTGACAGAAGGACCGCATCGTGCGACCAGAGTTAATGGAAGCATTACGCTATGGAGTGTTCCCGGTGACCTCCCGGATCGCAATTGGCCGATTCGCGTCGCCGGCCCGGTTCGACTATCTCCAACAGCATGGCTACACGCACATCTTGAATGTGAGCGACGCGGCCAGCCTGGCATCAACGGCCGACGCTGGTTTCGCCGACGTGAAGGACATGCCGCTGGACGACTTTATGCGGATCCCGACTGCCGAAGCACTTGCGATCCTGGGGACATTGCACGCTTTCTTGAACATCCCTGACAGCAAGGTCTACCTGCACTGCATCGCTGGGCAGAATCGCTGCCCGACGATTTTATGGCTGTACATGATCGCCTTGGGGTTAAGCGAAGACGAAGCCCGTCAGCGAATCGTTCATGCTTGTCCCGACGCTCAGCCGGGGCATCGCACGCTGGTCGATCAGAAGTTGATCGATGCCGTCCGCGACTGGGGCGTGCAACTCGGGTACATCGATCGCGACGATTTGCTTCAGTCCGCTTACCGCTAAAGCGGGCGAAATTGTTGCCTCACACGGAGGGGTTTGCTAACGTCAACTTGGTGGCGTGACGCAATGATGGCCTCGGCACGGAGTCGTGGGGCAATGTCTCTTCTGTTCGGCTGGTGGATTTCTTACCTGGCGATCTGCTGGAACCTGGGGCAGACCCCGATCGATCTGGTCGATACTTGGTTTGCCCAGCAGCGGCACCTGGTTCGGGAAACTTACGACAAGGTGATCTACGTTCGCTTTGAATTCGTAGGGCCGCCTGGCTGGTACCGCGTTCCTGGCAGCGACTATCTCACCTGGGTCGACGAGATCAGCTTCTACGAGCCGAAAGATGGCAGCCCGATCGATCTTTCTGTGCTGAAAGACTTCCCGACCGTACGCTCGGTTTCCATCACCTCGCGGAAGGCACCGATCGCCCATTGGGAGACGCTTGCCCAGTTGCCGAACTTGCGTGCGGTATTGGTCGGAGGATCCGCCCTCGACAACGATGCGTTGCGGCACATTGGAAAGATCAAGAACCTACGCGAACTGTCGGTTATGCCCATGCATACCGACCTGGGGCCGTCGGTTTCGGATCGGCATCAACTCGAATATCCCCGCATCGACGAGAACGGGTTCGCTTTTCTACGTGGGATGCCACGTCTTCAGGCAATCCAGCACAACCTGGTACTTACCGATATCGGTATCGATCACCTGGCGACGCTGCCCAACTTGCTGCCGGATGTCATGATTACTGAGGACCTATCGGCGAAAGGTATCCAGCAGATTCGAGACAAGCTGAAGCCCAAGTACCTGACGCTCAATCGTCCGCACGATCCGGCCTGGGCTGAAACCTTGGCCGATCATCCGACGCTAACCGCAATCCGGACACGCAACGCTCCGTTGACCGACGCTCAGGCTCAACTGCTGCTGAATGCGAAGTTAATCCGTGACATCAGTATTCAAAACTCGCCGATCACCGACCGCTTGTTGCCGGTGATCAAGTCACGGCCCAATCGTGGATTTCTCGAGCTGATCGGAACGCAGATTACCGGCAAAGGACTGTTGAAGACGTTTGCCGACGAGGAGACCGGCGTTGTCATTATTGGCGACGAAATGAGGCTTACGGCGTCGATTCGCCAGCGAGATCCTACCAATACCGAGATGGCTTATGCCCGCGAAGTGCACAACATTATCTGGCAAGGGAAGGTCGACGCCGAGATGTTGACCGGCATGCAAGACTTTCAACAGCTCGGTTCGTTTCAATTGGAAACCTCCCTGGACCAGCCGGTCGACTTTCAGTTCCTGGGGAATTCGCCGCGACTGTGGCAACTCAAAATCTGGAACTACCCGTTCGATTTGAATCTGCCGGACCTCAATCAAGTTGTTCGGTTAGAAGCAGTCCGGTTCGGGAACGTACCAAAGTTGTCTGTCAGCGATCTCAGGCGATTGACCAGGTTGCCGCGGCTCGAATCGCTCACGTTTCAGTCGTGCCGCCTGACCAAATCGCATCTGGAAGTCATCGGTCGGATGGCCGGGCTGAAGACGATCTATTGCAATCAGGTTCAGCTCGACGAGTCAGGTCTGCCAGAGCTACTGAACCTGAAGAAGTTGTGGCATGTAACCCTGGCAGACTGCTCGCAGTTGCCGCCTGCCGGCGGAGCAGTCGTTCCGCCGCATCCTCTTTCGGAAGCGACGATCGGCAGTATGAAAGTGCTGCGGGTAAAGCCTTCCGCTGAAGACTACAGCACCCGGCGGATTGAACGCAAAAAGGCCTTACCGCGCCGGAGCGACTACGGGGTCTTCCTGTTCAATCGCTGGATTGAAGACGCCCCTGCGATGAAGTCTCCGTTTCGCCACCAAGGCTAAGCCAACGTTCCCTAGATAAGGAATCGCTCGATGGTCTTCCTGCCCCGCTCGCTTCGGCAATTCGGCTTGCGAACGTTATTGCTGTTCTGTTTGATCGCGGCCATTGGGGCTGGTCTTTGGCGATGGCACATGGACTGGGTGCACGCGCAGGACAAGATTGCCGAGCGCCTTTCGGAAACCGGCATCCAGATCTCTCGCACGTCGTGGGGGCCGCAGTTCGTACACGATTGGTTCGGAAGTCGCTATTTCTCGAACATCACCGGTATCCGCGGCAACGGTCGAAACGTTCGTGACGAACAGATGGAACTGATGGCCCAGATTCCTACGCTGGAAGAGATCTACATACCTAGTAGCCGCATCAGTGACGAGGGGTTCGCGTATCTCGATCAATTGCCACGCGTTCGAAAACTGGCGATCTGGCGAACAAGGATCACGAACGAAGGCTTTCGGCACGTAAGCCAATTGCCGCAACTGGAAGTAGTCGATATCCAGGGAACCAGCGTCGACAAAAAAGGCCTGGCGATGCTGCGTCAGCATCCGCGGCTTCATACGCTGCGGTTTCGATTTTCGGTCGATGATGAAGGGATCGAAATCCTGGCCGATATTCCGAACCTGCGGCTCGAATATTTAACCGGCCGCAAGCTGACAGAAAAGTCGTTCGAGCTGTTGCGAGATCGCATAGATGTCCAGCAACTGACGCTGGAGAAGACGGTTGCCACCAATTGGGCCGACTACCTGATCGGGCATCCGACGTTGAAAGTCTTAGGGGCGATCCAGTCGCCGATGACGGATCAGCAGTGCCAGCGATTGCTCCAGGCAGATCAACTGGAGTCGCTCCGGCTCGAGATGGTCCCGATCGGCGACGCCGCGATCGAAGGCTTAGCGGACGCTCGTAAGCTTCAGCAAGTCCATCTATTCTTTACGCAAATCACGGCGGCCGGCTTTATCGAAGCCATCCAAGACGAGGTGGATTGGATCAACATTCAAGGTGTGCAGATCATGGCTCGGCACTCGAGACGATCGCCTTACATGTTTGAGTTTCGCGGGCCGATCGCAGTCGAGCATCTCGGCAAATTGGGCCAATGCAAGCAGCTCGAATTTCTAAGTGTGAGTGCTCCACTCGCAGATACCAAGATGCGATTCGAGTTTCTTGGGGCGATCGAAAATCTGATATCTTTGCGAATGCGAGGTATCCAGCAAGAGGTGCCGATCGCCGCTTTGGCAAATCTAAATCACCTGCAAAGTATCGAACTGAACGCCTGTCCCGCGATCGATTTCGAGGGACTCGACCAACTGGCGAAGCTTGAGTTCCTTGATTCCGTCTCCCTGACCCAATGCAATTTAACCGACCAGCAACTCGAGGACCTGGCTCAGATCAAGCAACTCGGTTTGTTGTCTATCGATGGAGAGCAATTGACCAACGCAGGGATTGCCCAACTAGTGGCGCTGAAGAACCTTCATCATCTGACGATCGCGGATGGAAAGCAGATCACGGACGAAGCGTTGGCTTCGGTCGCCCAACTACGGAAGCTCAGTGAACTAGAGCTCGTTTCGCTCTCGATAACGGACGAAGGTATCCAGCATTTGCATGCGATGCCCTATTTGTCCTACGTTCGGTTGAGTGACTTGAGCATCAATGAGAACGCCGTCAATCAACTGCGGCAGTCGTTGCCAATGCCAGCCAGGATCGAGGTGTTGCCTCACTTTTTTCCATTCATGCGGCGTGCTCCTGTGCTCATTAACGTTTCTCAACAGCCATTGGTCACGCCGGTAGCCCCCACGAATTAGTCCACGCTAAGGGCGATCACACTGGCAATAGCGGAACCTGAAAACACCACTTCGGATCGTTCCACCAAGGCGAGAGGCCAGCGTCGAGTTTCAGTGGCGAAAAGGTTCGCACCGTAAGCGTGACGCCGTCAGGCTCGAAGGTTAACAGTCGCAGCCAACCATCGCCGCCGTTTCCTTTATCTGCCGAGCCACCGCCGAGTCCCTGGGCGTTAAACAGCATCTGATGTACTTGCATGCCAGCGGCATTGTTATCGACACGGCGACCAACATGCGCGCCCATCTCGTGCCCATTCAAGACGAGTTGAAACTGTGGGGCGTCGTGGACGAGACCTTTCCACAGATCTTCGCCGTCGTGCGTATTCCCTTGCTTGCCGGTCGGGTAGGTGTGCGGGTTGCCAGGACGCTTACGATTGCCATTTTGCCCGTCGCGGATCGAGTCAGGCGTCAGAAAGTTGTGGACCAGCAGCACGCCGGTATGGTTTCGATACGCTTCGCGTGCCGCGAGCGATTTCGCCCAGGTGACTGCCTCGCGGCGAGGTCCCCACTCCAGCGAGATGATCAGCAATTGGCGACCATCGGGCAGCTTGATTTCGTAAGCCGCATTTTCGAGCGACTGTTTGCCAAAGCTGTTCAGGCCGGCCTCGACGAGAATGCCTCCCCCTTGGCCGTCACTGGTGAGCTTGTTGCTGGTGATCGGAAAGTAATCGTTGAACTGCGTATCGCGGGTCTCGGCGTTGCGGATCCCGAAGTCGTGATTGCCGGTCGTGAAAATCGTTGGCACCTTGCCTTCGATCTGGCTAAGAGCACGCTTGGCCGATTCCCACTGTGACTCGGAATGTTGATCGCCCCAACCTCGCCCGCCCCCTTCGGCGATGTTGTTTTGCTCGACGAAGTCTCCTTCATGCATCACCAGGCCGATTCGCCATGGATCGAGATGCTCGGCGACCCAGCGGCACATGCGATCGAAGTTGGCCTGGTTCTTGCCATACTTTGCATAGTTCTGCGTGTCGGGAAACACCGCGACGGTCCACCCTTCGCGAATGCCTCGCGCAGGGTCTTCCGGCAGGTATAGCGGTGTGGCCGACTCGGCTCCGTTCAAATAGCGGGCAGCCCCTAGCAGCGGCAAGGCGGAAAGCCCCGTCACGAACGAGCGACGGCTGAGCTTGGCAGAAGCGGAATTGGGCAGCGACATGGCGAGAACTTTCAGGCAGGGACGAACAACGCCAGCAGGCAGACGCTGAATGGCAAAAGCTTATCATTCGATTTCATTTTTTCGGCAACGCGATCGAGATTCAATTTGATGTCACGTTGCATCTTGTTAAATTAACACAACCGATAACCACCCTTCGCGGTGGTGTCTTTCGCCTGCCGACTTCGATCCCCTTCCCCACCCATCCTCTGGATCAAGCGAGAACCTCTCATGAATCGCATCTCTTCTCTTCTGATTTGTGCTGCGCTGATCAGCAACGTGTGCGCGTTTTCCCAGGCCGAAGATGTCAAATCGCTGCAAGCCGGCGCGGCGACCAGCAACATCACGCCTCCGCTGGGCGAAATGATTGTGGGAGGTTGGAAGCCGATTCCAGCGCGGCATATTCACGACGAACTTTACGCCCGCTGTTTGGTGCTGGACGACGGTAAGACACGCATCGCGATTGTACTTTGCGACAACGTGGGCATCCCGGCCGAGATTTTCGACGAGGCGAAAGCTCTGATCGAAGAAGCGACCGGTATCCTAGCCTCGCATCAGCTTCTGGCCGCCACGCATACCCATTCGGCGACCACGGCCCGTGGCAAGTCGAAACTGATTCGCGATCAAGAGTACAGCAGCTATCAAAAGTTCCTCGTGCAGCGTATCGCTGATGGGGTCGTCCGGGCGACGAATAATCTGGAGCCGGCCGAGATCGGTTGGGGAAGCGTCGAAGAGCCGACCGAGGTCTTCAACCGTCGCTGGTACATGAAGGATGCGGCTCATCTGACCAATCCTTTTGGTGGAATCGACCAAGTGCGAATGAACCCGCCACGCGGTAGTGCTGCCCTCGATCGGCCTGCGGGCCCGGTCGATCCAGAAGTCAGCTTCCTGTCGGTCCGTTCGGTGGAAGGCAAGCCGATCGCGCTGCTGGCGAACTATTCGCTGCATTACGTCGGAGGCGTTCGCAGTGGAGACGTTTCGGCCGACTACTTCGGCTACTTCGCGAAGTTCATTGCAGAGAGTTTGCACGCCCAGGATCAGTCGCCTGCGTTCGTCGGAATGCTTTCCAATGGCACCAGCGGCGATGTGAACAACATCGATTTCGCGGCCAAGAATCCGCCGCGATATGCTCCATACGAAAAGATGCAGGAAGTCGCGCGGAAAGTTGCCGACAAGGTCGCAGCGGCTCACGAAACGATTGCGTTCCACCGGCAAGTTCCGCTCGATGCGCAACTGACGCACTTGCCGCTAAAGGCTCGCAAGCCGACGCCAGAGATGCTGAAGCATTTCGAGCAGATCAAAGCGAAGGCCGAAGGAGACCCGGCCGGGCACATTCGCGAGCAGATTTATGCTGCCCGGATCGAGAACATTCAGAAGGCCCCTGACGAGGTCTCGGTGCCGCTCCAGGTTTTGCGGATTGGTGACTTGGGAATCACGGCGATTCCTTTCGAGACGTTCACCGAGACTGGGCTGGAAATCAAAAGCCGGTCCCCCTTCGGCGATGCGTTCACGATCGAACTGGCCAATGGGTCATTTGGTTACCTCCCAACGCCGGAACAGCACCGCTTGGGAGGGTACGAAACCTGGTTGGGAACGAACTTCGTCGAAGAAAACGCAAGCCGCAAGATTGTCGATCAGTTACTGAAGATGTCTAATGCGTTGCAGAAGTAGCTTCCCTGCCAATGCCCTCCGGAACGAGAAACAGAAGCCGCGATGCCTGAGTTTTCGATCGTGCTGCATCGAAACATCCCGAAACTAACGGCCAAGGTGCCTGGCAAAGCAATCGCCGGCGCCGAGCCGTTACTGCAGCGGCTCGCGCGGAAGCTGCAAGTCGTGCCGCTCACCGAGTTCCACAGCCAATCGCCTGACGAAGCCGCGCGGAAAATGAAAGCCAGCGGCATCGATGTGGCCGGGATCGATCTGCCGGCAGAAACGTGGTACGCACCGATTCAAGGACTGCAAACGGTGTCGGCGTTTCGCGAATACCTGGCCGACCATCCCGCCACGCTTCCCAATACCGACGACGTGGTCGCCGAGCTGGATGCGTGGCACGATGTGCTGACGAAGGCGACCGCTGAACATGTCGCGTGGCACTTGTCGATCGAATTCTGATTTCGTACTAGCCAGACAGCAGAGCCAAAACGATTGCGCTGGCGACGAACGTGGCGAAGGTAATTGCCGCGGCTCGCAGCGAAATGGGGTGTTCGGTTTTCCAAAGCTGATCGAGCGAACCAAGGCGATGCCATAGCCAAACGCCCGGGACGATCGTCACGCATGCGAACAGCCACAAGGTCCAGATCGGGCTGCCACTTTCCAGCATCTGCCGACAATCGCCGATCCGGGCAAACGAGCCGAACCCGATATAGCATCCGTTGGCAATCAAGCAGAAGCCTGCCATCCATTGGGCTAGGCTGCGATGCCATGACCAGTTTGCCGGAATCGCAAGCCAGATGGCGACCGGAACGAACGCTCCGAAAAGCGGACCCAGCCAAACGACGATGCCAGGGGCTGGGTTGGGGGAAACATCGGTACGCGAAATCTCGAATGGGTGCAGCACGACCTGTTGCACCTGACCACCGGTGAGCATCGCCCCGATTACATGGCCCAGTTCGTGCACGGCCATCATGCCGAGCCAGCTTAGCCCGAGGCAGCTAACGCAAAACAGCAGTAAAGAAACAATTCGCACGTGGGGTTCCAACAGTTCGCCAAAGGTGTGCCGGCATGATACCTTAAACGAACGATTCGCACCTCTTTTCTGTAAGGCCGTGGCCATGGTTCGCGTGCTCGTGTTGTTGTGGATCTACTCGACGCTGGCCGCGACCGTAAAACAGCCCTTTGCCGCGGCCGACAGTATTCATCCGGCCGAAGGGGCGGAACCGAGGCTTGGCAAATTCAATTGGCGAATCGGTTTGCTGACCCCGTAGCGATAACCACGCATTATGGACCTCGGCCCGCGATCGAAACGGGTTATAATGCAACGCATCGGGATCGAACGACCGCCGAGTCCTTTTGCTTTGTTTGCCTATGTCTATCCGTCGCCGCCTTGGTTTACCGATCACGCTTGCCGTGATCATGATTGTCCTGCTGATTGCTTTGATCATTGGCTGGGTGATGATCAATGTTTGGGGGGCGACGGAAAACGAGCAGGCCGCGCCCCTCTATTGGACGTTTCTGCCTATCGGGGCGACGTTTCTGGCGGTGATTCTGGCCGGCGTGATCTTTTACATGGTGCTGTCGATTAAGGCGATCAACCTCAGCCAGCGGCAAGCCAACTTTATCGATAGCGTGACGCACGAACTGAAAAGTCCGATCGCGTCGCTGAAGCTGTACCTGCAAACGCTCAATCGCCGGAGCATCCCGCCGGAAAAGGTGGGCTCGTTCTACGAAACGATGCTCGAAGATGTCGAGCGGCTCGATCATTTGATCAACCATCTGTTGGAAGCTGGTCGGCTCGATCGCAGCCACGAGGATGCCGAGGAAGGTGACGTTCGGCTCGACAAAGTGCTGGCAGGCTGTGCCCAGTCGGTCGCCCTGCTCTATCGATTGCCTCCCGATACGATCAAGCTGAAAACGGTGCCGTGCAGCATTCGTGGCTTGCATGGCGATATCGAGATCATTTTTCGAAATTTGATCGACAACGCGGTAAAATACTCCGGTAAAGATCCCGAAGTACGAGTACAACTCCGGGTGAAATATAACGACGAGGCGGTCATCGAAGTTGCCGATAATGGACCAGGGATTCCGTTTTCGCAGCGGCGGAAGATCTTCGGACGCTTTGTGCGACTGGGGCTCGAACTGCAACGCGAGAAGCCGGGCACCGGCCTTGGACTGTATATCGTCCGAACGCTGGTGAAACGGATGCGAGGCGACGTTCGCGTGAAGGATCCACCCAAGGGAAGCGGTACGGTGTTCGTGGTTACCCTGCCAGGTGCCAAGACCGTGGGCGATCCGGCCCTGGCCGAGCCGGTTTCGGCCTAGTGAGCAGTCGCGGAATATTTGGAAAGCAAAGCGAGAAACTGGGACAGAGCGATGAAATCGAATGCCGACACGCATATTGTCGTGGTCGAAGATGAAGAGCATTTGGCCGTTGGGATTCGCTTCAATCTGGAAGCGGAGGGCTACAAGGTTTCCGTAGCCGAAGATGGCCGCACGGCGCTGCGGATTGTGGAAGAGAATCCTGGCAAAGTCGACCTGGTGATTCTCGACCTGATGCTGCCAGGCATGAGCGGCTATGCCGTGTGTGAAACGCTACGCAGCAACGGCGAAGATATGCCGATCTTGATTCTGAGTGCCCGGACGCTGTCGGAAGATCGGACCCGCGGATTCGATGTCGGGGCGGATCAATACATGATGAAGCCGTTCGACCTGGACGAGTTCCTCAGCCGCGTGAAGAACCTTCTGATGCTGCGACGTCGTCGCCAGCCGACGCAAGAGAAGCATGAAGAGCTAATCCATCAGTACAGCTTTGCCAATGTCGAGATCGATTTCGATACCTTCCAGGCCTTCGTCGACTCGAAGCCGATTCGCCTGACGCAATTGGAATCGAAGCTGCTCTATCACTTCGTCAGCAATGCCGGCCGGATCATTCCTAAGCAAGAACTGCTGAAGGAAGTGTGGGAGATGCCGGGCCACGTGTCGACGCGTGCCCCGGACCAGTTCATCGGTCGCTTGCGCAAGATGTTCGAGAAGGACAAGGGGAAGCCGAAGTACTTCATCACGATCCGCGACGCCGGCTACCAGTTTCTGCCCAATGGCGTCGACAACATCCAGGCCGAAAGCGGCGAAGAAGAAGCTTCGACCTGACGCGAAGCTTTCCTCGAACAGGCCACTAATAAAAAAAGGCTCGACCAGTATTGGTCGAGCCTTTTTCGTTGGATTGAAGTTGGATCGGGAAGTTAAACCTTCACCGTGCCATCTTTGGTCTTCTGCTTGTAGTCGACGATGTCCCAGGCCAGGCCAAACATCCGCATGACTCGCAGCACGTTCCAGGTCAGGTCGAATTCCCACCACTTGTGACCATGGACGGCCATGCGTGGGTAAGCGTGATGGTTGTTGTGCCAGCCTTCGCCGAAAGCCAACAGGCCGACCCACCACAGGTTGGTGCTCTTGTCGGTCGTTTCGTAGTTGCGGTAGCCCCACATGTGCGTTGCCGAATTCACGAACCAGGTCACGTGAAGCAGGACGGTCAAGCGAAGGAACATACCCCAAACCACCAGCGAACAAGCGGTGTACCAGCCACCCAGGTAATAGCCCAGACCCATCAGGGCAACGCCAAGCACCAGGTGCCACAGGATAAAGGTCTGATGCAGGAACCACATGCCGCGATCTTTGCGAAGATCAGGTCCCCAGCGCATGTGCAGTTCGTCTTTTTCTGCAGGGGTGTGGTGAGGAGCCAGCCAGATGATGTGAGCCCACCAACCGCCATCTTCTGGCGAGTGAGGATCGTCTTCTTGATCGCTGTGGGCGTGATGCTTACGGTGCGTGGCGACCCAGTCCAAGGCCGAGCCTTCGCCCGAAAGCTGACCGATGAAGGCCAACGCGTAACGGACTGGCTTGTAAGTCTTGAAACCAGCGTGGGTCAGGTAGCGGTGCAAACCGAGCGTAACGCCGACGCAGCCGGTCAAATAGTACAAGAAGACAGCGGCGATCAAGCCATCCCAAGTGAAGCAGAACGGAGCTGCCAAGGCACCCAAGTGAATCAGGCCGATCCACAAGATCGTAGGCCAGGCGTTGCCATGGCGGAAACGCTGGCTGTAGGGCTTCGACTGGCGTGGACGGTTCGGATCTTTCTTCCGCGACTTCGTCGGACGCTTCTTTGCAATATTACTTTCGCCCAAGAGCGATGGGTCGTCTTTTTCAGTTACGATCGACATGGTCTGTCCTTAAGATTTGCGATCTTTGCGGGGGGAGAGGTCGAGATCAGTGGACTTCTTGCTCATTTCAGAAGTGTCACTGATTGAGTCGAATTGTAAGGACAATCGTCGAGCTGAGGGTAAACGCCCTGTCGAAGCTGTGTAATAGTTATGTAAACGCCGTCTGTTTCCGGGTTTAGGGCTCCAGAAACTACGAGAAATCACCCCTGGAAGGTGGGATGATGGCTGCTGGCGATAGTATCCCTACCCTAATAATTCACATTGTTTGATCACTTCTGGGGCCAAGCTTGGGCCGGTGCCAGCTTCCGGTCGAGATCAAAGTAGAGGGTATAGATCGTGTCCTTCTTGCGGTAAGCGATTTCGGGTTTGGAATTCTTCGCGTCCCCCTTCGCTGCGGGCGGACGCGTCCATTTGCCCAGAATTCAGATGGCGTAACACTCTTTTCCCCGCAGCGTTTCGTCCGGCACAGCGATATCGATCCCCAGGATCGTCGGGATCTTGGTGTCGTGAAGCTCGCCACGGATCGCGATCAGGCGTCCAACGTATTGGTCGAGATCGGTGCCACGCTCCAGCAGTGGCGGGGTGATGCCTAGCGCCGAAGGACGAAACGATGGTTCCGCTTCCGGTGACTCGGCATAGGCCAGCGTTGGCAGAAGCAGGAGCAGCACAAACAGGCATCGTGTCATCAGAGCGGTCCTTCTAAAAAAGAAGACGCACCGGATTGCGGTGCGTCTTGAATTGGTTCGAGCTGGCGAAGCAGCTTACTTAGGTTGATCTGCCTTGGCTTCTTCTTTCGGAGCGTCGGCGGCAGCTTCCTTCTTTTCTTCTGGCTTGGCGGCCGGCTTTTCTTCCGACTTCTGCTCTTCCTTCGCTTCGGGTTTGGCCTCAGGCTTTGCTTCGGTCTTGGTTTCCGGCTTCATCTCTTCGGTCGGCTTCGCTTCTTCCGAAACGCTTTCTTCTGGCGGAGCAGCCGTGATGGTTTCAGTCGCCCAGTCGGCACGGTAACGAACCATTTCGGTATCTTCCGGCACGAAGGTTGGCTGGATTTGCTTGAACTCGCGAACCCACATATTGCGGAATTTCACGGGGTTTCCGTGGAATTGCAGGGCGATGCTCTCTTTGTCGCCATGGTTATCGTAAGCCGGTGGCTTGTGCCAGTTGGTGCTGCCACGGATCGGATAGGCGTGATGCAGTACGACACCGTTGTGGATCACGGTGATGGTGGCTGGAACGACGACATCACCCTTCTCGTTCCGCTGCGGACGATTGAAGATGATGTCGTAGGTGTTCCATTCGCCAGGCTTTTTCATGGCGTTGACCATCGGAGGCGACTGCTTGTAAACGGCGCCGGCCTGGCCATCGAAGTAGGTTTCGTTGTTGTACGAATCGAGGACCTGGATCTCGTACTTACCCATCAAGAAGACGCCACTGTTTCCGCGTCCCTGACCGCTGCTCTTCACTTCTGCCGGAGCGGCCCATTCGACGTGCAGTTGGACATCACCGAACTTTTCCTTGGTGTGAATACCACCCTTGGCGGCGGTTGCGACACCATCTTCAAACTTCCATTTGTCTCCGCCGACCCAGGCCGACATGCCATCGTTACCGATCAAAATCGTCGCGTCGGCCGGTGGATCGGTCGGCTTGTCGCCAGGCGTCACGACCTTAGGCTCAGGCCACTCAATACCGCTCTTGAATTCCTGACCGCAGGCAATCGATGCCAGCGACATGCAGCTAACGAAGCAAAGAAAAATACGCAACGACATGAATGGTGCTCTCCGAGGTGGGTTATTTTTGCAACAATACTAGATTGCCAAGGGGCTGCAGACGTGATCCCCTATTCTAGTTTCCCCGCAGGCCAAAAACGATAGGTTAGTCGCAGCGGCCGAAATCGCCCCCCAAATTGCCATGCTGAAAGAAATAAGCTGTCCTGATTGTCATTGGCATCGATTGGTTGGAACTGTCGAAAAGCTGCGGCTGTTGCATCAGCAAGGGATGCTGCGTCGGGAAGAAAACCCAGACCAGTCCCTGATTGAAGAGCTGTTCGAACGCAGCGGCAGCAAGCTTGTGTGCGGCGAATGTGGTCGCACCGGACTGCGAATCGATCTCCCGCGCGACGAGGAAGAAGAATGGGGGGACGCCCGGGTCTGCGAGCAATGCCAACGCACGATTCCGGCGGAACGTCTCGAGATCTTTCCTGACACCAAGATCTGCGTGGCTTGCCAGCAGAAAGATGACGACGGCGAAGACGACACGATGCCTGATTTCTGCCCTCGCTGCGGAGAGATTATGATATCGGGAACTTCCCGCGGCGGTGGCGTGACACGCTATCGACTCCGTTGCCCCCGTTGCGGTTAGCCTGCCAAGTTGACTCCCCTTCCCTGGATTGATTTCGATGCTGCGTTTGCTGTTGGCTGGAATTTTGTTGTTCGTCGTTGGTTGCGAAGAGGTACCGCCGTACCCCGATACTCCGCCAGAGGCAACCTTCGAACGGCAGCTACTCGACGTGTCGTCCGCCGCGACGGACAGCATTCAGGTCAAAGATTCCGTCGCACCGCTGCAGCAACTGCAGCATCTCGAACCAACCTTGAAGCTGCGCGAACTGCGGCTTGATCAAACGCCGATCACCGATGCCGAAGCCGAAAAGATCGCCGCGATTGAAAGCCTGAAAATCGTCAATCTGCCTGCCAGTGAATTGACGGACGAAGGGCTTGCGAAGATTGCCGCCCTGCCGAATCTGGAACTACTGCGAATCGGTTCGCCGAACATTACCGATGCGGCGATCGCGAAGGTGGGCGAAAGCAAGTCGATCTTGTATTTGCACCTGCTGCACTGCCCGATCACTGACGCTTCGATCGATTCGATCGCCCAACTCGAGCAGCTTCAGTCGTTCTACGCGGACGATACCAAGCTGACCGATGAAGGTGTTTCGAAGCTGGTGAAAGCCCGGCCGCAACTGCATATCCACTTCAACGACTTGCATCCGGAAGGAAGCAGCGCCGATCATTCGCACGATCATGACCATGGTCACGACCACGCGCATGGACACGATCATGATCACGACCACGATCATCATGATCATTCGCATTAAAGTGCGGTGACTGATCGGGCGGCGAGCGATGCTTGATTTCTATCTGCGGGCCTGCGATAACCAAGCGTCTTGCCTCCTCCCTTCCTTATCCTTCTCTCCTGCGAGTGTTACACGATGGCCCGCGACTGGTCTGAACTGCACGAACTTGCCACCGATTTGTTTGCCTGGCCGACCGATGCTACTGGCTGGGATCAATACCGCCTGACCGATCAGCAAATTGCTTCGTACCAACAGGATGGTTACCTGGCCGGCATTCCGATTTTGAATGCCACGCAGACCGAAACACTGCGGACCGAACTAGCCGAGTTCTTCGAGCCCGAACATGAAGGCCAGAATCTGTGGTACGAGTATCACACCAACGAATCGACCACCCCGGAAACGGTTCTGTTTCATGCGCTGGGCGCGTGGCGGTTGCGTCCGGCATTTCACGATGTGTTGTGGTCGCCGGCGTTTGTGATGGCGGCCAGCCAGTTGCTGGAAGGCCCGGTCCGTTTCTGGCACGACCAGTTATTCTGCAAGCCGGCCCACCATGGTGGCGTGGTCGCCTGGCATCAAGATTACAGCTATTGGACGCGAACGAAGCCGGTCGCTCACCTCACCTGCTGGATTGGCTTGGACGATGCGACCAACGACAACGGCTGCGTGCAGTATATTCCCGGCAGCCATCGCTGGAATTTGCTGCCGATCACTGGGCTGGCCGGCAACATGGAAGCAATCCGCGAAGTGCTGACTGACGAGCAGTGGGAACAGTTCCAGCATCCGGTGCCTGCTGAACTGAAAGCGGGCGAAGCGACGTTCCACCATCCGCTGACCGTGCATGGTTCATTTGAAAATCGAATCGATCGACCACGCCGGGCAACGGTGATCAACGCCATCCGCGATGGTGTGATGAGCGATAAGAACGAAGAACTGTTGACCGGAGTTCCGCCGATCGCTGCCGGAGAGAAGATGCAGGGACAGTTCTTTCCGCTGCTGTTCGATCCGGCGAAAATCGCCTAATAACGCACAACTCTCGGCGAAATCTAAAAGTTTCTTGTCAATCCTGTAGATCGTCCTTACGATACGAATGGTCCTCTCTCGGAGGGCCTTTTCGTTGAAACTCTTCTCGTTTGCGGTCTCGGGAGCAATAGGATGGCGTGGCTTTCCCGCTGGATGACAACTGGGGCGGTGCTGGTAATGCTGGGCGTGATGCCAGGCATGGCGACCGCGGATGATGCCCATGCGGTCATCGAAGAATTGCTCCGCGATGGCTGGCAGGTCGGCCCAGACGGCATCGCGACCGTGCGTCAGGCAACGAACACAGCCAAAGGACTTCGCGACGCGGAGGCGCTATATGCGGCTGGCTTGGCGCTGCTTCGCCATCATCAATACGACGATGCCGCCGCGACCTTTCAGGCCGCCATCGAAGTCGACTCGAAGGACTATCGCAGTTGGCGAGCTTTGATTTGGGTTCGGACGCTGCAAGACAAATTCGATGCCGCCCTGGTGCAGACCCAACGCCTCAGTAAAGAGCTTCCGCCGGCAGAACTGGTCGGCGACGACGAAGAACGCGTTCGCGAAACCATTCGACTGCTGGGCCGCTTGTTTGCTTTCTACGAAGGACCACGAGCCGGCGATGTCTCGGCCGCCCTGGTGCAGCGATCGCGTGACATGATCAAGCCGGTTCTCGTTGGCGAGCGCGCCGTCGAGTTCGAGAACAACTATCAAGATGTCGCCACGCTGTTCACCACGTCGACCACGCAGCAGCAAGATGCGAAGGACGACGCGATGCAGAAAGAGCAGCTCGAGAAGATGCAGAACCAGCAGCAGATCGAAATTCGCCGCACGCAAATCGAAGTCGATCAGCAGCAAGCAACCGATCAGATCGAACAACTACGCAGCCAATGGATGCAGGAAGATCAGCGTCTGGGTCAACTGCTGGGGCCGCTGGAAGTTTCGATCTCGCAGTTGGAAGCCCAGCAGCGTGTGATTCGCCGCGAGCTTTCAATCTTGTTCGACGATATCTTCCGATTGAGCGAAGAAAAGCGAGAGACCAACGATCCGGTCCGTAAAGATCGACTTGACCGCGAAATCTTTCGTCTGGAACGCCTGGTCGGCGATTACGAACGGGACCTGGCCCAGGTTCAAGCGGAAGGCCGCCGGCTGGTTTCAAGCCGCGATGTGTTGCAAACCCGACGCTTGCAAACGCAGCAGCGTTTTGAAGCCGAGATCAAGCAGCATGCCGACCGCAAGCAAGACTTGGAACGTGCCGAGAAACGGCTCACGCTCGAGTCCCGGCGAAACAACCGGGCACCTACCGGCAACACGGCAAAAGTGCGTGTGCTCAATGCTAAAGCAAGCAGTATCCGGACTTACGCCGACTTCCCGCTGGAAGTTGAACGCTTGACGCTGCTAGAGAATTGATCGGACCGAACCTGGCGAATTGGCAGCCAGGTTCAAGATCCGTTCCTGTTGGCATAGCATGCCCAGAATTTGTTCTTCGGTGATCACGCCGGCTGGTTCGGAACCACGTGGGCAGACCATCGTCGCGCGGATATTCTGTTCCATCAAAATCGTCGCCACATGTCCCAGGTCGGCACTCACGCGCACGCAGCTCGTCGACTTCACCATGTCGACGGCGCGCCGGGTATCTTCATGGTTCGGATCGAAGGCCGAGTGGGCCAATTGTCGGCAAAGATGGAAGCTGACATCCCGCACGGTCACCACGCCCAGGGCACATTCACCTTCGGTCACCAGAACGTATTCCAGACGTTCGCGGATGAGCTTTTCATAGAGATCGGTAATCAGCATGTGACTGTCGACGACTGTCGGCGAATCGTCGTAGACCTGCCCGACGGTAGCATCACGCGTCGGATGCGAGCTGTATGCGAATTCGCGGATGTAGTCGCTGGTGGTGACCAGTCCGCAAAGCGAATCCCCATTCAACACCGGCAAGCCATGAAAGTGGTGTGAGAGTATTCGTTCGAGCGCTTCTAAGGCGTCGCCATCTGCGGCGATCGTTTCGACCTGCGTGGTCATGCAGTCGGTGACTGGAAACCGATATTCGTCGCGAGCCCCCTGGTTTGCATGGTTTCTTAGCCGGTGCGACTTGAAGAAGCGAATAATATCGCGGTCGGTCACCATCCCCAGGATTTGATGATGGCAATTGACCACCGGCCAATGATGAATGCCGGTGCAATAAAGCCGTTCCAGTAGTTCGCCTAGCTGCGTATCGCTATGGATGCTGATCGGGTTGAAGGTGACCAGCGAGTCGAGTCCGTGGCTAAGAAACGATTGATTCACAAACATCACTTTTTTGCTGTCCAAGGATTGTCAGTAGCCTCGTGTCTGTGAAAGCTTACGGTTTAGGCCGTCGCACCCAACAAAATCTGGTACTGCGATGCCAGGTTTTCGGGGGGGCAGGCTGCTGCTGATAACGATTGCAGCAATCAATCGGCCTGCGGACCTGACACCCGGGAACTGCTTGGAGCGAGCTTCACGATCATGTCGCTAACTAAAGTCCGATTCGGGGCGCGGCAAGCCGCCGGCGGTGGCAAATCAGTCAGGTACACGATTCAGTTTCCAGGGAACGAGTCGCTTCGGCCGTCACCATCGTCCGCAAAGCTGCGGGAAACCCAAACCTGTTGGACCGCGTTGGTATCGGCGCACAAAAAAAGATCGACAGGTGCCAGCAGATGTAGAGTCTGCTGGCCACTGTCGATCTCCATGGTGATTTCCAGTAGTAACCGCATGGGAAGCGGCGCGATTAACGCTGCTTCTGGAAGGCTGCGATTACTTCTTGTCGGAAAGCAGGCCGCGAACTTTCAGCCAGTTGTGGGCCAGTTCAGGCCAGGCCGACGTACCGGCGACCGCCTTGCCCAGGCCGATGCCGTGACGGCCCTTTTCAAACACATGCAGTTCCGCGGGCACCTTGTGCTTCACCAAGGCCAGGTAAAACACAATGCTGTTTTGTGGTGGCACGCCGGTGTCTTCGGTGGTGTGGAAGAGGAAGGTCGGTGGGGTTTCCGAAGTGACCTGAAGTTCGCTCGACATCGACTTGGTCAGCTCTTCGTCGGCATCGGCGCCCAGCAGATTCTTCTGCGAACCACGATGGGTGAATGGCTGGTTGAAAGCGATCACCGGGTAGCACAAGATCAGGAAGTCAGGTCGGCAGCTCACGCGTTCGACAGGATCGGCAGCGTCTGGCTTGCCGGCGTCGAAGTGGGTACCAGCCGATGACGCGAGGTGACCACCTGCCGAGAAGCCCATGATGCCGACGCGGTTCGGGTCGATACCATATTCTTCCCAACGTGCCCGGACGGTGCGGATGGCACGCTGTGCATCTTGCAGCGGAGCAGGATGCTGATAGCCACGTCCTGCGTGACGATATTCCAGGATGAAGGCGGCGACGCCAAGATTGTTCCAGAATTCAGCGATCTCGAAACCTTCGTGACCGATCGCCAGGCCGCCGTAGCCACCCCCTGGGCAGACAACGATCGCGCAGCCAGTGTTGATTTCGGAAGCAGGCAGGTAAGCCGTCAGCGTGGGGATGTCGTTCTCGGCGGTACCTTTGGCGCCTGGGGCACCTTCCGGCCACAGAGGACCCTTCTTGCCGTCGGCGGCAAAGGCAGTCAGCGAAGAAAGCAGCAGGACCAGGCAGCCCAGCGACAGGTGTTTCAGCATGATGTTCTCCAGCGAGCTTTAAGGGGGAAAGGAGTCAGTTTGGTGGGAAAAGAGACTTGGCGGGATGCATTTCGCCAGGGCTCATGGTAATTTATATTCTCTGCAAAACCAAAATATCGCAGAATCCCTTTCCCTAAATCCTACCCGCTTGCCCACCCCCGCCAAAGGACTTACCGTGCGAAAAAGTCTGCTTGCTGTCTGTTCGCTAATGCTTGCCCTGGTAACGGTTACCTCGGCTTACACCTATTTTCGTCTGGCCAGCTCCGGCGAAAAGATGACCGCGTCGGCCGGTGCCCTGGTCGAATCTCTCGATGCCGAGCAGCGCAAGACGATGCTCTATCCTTACGAAGCCGAGCAGCGTCTGGGGTGGCACTTCATCCCCAAAGATGAACGCAAAGGCCTGCAGATGAAGTTCATGACTTCGCAGCAGCGCGAAATGACGCATGCATTGTTGAAGTCGGCCTTGAGCCAGGTTGGTTACGACAAGACGACCGGAATCATCTCGCTGGAAGCCTTGCTGAAGCATGTGCAGAAGTCGGGACCGATCCGCGACACCGAACGTTACTACGTCACCATCTTTGGCGAACCCAAAGAAGGGAGCCGTTGGGGCTTGAGCTTTGAAGGACATCACCTTTCGCTGAACTTCGTCGTCGAAGGAGACCAGGTCGTTTCATCGACACCGCAGTTCTTCGCCACCAACCCAGCCGTCGTCAAGCAAAGCGTGCTGGATGGTTACCCAAAGGGCATGGCCGTTCTGCGTGACGAAGAAGCTCTCGGTTTCGAGCTGGCCAACTCGCTTTCCGCGGAACAAAAAGAAGTCGCCGTGATCGCCGACAAGTGCCCTTCCGAAATTCGTAACGCCGGCGAACCTCATCCTCCGCTGACCGCTCCGGAAGGAATCGCCTATGGCAAGTTGACCGCCGATCAGCAAGCGACGCTGAAGAAGCTGATCGATGTCTATGTTTCGGCGATGCCAGCCGACGTGGCAGCTAAGCGTTACGCCGATCTGGAAGCGGCCGGTTGGAACAACATTCACTTCGCCTGGGCTGGCGGTTACAAGGATGGGATTCCCCATTACTATCGCGTTCAGGGAAAAACGTTTTTAATTGAGTTCGTCAACGCACAACCAGATGTCTCTGGCAATCCGGCGAACCATATCCACTGCGTGTGGCGTGACATGCGAGGCGACTTCGCTTTGGAAGCGAAGTAAGAACTCGCCGGGCGCCCACGAACGAATGGCACCCAGCATGAAAAACTTATGTGTATTTTGCGGGTCGGCCTCTGGTAGCCGACCCGTTTTCGTTGAGGTCGCGCAGCAACTTGGGCGACTGCTGGCCGAGCAGAACATTCACCTGGTATATGGTGGCGGCAAGGTCGGAATCATGGGCGCGATCGCCGATGCGGCCTTGGCTGCTGGCGGCGAGGTAACTGGTGTGATCCCAGGGGCCCTGGTCGATCGCGAGCTGGCCCATCACGACGTGACCAACCTGATCGTGGTCGACTCGATGCATCAGCGAAAAGCCAAGATGGCCGACCTGGCCGATGGCTTTCTCGCCTTACCAGGCGGCTATGGCACGCTGGAAGAGTTGTTCGAGGTGATCACCTGGGCTCAGCTAGGCTTCCACACCAAACCATGCGGCCTGCTGAATGTCGACGGCTTCTTCGATCCCCTGCTAACCATGCTGGACGAAGCGACCGACGAAGGCTTCATGTCGGAAGAAAACCGCCAGCTCCTGCTAACCTCGCACGATCCCGCTGAAGTCCTGCGACTGCTCACCGAAGCCCATCCCCACCAGAAAACCCGCTGGATCGATCGCTCGGAGACATGAGCTATGGAACCAACGCTGTACGTTATCGCTGGGCCCAACGGTGCCGGAAAGACGACATTTGCTACGAGATATTTGCCAACGTACGCTGACTGTCAGATATTCCTGAATGCCGATTTGATCGCATTGGACTTATCGCATGAAGAGCCCGAATCCCAGAATTATAAAGCTGCTCGTCTTATGCTTCAGCAGTTTGATTCGCTAGTCGCTCAGAGTGCGACCTTTAGCATTGAGACTACGCTATCGGGACGCAACTATTTACGACGATTCAAGCAGCTGATGGATCGTGGTTATACAATTGAAATTTCGTTTCTTTGGCTTCCTGATGAAGAGATTGCCGTCAGCCGTGTAAGGAATCGGGTCCGCCAAGGAGGACACAACATTCCAGAGCCAGATATCCGGCGTAGATACAAGGCAGGCCTCCGCAATTTCTTTCGGGAATATGGATCGATTGTCTCCAGCTTTGGAATCTATAATTCAATAGAATACCCACCGGAGCTAATTGCTAAGTCGGTAAATGGCCTCCTCACAGTCAAAGAACCGGAACTGTTTGCGAAGGCTACAAGACAAGGAGCAACGTTGTGATTGACAGTCGAGGCGATAACACCGAAAAGGCATTGGCTGCATTTCGAGAAGCGATGCTCGATGTGTACGAAACTTGCCGTCGGACGAAGACGCCGCTGATCACGCAGATTGATGGCGAGGTTCGCGAGATACCTTACGATCAAATCGAAATGTTCATCGACATCGAGGCGCTCAGAAATCCGCAAGATCCCTCTTAACGCATCAGCACCAAACCGGTTGGCAGGCTTTCGCCGAAGATTTGTGATTGCTCTTCTTCGTCGAGTTGGCCTCCTTCGCGGACGATGCGAACCCAGTGCTCTGGGGCCTGATTCGACTGGAGCCACTGAGCGGCTTCGGTACGGACCTTCTCTGGAAGATCGCGGTAGCGGTCATCGGTGCGGCGGGCCAACTGCATGACCGCCAACAAGTCGGCGCGATCGCTGGTCTTCTGACGGTAGATCGCATCAAGCCATTGCCCGGCGATCTCTTTTGGGACTAGCGTATTGAGCGGGCCATACACCGGCACCCGCGTTCCCAACCGGCCAATCGCCCACGCCATCGCTCCTCGGGCCGGTTCCAGCTTCTTCTTGCCGAGTAGGTCGACCAGCATCCGCCCGATCTCGGTCTTCTCTTGTGCCCCCAGCAGTTCAAGGCTGCCCAAAAGTCGCCAGGCTTCGATCGCTTGTTGCGGGGTGAAGGTGGTCGACGCGTTGCCGCCTCCGCCGCCACTATTCATGCGTTTATGCATCGCCCGGGTCGCTACCAGCAGCGGCTCGGCCAAGGCAAGCTGTTGCCCGCGATTCAATCCGCCGGCGATTCTTCGCCACAAGATCAATGACTGATTTCGGCAGTTGTCGTCGTTATGAACCACTTTGCCTTGCAGCAGTTTCCAAGTCTCGGAAACACGCCAGTCGTCCAGTGCTAAGCCGTACCCAGGTCGAAGGCAGTATCCGGCAAGGTTCAGCCAACGCGACTCGTGCGTGGGGCCCTTCGTGCGACCTGTTTCCAGGTCCATCAGTTGTTCCCACATCCGCCGCAGCAGCGAAGTCGGCCATGCGTCGCGAGGCATTTCGAGTGCCGCGTCCAGATCTTTCATCAACGGCTGGGGCTTGCGGGGGGCGCTGGCCGCGAAGGTTTCTTCCAGCAGCGTTTCGGCCCCGTTCCACTGCGATTCGTCGAGCATCCCTTCCGCTTCTTTGGCCGATTGATGGGCCGCGATGTCGGTTTGCGTGGCACTACGGATGTCGAATTGAAGTCGCCACTTGCGATCGGTTCCGACTTCCGCACACCAAAGCTCGATCGTGCCGATCTCGGTCAGCCGGGCATGCAGATGAACCGGAATGGTTTCCGCCTCGGCGCGACGACGGGCACGCAGCACCGTGCGAATGGGAGGGAGCGATTTGATTTGCTGCGGATCGATCGGCACCAGTTGCCCTGGCGTGTCGATCAAGCGTGTACTTGAGACAAACAGCGGGAACTCGACTGGCTCGGAGACGCGAAGCTGAAACGTCTGATTGAGATCGATTTCTTGACCGGGTTCCGTCGTCGCCGGCAGAAGGCACATTGCTTCGGGCGACTCGCCACCACCTACACCGATGTAATAGGTTCGTGCGAGATTGGCTGTGATTTTGACGCCAGTCCCACGACGGACTTGTCCGTAATAGGCTGCCCCACGGGCCACCGCCAGGTCGAGATGTTGATTCTCGAGCAAGATCGGTTTCCAGCCAGGATCTTGCGAAGCAAACCAGCCGGTCAGCACGTCTAGCAGACGCTGCTTCAAAACGGGGGACTCGAAGAACCCGCCATTGAGCAGCACCAGGTCAGGCCGAACGGCTCCGCTGGCGTGGCGATGTTCTGGTTCGATCACCTCATGATGGGTTCGCAGGAAGTAGGCCAGCCAGCGCGTGATCGCGGCATCAGGGGCATACGGCAGGCCAAACTCCTGAAAGCCTGAGGTCCGCGTCTGCGGTGTTTCGTTGAGGCCACACTCCGGCAGAAAGCCTTCGGCTAGAACCTGGTGAACTTCGGCCTGGGTGACTTCGCACTGCAGAGCCCCACCGATCAGTTTCGATCCCAATGCCGGCAGGCTAACCGTTTGCGAAGCAGGTGCCTCGGGACCGAGGAAAGTCTCTTTTATCTGGCGGCAACGCCGGACGAGAATCGACCAGCGATCGGCCGGGAGCTTTTCGTTCGGCGAGAGCTTTTGTTCGAGGTAGTGTGCCAGAGCGAGGTCGAGGTTGTCGCCCCCCAGGATCAAATGTTCGCCGACGGCGACGCGATGAAACTGGACCAGGTTCTCTTCGCCGGCCCGGGCACGGATCAGCGTGAAGTCGCTGGTACCGCCACCGATGTCGCAGACCAGGATCGTCTGGCCTGGCTCGACTTGCTGTTGCCAACTATCGGAATGCTTGGCGAGCCAGTCGTAGAACGCGGCTTGTGGTTCTTCGATCAGCACCACACGCTTGAGGCCAGCCTGCTTCGCTGCTTCAACCGTCAGCTCGCGAGCGATCTCGTCGAACGAGGCAGGCAGCGTCAGGACGATGTCTTGCTTTTCGAGCGGTTCGCTCTTGTGGGCATGATTCCAGGCCGCTCGAACATGCTTCAGATACCGGCTACTCACTTCGACCGGCGAAAGCTTGTCGACATCGGCGGTGCCATGCCAAGGGAGCAATGCCGCGGTTCGATCGACACCGGAGTGGGAAAGCCAGCTTTTCGCCGAGTTGATCATGCGTCCGGGGACGCTCGTTCCATGATCGCGGGCAAACGTGCCGACCATGTTCGACTCGTCCGATTTGCTCCACGGCAGCTTCAACGCATCGGTCGCGAATTCGCCGCTGGCGGCCTGATAGTGAAACGACGGCAGCGTGGTCCGCGCTTCGATCTGCCCAGGGGCGATGACCTGGGGAACGAGGAAGGTCTCGATCGCGGCGTCTGGCTTGTGGGTATCAAGAAACGTGACGGCCGAATTGGTCGTGCCGAGGTCGATGCCCACGAGATAGCGACTGGGGAGTTCCTCCAGATCGCCTGTTGTGGCGGCGGAGGTGGCTTGAACGATAGACATGATGGGTTGGTTTCTCAACGCCCCTCTCCCGCGATGGAGAGGGGACAGCAAGCGAGGCGATTTCCGAAGGCTCGCGGAGGAGAAGGACTAGTCTTCTTGGCGGACGTTGAACTCCAGCTTCCAGCGACCATCGGTCTTGGTACTGACGCACCACAGTTCCAGCATTCCAAGTTCGGTCACCTTGGAATGGAACGTTACCGGCACGTAGGGCTCGTTGATCTTGTCGTCACGCGGCAGTGCGGCTTCCATGCTGTCGGTTTCGCTGATCTCTGCTTCGTCCCAGCGAGTCACCATCTGCCCGGGCTGGTCCTCTTTGCGAACCGGCGACGAGAAGAAACGGAACTTGGTCGTCTCGCCCACCACCAGGCCGACTTCCGCGCTGGGGACGTCCGTTTCAGTACCTTCTTCCATGCCGATCGGCACTACGTTCAGCAGGTGGAGCGGACGTGGGGCGCCGGGGATTGCCAGGCCGGAAGTTTGAATGCCGACGTAGTAGGCCTGAGCGGTGCCACCACGGATGCGGATGCCACCCTTCTCTTTCGCCCAGCCATAGAAGGTCGCACCGCGTGCGACGGCGTAGTCGAGATCGTGGGTCCCTTCCAATCGCTTCGGCGGCCCGTCGGTCTGCCACGAGCCGATCGTTTCCATCAAGCGGTCCTGGAACGGTTGGCTCTTGAACACGCCCCCGTTGAACAGCACATGCGTTGGCTGGATCGCGCTGCCGGTTTTCTCGGCATGAACGGCCAGAAACTCGGCCAGATGCCGTGTGATGGCAGGATCCGATTCAAACGGCAAGCCAAGTTCCTGGAAGCCTGAGACAAACCCACGCTGCGGTTTATCGGTTCCGGAGCACTGCGGGAAGAAGCCTTCCAGCAGCATCTGCTTGATCGGTTCTCGTTCGACATCGACCGAAACGGTCTTGGCGATCAGCTTGCTTCCTCGGCCCAGGATGCTGACCGGGTGCTTCTCGGGACCTTCGTCGCTGAGCAGTTGTTCTTTGGCGGCTCGGCAGGAATGCCACAGCGAGACCGACTGCCACGGATCGAGCGTGACGTTCTTCTCTTTGAACAGTTCCGACACGTGGAAGGCCAGCGTCAGGTCCATGTTGTCGCCGCCGACCAGCAAGTGATTGCCGACCGCCATCCGTTTGAGGACCAGTTCGCCGTGCTCTTCTTCGACGGTGATCAGCGTCAGGTCGGTGGTACCACCACCGACGTCGCAGACCAGCAGCTTGTCGCCAACCTTCAGCACCTTACGCCACTGGTCTCCCATGTGACCCAGCCACGAGTAGACCGCGGCCTGCGGTTCTTCGAGCAACGTGAACGCGTCAGGCAGACCGGCGCCGACGGCTGCTTCGCGCGTCAGTTCGCGGGCGCTGGCATCGAACGACGCCGGAACCGTTAGCACGACTGCTTGTTGGGCCAACGGATGTTCTGGATGGGCATCGTTCCAGGCCGCTACAAGGTGTTGTAAGTAGCGCCGCGAGGCTTCGACGGGCGAAACCTTGCCGACTTCTTCCGGGGCGTTCCAAGGCAAGATTGGGCCTTGTCGGTCGACCTTATGATGCGAAAGCCAGCTCTTCGCCCCGCCGACCGTTCGATCAGGCGTTTCGGCCGACTGACGTCGCGCCCACTCGCCGGCGGCATAGTTCTGTTGATCGGTCCAAGGGAGTCCGAGCTTGCCACCTTCCTGATCGGCCTCGGTGGCGAGGTACAGAAACGATGGAAGCGACTTACGGTTTTCGAGCGTGCTCGGGGCGACTAGTTGCGGAATCTCGAGCAACTCGACGACTGGCGATTCCGCTTCCAGGTCAGAGTACGCAACGACGCTATTGGTGGTGCCGAGGTCGATCCCGACGACATATTTCGCGGTCATCGATTACACCTCCACTTCGGCCGGGTTGAGAACCTGGGCCTGGGCCAGCGTACCGTTGAACTTGGGCAGGTCGCACTTCGTTGCTTTCCAGCCGCGATGCACCAGGGTGCCGCCGGCAGGCTTATCGTTCTGCACGTTGCCGACCAGGCGGATCTCGTTGGCGTCGATCGAAGCAGGCAGGTCGATACGCCCCCCCTCCTCTTCACTGCGGACCGGTTCGATGCCGAACATGCGATTCAAGGTTGCCTTGGTATCGCGCTGCACATCGCGGACGGCCGCGCCGATCTGGGCGTCTTCGTATTCCGAGAGATCTTCCTGAAAGAGATCGAGGAAGCGCGCTTCACGCTGCAGTGTGGTCAGCAAGACCAACGCGTCGATCCCTTCGGGACGCTGAGGCTTCTCAGGCTTGGGTTTGGCCGGGACCGGTGGCGGGGTCGGCTTTTCTTCGGGAGCTGGCAGCGATAGCTTCTCGGCTCGCTGGGCGACTTCCGGATTGAACAGGATTTGGAAAAACAGCTTGAACGCTAAACCGATTCGCATTCACTTCACGCTTGGTTGAGTTGGCTATTGAAGGCATGCCAGCGAAAAAAGTCGCTCTCGGCATGGTTTTCGATCGTTACGCTGGCACCCGGCAGGGTGTCTGCAACGTTCCAAAGTATCGGTAACGGCCAGTGGTTGCAATTGGCCCCATCAGGTCGGCAGAGATGCCACTGCTATCTGGCTCTACGGGTAGGGATGCCGATGCTAGAAAATACGGTGAACCGTTTGCCCATTAGATGTTTCCTAGCCAAGGAGCCGTTGATAGTATATGACTCCGCGCAGCGGTACGATTCGCCGCGCAACGCTCACCAGGAACAGATTCAGGCAACTCGCTACCATGGCCACCGACGCCGCCTCGATCGAGGCAGCTTCTTTGCGACACGACCCGTTAGTGCGGGCAACACCATTCTTCTATGGCTGGGTCATGCTGGGAGTCGCGATGCTGACGCAGTATTGCACCAGCCCTGGTCAGACATACGGGGTCGCTCTGTTTAATAAACATATCGCCACCACCCTGGCGACGACGGCCTTCCTGCAGGAGCATCCTGGTCAGGAAGTGGTGCTGACCAAAGACCTGATCAACCAGGAAATTGTCACCGTCACCACTGCCTACCTTTGGGGAACCATCCTGGCTGCCTTTCCGGTGCCCTGGATCGGAGCACTCGCCGATAAGTGGGGACTCCGCAAGACGGTGACGCTGGTGATCGTCTTGTTCGGACTGGCGTGCATGTTGATGTCGCAGGTCCAAGACTTTTATTCGCTGTTCATTGCCTTTCTGGCGATCCGCACGTTGGGGCAAGGCTCGCTGACGCTTCTGGCGACCAACACGGCCGACATGTGGTTCCAGCGCAAGCTTGGTTTCGCCAATGGAATTCGGAACCTGTCGGCGCCGATCGCCTTTGGTACGTTCCCGATCATCACGATTGCCTTGATCAACTGGCTGGGGTGGCAACATGCCTACTTCGCCCTGGGGATCGGGATCTGGGTGGTGATGTTCCCGGTTTTGGTGTTTGTCTTCCGAAACCATCCGGAAGAGATCGGCCAATTGCCCGACGGCGAGAAACGAATTCCACGGAAAGAAGGAGAAGCCGAGCCCATCAGACCAGGCTTCCTGCTGCCTCAGTTGAGTCTGGGCGATGCCCTGCAAACGCGGGCCTTCTGGATCGTGCTTTCGTTCATGACGATGTGGGGCATGATCGGCACCGCGCTGATGTTTATGGTGGTGCCTTACGTCGAGAGCCGCGGTTTGACCGAAGAAGACACGCAGGTCATCTTCTGGACGATGGCGGTCAGCATGGCGTGCTGTCAGTTTTTGGGTGGCATCCTGGCCGACTACTTCAAGCTGCATTACTTGCTGGTGATTGGCTCGATGCTGCTGGGGGTCGGAGTGTTGGTCTATATGTCGATCGACTCGGTGATGATGGCAGGCGTTTATGGTCTGACGTTTGGGATCGCCCAAGGGGTTGCGTCGGCTGGGTCGAACTCGCTGCTGGCTCGTTATTACGGACGAGCCCACCTGGGCAAGATCAAGGGCTTCCAGATGATGACCATCGTCGCGGGGAGTGCCGCGGGTCCGTACCTGCTGAGCAAGAGCAAGGAAGTTTTCGGGGCCTATGACTATGCCTTGTGGATGTTTGCTACGATGTTGGTGGTTCAAGGCGTCGCATGCTTCTTCGCGACCCCGCCGGCCGCACGTAGCGAAGTGGCGGAACCGACACCGCATTCCCATCTACCCAACGTAAAACATGGCACGGCTCCATTTGCGGGGTCTTCCTCCGGGGACCAACCGCAACCAGTTGTTCAAGCTGCTGATTGAGCAGGCAGACGTACCCGGTAAAGAAATCGGCGCGATCGATCTGATCCGCCGCCAGGCCACGGTGCAGTTGGCGGAAGATCGAGCGAAGCGAGCCGTCAAGACGCTTCGCGAAAACCTGCCGGAAGTCGACGTCTTCTACGAGCCTGACAAGATCGAATGGCCGCCGCTGTTCGAGAAGTTTCGTGGCTGGATGCAACTCGAGCAGAAAGAAGAAGCTCAGCGTCTCGCGGAAGGTCATGCCAGCGAAGGCTCGCTCAAAGGGCTTCGTCTGCACGAGCAATGGTCTGCCCTGGCCGGCCGCGTGATCTGCCAGTTTCGCCCCAAGACTCAAGGGGCCCCGCTGCCGCCGCATCGCTTCCGGACCGGTTCGCCTGTCTTGCTGCAAGATGTCGAACAGAATCAGGTTCGCGGCTTGGTCGCTGGCGTGCGCGAAGGTTCGATCGAGGTTGTCACGCAGGACTTCCTGGAGAACGACGACGATCCATTCCAGATCATCCCCAGCGACGACGAAGTCACACGGCGCCGCATGGAGTTCGCTTTGAAGCGGGCCGCCAGCGCGACGGGCAATCGCCTGGCCGAGCTGCGCGATGTGTTGCTCGGAGAGGCCGCGCCAAGCTTTGATTCATCGGCCGCGATGCCAGAACGTCCGCGGGCATTGAATGATTCGCAGTGGGATGCGGTACAGAACGCTCTGGCAGCGAACGACGTCGCCATCATCCATGGCCCGCCAGGCACCGGAAAGACGGTCACGCTGGCGCATTTGATTCGCCAACTGGTCGACCGGGGCGAGAAAGTCCTGGCGTGTGCCCCCAGCAACCTGGCGGTCGACAACTTGATGCTGCGGCTGCTGGCTCACGGCGTGAAGGCGGTGCGTCTTGGGCATCCCGCGCGAGTCTCAGAGAAGTTGCACGATGCCACGCTCGACTATCTGGCCCGGTCGCATCCCGACGCCAAGTTGGCCGACAAGTTGATTCGTGATGGACAAGCTCGGCTGCGAAGTGCTGGACGCTATACTCGCGCCAAACCAGCCCCTGGCGAACGGGCCGCGCTGCGCGACGAAGCTCGCGGCATGTTCGACGATGCCCAGCGCATCCAGCGTCAAACGCTCGATCAGATTCTTTCCGGCGCCGATGTCTTGTGCGTTACGCTGACCGGCGTCGACGACGACTTGCTGGCTGGCCGACAGTTCTCGACCGTGGTGATCGACGAAGCTTGTCAGGCCGTCGAACCTGCCTGCTGGATTCCGCTGGCACGCGCCGACAAGGTGATCTTAGCAGGCGACCATTGCCAATTGCCCCCCACGATCTTGTCGCAGCAAGCCGCTTCGGAAGGCTTCGCAGAAAGCATGCAGGAACGGATCGTGCGGCAGGTGCCAGCCACCGCGCGGCTGCTGGCTCGTCAGTACCGGATGCATGGCACGATCATGCAGTTTAGCAGCGACGAGTTTTACGAAGGGCAACTGGAAGCGGACGACTCGGTCGCCGAGCATGACTTGCAGCCGATGCTAAGCGACGCCGTGTACCTCGACCCCAAGCCGTGGCAGTTCTATGACACTGCCGGGGCCGACTTCCAGGAAGAGGAAGATGAGACCAGTTCGAGCCGGCTGAACGATGCTGAGGCCCGGTTTGTGGCTCGCAAAGCTCAGCAGTTGATCGAGGCCGGGATCGCCCCAGCAGACATCTCGGTGATCTCGCCCTATGCCGCCCAGGTGCAGCGACTGCGGAACTTGTTGCCGGCCGGGGTCGAAGCCGACACGGTCGACGGTTTCCAAGGCCGCGAGAACGAAGCGGTGCTGATCTCGCTCGTGCGGTCCAATACGTCGGGAGAAATCGGATTTTTGCTAGACACTCGGCGAATGAATGTCGCTTTGACGCGGGCTCGCCGCAAGCTGATTGTGTTGGGAGATAGCTCGACGATCGGCGGTAACTCCTTTTATGAACGGTTCTTGCAATACACCGAGCTGATCGACGGCTATCACAGTGTATGGGAAGAAATGGAATAATCCAGTAAGTGAGACTTACGGGGGTTTTCTTTGACTTTGCGCGGCAATAGATTTCAGGTAAGATAAGAAGTTTGCCATCTGGCCTGAAATCCCCTACCGCACATCTACAGACTTGCCAATTTCCCATCTGGGTTTGGAATCGAAGAGGAACGTTAATGAGTTCGAATCGCAACGTCTCGCGACGTCAGTTCTTGAAGACAACTACTGCAGCGGCTGGTTTGATGGCTGCTCCGATGTTCATCCCTGCGTCCGCCTTCGGAGCGAATGAACGTATTCTGACCGGTCACATCGGTGTCGGCGGCATGGGACGTGGTAACCTTGGCAAGTTCCTCGACAAGGCAGTCGCTGTGTGCGATGTCGACAGCAAGCATGCCCAGGCCGCGGCCAAGACCGTGCTGGATAAGAAGAACCGCGAAGTCGAAATCTACGGCGACTACCGCAAAGTTCTCGACCGCAAAGATATCGACGCCGTCGTCGTCAGCACGCCCGATCACTGGCACGCATTGACCACCATTCATGCCTGCGAAGCCGGCAAAGACGTTTACTGCGAAAAGCCACTCTCGCTGACGATCAACGAAGGTCGCAAGATGGTCGAAGCGGCTCGCTCGAACAAGCGAATCGTGCAGACCGGTTCGATGCAGCGTTCGGCCGCCAACTTCCGTCATGCGTGCGAACTGGTTCGCAACGGCTACATCGGCAAGGTTCATACCGTGCACGTCGGTCTGGCCAACACCAACGATCCTGGCAAGTTGCCAGCCGATAGCGACGCCCCGTCGAACTTGGACTACGACTTCTGGCTCGGCCCAGCGAAGGTACGTCCTTACAACGAAAAGCGTGTCCACTACAACTTCCGCTTCTGGTGGGATTACTCGGGCGGTCAGATGACCAACTGGGGTGCTCACCACATCGATATCGCCCACTGGGGGCTGGGCAAAGACGATAGCGGCCCGCTGTCGGTTGAAGCGACCGAAGTGAAGTTCCACCCAGAAATGGCCCACGAAGTGCCTGAAGCTTGCCGTATCACCTACGACTACGGCGATGGCGTGAAGATGATCGTCGGTCAGGGCCAGAAGGATATCCAGATGGGTACTCGTTTCATCGGCGACAAGGGCGAGATTTACGTCAACCGTGGCGTCTTCAAGGCATCGGACGAAGGCCTGCAGTCGTTGAAGCTGAAGGATTCGGACATCCGTCTGATCGAAAGCAACAATCATCACCAGAACTTCCTGGACTGCATGGCTTCGCGTGAGCTGCCGATCTGCGATGTCGAAGTCGGTCACCGCACCGCAACCGCTTGCCATCTGGGCAACATCTCGTGCCGTTTGGGCCGCAAGATTGCCTGGGATCCCGTTTCGGAAAAGATCTCCGGCGACGCCGAAGCAGCCGAAATGACCCACCGCGCTCATCGTGCCCCTTACGTTCTGGGCTAGTTCGCGGCGAATTTGAGAATTCTGAAAGGCGGGGTCAGTCGATCCCGCCTTTCTTTTTGCCTATACTGAAATACCTCGCCACAACGCTCCTTCATCCCCTTCGGAGAATCCCTCTCATGATTCGTTCTCTGCTTTGTTTTTCACTCGTGGCACTGTTCGCAACGATGACCTATGCCGACGACAGCGTGCCGGCCAGTATTGCTCGTTGGCAGAAAGAGATGGACAAGTTCGCCGCGGCGGACGCCAAGACCCCTGTGAAGCCAGGCGGCATCGTGTTTGTCGGTAGCAGCTCGATCCGCATGTGGGACCTCGAAAAGTCGTTCCCCAAGATGGATGCTGTGAACCGTGGCTTTGGTGGTTCGCGTCTGGAAGATTCGGTCTACTACGCCGATAAGATCGTCCTCCCTTACAAGCCAAGCACCGTCGTGGTTTACGCTGGCGACAACGACATCGCCGCCAACTATACGCCAGAGCAGATCCTGGAAGACTTCCAAGAGTTCGTCACTAAGGTCCATGGCGAGCTGCCAGAAACGAAGATCTTGTATATCGCCGTGAAGCCAAGTTTGAAGCGTTGGAACATGATCAACGAAGTTCGCAAGACAAACGAGCTGATCGCCGCGCAGTGTGCCAAGACCGACAACTGCGAATTCATCGACATCGACGCCCCAATGCTGGGTAAAGATGGCAAGCCGCGTGCCGAGCTGTTTAAGAACGATGGCCTGCACATAACCGACGCTGGCTACGAAATCTGGGCCGAAGCCCTCGAGCCGCATCTGAAGAAGTAAACGCGGTCAACCCGCCAACGGTGCCATGGTCACGGCTATGCGTGACCATGTCTGGCTGGGCGGAAGTGGCCGGTCGGATCGCGTCCCGCCGGCCTCGATCGGTCAGAAAAGCATCTGGCCAGATAACATCAATAAACGAAAAAACGCCCAGCGGTTTGCTTGGGCGTTTTTTGTAAGTGAGTTGGCTTGTTCAGCCGGTCGCTCGCAGATGGGCGACTACTCTTGAACCAGAAGGCGTTCCTTCATGGAGCGGCGTTCGGCACGCAGACGGGCTCGACGCTTCAGGTCGCTCGGCTTTTCGTAATACTTGCGACGACGCATTTCCTTTTTCAGGCCGCTACGCATGACCAGCTTACCAAACCGACGAACTGCTTCTTGAATCGATTCCCTGTCGCGAACGAGTACCTTAACCATTGGTTACCTAAAGATTTCCTTTTGACTTGATAGTCCGACAAACCCAGCCCAGGTTGCCGGTAAAATGTTGGGTATGGGAAACACGTACCTATAACGGTCGTGCTTGACCTCAAAGGCAAACAAGTAATATACCGCCGGAGCAAGCACCGCATCTAGTCCATTTAGGAAAAATCGCCCCCCGAAGACGGATTCTTGGGTGAAGTTTGGCCAAAATAGGCGAAATGCGAAGAATTCGGGCCGGTTTTATGCCCTAATCCATCTTTCACTCGAACAGTTTGCCTCCGGCGTACTCCCGTAAGTACCCCTTCAAATCAAGCTTTCTCAGGGCACTATCGCTGGTCATGTAGCGGATCTTGCCGAAGATCTCCCGCTCCGGACCCCAGGCCCGGTCGTATCGACCAAGGACCCAGAAGATGCCGCTGTAGCTGTTCGGGTTCCGCCCATCGAGCGCGTACTTGTTGTTCAAGTGGATCATAATCTGGGCAGCATATTGGGGGGTATTGGTCCAGTGGAGGATCTTCTTGCCCCAGAGCATCCGCAAGTAATTATGGATCCGCCCGTCACGGACCAGTTGTCTCTGAGAAGCGTTCCAGAGGTCGTCGTGCGTTTGGGCTTTCTCGAACTGCTCCATGGTATAGACGAACTCGCGCGGATCGTCTTTGTGTTCTTCCAGCGTTTTCTGGGCCCACTCCGGGAGCGAGTTGTATTGGTCGTAGTCGTCTCGCAGGTGACACATGTTGTAGCCCAGCTCTCGCCAGGTGAGGACCTCGTCGATGAACGCCTCGGCACCGGGGCTCATGTTCCACCAGTCATCCCTCGAGCCGGTCACTTTCTTCGAGACCTGGCTGGGTTCCCACTTCTCTTGCTGGATTAACTCGCGAAAGACCTCGTGGACTGAGATATGGCCGAAGTGCAGGTATGGGGAAAGCTGGCTGACGCATTCGCTCTCGACGTCGTTGCGTTCTTCGGCATAGCGGGAAAGGCCATGCTTCAAAAACCACCCAAGCTGTTTGCCGGCCGCCTTCGCGCCCCCTTCGGTTTCGACCGGCGGAACATCGTGATCGATTGGTAGACGGGCGATAAAGTCGGCGGGATCGGCCAGGGTTTTTTCGTCGATCGCTGGCCATTTCTGTTCGATCTCGGCAATCAACTTCCGATCGGCCGCCGGGAAAGACTTCTTAGCGAGCGGATTGGCGTTTGGCGTGACTTCCAGGTGAGGTAGGAGTTCTTTCTGCAGGAACCGACGGAAACTGAAGGCACGCGTGAATTCTTTCTCGGTGGCACGCAGCGGCAGCAGACCATTGCTGTCGATCGCTTCCAGTTTGCATTTCAGCTTCTTACCGACTGCTTTCACCATGCGTGGCAAAAAGAAGCACGGGAACTCGTCGGTCACCACCACCGAGGCGTCGCCACCCAAGGCTTCCATCAGCCCTTTGGCCGCATTCGGTTTTGGCTCGACGTAAGGATAGTAGATGACCGGTGCATCTTTCAGGGCCTGTTGGTTGTCGCGCATCCCTTGCAGAACGAACGTATGCAAGCGATCACTAGCCCACTCGTAGCCTACCCGCAACGCCTCGAAAATCACCAGAGGTTGGCCGAGCTTGTCGGCCCACCACGCTGCCCGCTGCATGGCAAAGTTGTACTCGGTTCGCCGGTTGGCGATCATCCAATACAGAACGTATTTGCCATCGGCAACCTCTGCGCCATTGATGTCGTTGATTCGCAGATTCCAAAGGTCGGCAGACAAAGGGAGAGTCCTTGTTCACGGGGCAACATCCAAGAACCGTATTGAACCGTACCTTTCGCTTCCGCTTAACATGCCTCTCGCCGAACCGGCAGGGAAGTTGCGAAAAAAGGGTGGATTTGCCAGTAAGTGGGTGGTAACCTGCCGACACTCGCGAACGAACGTTTTCGCCATTTCACCGTCGTTGGGCAACTTGGATAGGACGTCGGAGGTACGCACGATGTGGCTTTTTCTCGAGATCGTCGCCGGGTTCTTCGTTGCATTTATCTTGCTGGTGATCGTGCTTTTCCTGCTGATCCGCTGGAAGTATTGGTCGTTTCTGCAAATGCTGCTCCGCAACATGGCCGACGGACAAGCAGGCCAGGTTCCTCCTTTTCGTTTGAAGCTGGTCGAGGTCACCAACTACGAAGAAGACTGGGTCGGCGAGGCGGAACTCCCTCAGTTTGAAAAGCTGACCGCCGAGTGGGAGAAGCTCGGTTTCCAACGCTGGGCCGACTACTCGACCGAAGAGATCATGACGCATCTGCGGGTCTTGTCTCACGAAGCGACCGGTTCGCTGGCAGTCGTTTATTGCCATCCCGTGGCGAAAGTCTGGTGCGACGTTTCGCGGCGATATGAGGATGGAACGTCGTGGACTTACACCACCATCTCATATCACGGACTCGATCTTTATCCGCCGGCTCACATGAAGTTTCTTCCCCAGACCAGCCCATCGGAGTTGTGGGAGCGATTTCAACAGGATGCCCCGGAAGAGCATGTCGTGCGTAGCAAGCGGGAAGACTTTCCGCAGCGATTCGAGAACGCTTACGCCGCGGAAATGGATTGGCGGATCGAACGTGGTGGGCCGACCGAGGATGAGATCTTACGGGCAGCGAGCCTGGAAGGAGTCGAACGCACCGATGCCGAGATTCGTCAGATCCGATCACGCTGGCGAATTGCGATCGCCCAGTTCTTCAGTGATCGCGTGTTGAAGAACTATCGCAACGAGGCGGAACTCAACGCGTTCCAGTGGGACTTCCTCCAGAACCATGGTGTGGTGATCCACGAACGGATGCAGGCGGAAGATTTGCTGCAGCTTTACGACGAAGACTATTACCCAGACGTGTTCGACGAAGAGAACGATGCCGAAGATCAACGCGATCGAAAACGCTGGAACGAACGGCTCAAGCAGCTGGAAGGTGCGATGCGGCAAAGCCCGCCGCAGAAGGTCTTCCACGATTTGATCGAAGTGGAAGCGGACGGCAAGTCGAACGTGAAATGGGAATACCAGGCCTCGGTCGTCCAGCCCGTGGCGGCCGATATCTGGGTCCGTACGTACGAGGACGACTAGACGCGGTTATTGTCGCCCCAGCAGCTTTCGCAGGCAGCGTTCCAGGTTCGGATCGCGGAAGGAATACGAGGTCGATTCCAGCACCTTCGGTTCCATGCGGCAACTGGAAAGCAGCATCTCGTCCGCCATTTCACCCAGTGCTAACTTCGCTGCGAAGGCGGGCACCGGCAGGATCGTCGGTCGCGAAAGGACCGAGCCCAGCACTTTGGTGAACTCGAGGTTCGTCATCGCTTTCGGAGCGGTCAAGTTCACCGGACCATGGATCGTTTCGTTCATCATGATGTGATGCAGAGCGCCGATCACATCGTCGAGCGAGATCCAGCTCCACCACTGTTTTCCGTCCCCAATCTTCCCGCCGACACCCAGCTTGAACGGCGTCAGCATTTGCTTGAGGGCGCCACCCTTCGGGCTGAGGACGATCCCCAGGCGAGCATGGGCCACGCGAATGCCGGCCTGGCAAGCGGGATCGGCCGAGGCTTCCCATTCCTGGCAAACATCCGCCAGAAAGCCATCTCCGGGCGGTGATGATTCGGTCAGGATTTCGTCGCCGCGATCGCCATAGAATCCCATGGCTGACGCACAGACCAAAACCTTGGGTGGTGTTTGCAGGCCAGCGAGGGTCTTCGCCAGAAGCGTGGTCCCATCGACACGGGAGCGACGAATCGCTTCCTTCTTTTTGTCGGTCCAGCGTCCGACCACGCTTTCACCGGCGAGGTGAATCACCGCATCGATTCCTTCCAGGGCCGCCGCGTCGATCTGCTGTTTTTTGATGTCCCACTGGATGGTGTTTTCGCCCGCTGATCGCGAGATCGAAACGACTTCGTGCCCTCCGGTCGTCAGGAAGGGAGCGAGTTGCGAACCGACCAAGCCGCTGGCACCGGTGATGGCAATCTTCATGGGCGAGCGTTCCTGGTAGCGGGCATGGGCTATTAAGTCGTGCGTGGTGGTATCGTGGCGGTAGCGAAACATCTGCACAAGCATCTGCTCGACGGTCGACTTGCCGAGCCGCTGGCCGAGCGATCCACCGGGGATGCGGTAGTCGACCTGATCTTCCAGCACGCAGTTCCCTTCGTCGTCAGTTCGGAACCGGTGCGTATGTTCCCAACGCGAAAAGGGACCGGAAACTTGCAGGTCGCGGAAATAGTCGTTCGGGTGAAGCTCAGTATGTTCGGCAACCCACCGCAGCGGTAATCCGCCAAGGGACATTCGCAGGACCACCCGGGAGCCTGGGTCGATCGAATCGCTCCGCTGTTCGATCTGGACATTTTCCCATGGAGGCAGCAACCGATCGAGTGCCCCGGGCCGTTGATGCCAATGGAACGCCATCGGAACGGAAACAGGAATTTTGCTGCGAAACGTAAACATGGTCCATTCTTCAACAAAGGAGAATCGCCTTCTGCTTCAGAATAGACCGCTCAATCGAGGGCCCCATAACAGGCCGATTTTAGCCCGCGGTGACCCGAATATGCAAAAAGCCCCAGGCAGTCTGCTTGGGGCTTTCCGTGAAATTATCTCGATTGCAGCCAATGGGCCGCTTAACTGGCACCCAGCTCGGCGATGATGGCGTCGCAGAACTGACTGGTCGTGGCCGAGCCCTTCATGTCGCCGGTCAGCGTTTTGCCTTCTTCCAGCACGCTGAACAGGGCGGACTCGATTTGGTTGGCAGCGGCTGTTTCGCCCATGTGCTTCAGCATCATGGTCGAACTCAGCAGCAGTGCGGTTGGGTTGGCCAGGCCCTTGCCGGCGATGTCGGGGGCGGTTCCGTGAACGGCCTCGAATACGGCGGCATCGGTGCCGAGGTTACCACTTGGGGTGACGCCCAAGCCGCCAACCAGGCCGCTGGCCAGGTCGGACAGAATGTCGCCGAACAGGTTTTCCATCACCAGCACGTCGAATTGGTGCGGGTTCATGACCATCTTCATGGCAGCGGCGTCGACGATGCAGTCGTCGTACTGAATGTCTGGATAATCCTTGGCAACATCGTTGCAGGTATCCAGGAACAGCCCGTCGCTCAGCTTCAGGATGTTGGCCTTGTGGATACAAGTCACTTTCTTGCGGCCCAGGCTCCGAGCGGTCTCGAAGGCGAACTTGGCGATGCGGCGCGAACCGACTTCGGTGATCACACGCAAGCTTTCGACCACGCCTGGGATGACCGTGTGTTCCAGACCGCTGTAAAGCCCTTCGGTATTCTCGCGAACGACGATCAAGTCGACGTCATCGAACGGAGCTGGAACCCCCTTCAGCGTACGCGCCGGGCGATAATTGGCGTAGAGCTGCAGTTCTTTTCGCAGGGCAACGTTCACGCTGCGAAAGCCCTTGCCGCTGGCGGTCGCCAAAGGCCCCTTGAGCGCGACCTTGGTCTGCCGAATGTTATCGAGCGTCTCTTGAGGCAGAGGGTCGCCATACTTTTCGAAGGCACTCAGGCCAGCCTGGCAGGGAACCCATTGAATGTCGACACCGGCAGCTTTCACGACCTCTTGCACGACTGTCGTGATTTCAGGACCGATACCATCGCCTGAGAGAAGACAAACCTGGTGGGACATGAACGAACTTCCTCTAAGTTGTGATCTACGAATCGACGTGATCCCGGCCACCTATCTGAGTGGGCCGGTGGGGCGATACACCGTCTTAAGCGGCGGATATTTCCCAATTTAGGCATCTCCGTTCCTGGGGAAAGGAGGGCCTTGCTGGAAGTCGCACCGCCAAATGTCGAGCACAAACGGAAAGTGAGCAGCACAGCGCCGCAAAGCTGTCTGTTGCGGCAGAGGCCCTACCCTTGCACACGATGCCCGGAAAACTGCCGTCCGAGAAAAAAACCTTGGGCATGTTGCGCCATCCCACCTGTAGGGGAAGTGATTGGCCTACGAATCAAGTCCTTTGGGGCGCAAGATATCGACAAAACGCCAAGTGGCATCCATGGTGAACAGGATTTCCCAGTTGTCGGCAACAATCTCAAATAACGCAGCGTTGGCGGTTGTCATCCGCTGGTTTTGATTCGACAATTGATGAACCGCTAATTCCCAACCTGGGTTGTGCCCGATGACTAATGAGGTGCCACAGTCTGGGGGAAGCGTTTCCACGACCTCTTGAATGTCGGGAAGCGAGCCAAGATACAACGACTTCGAGGAGACCACCTTGCGAACTTCGGGAAAGTGGCTTGCCATTAGCTCCCAGGTTTGCGTGGTTCGCAGTGCGGCCGAGTGGATCACCACGTCGGGGGACCAACCTCGCTGGGCGAGTGCCTCCGCAATGCGAGGTGCGTCGCGCAATCCACGACCATTCAAAGGGCGATCAAAATCGGCAACATCATCTTCCCAAGAACTCTTGGCGTGCCGCATCAGGATCAATCGTTTCATCGGTGGTCTCTTTCAAATGGTTCGCAGCGGATGCCCAGCCAGGCGGCTGGTCGAAGGGGCTCGCGGAAATCTGCCTTGGATATTGTGCCGACTCCGCACCCTGGTGGGTATCGGACGGGACAAACTTTTGCTGGAAGGATGGCGACAACATGACCCAACACGCGCCTGAATCTACGACAGACGGAACTGATGCCAACGTCGCCGCTTCGCCCGATGGTGGCGAAGACCAGGCTCGCTGCGCGGCGATCGACATCGGTTCCAACAGCATGCGGCTGGTTGTCTCCCAGGTCTTGTCGGGGCTCGACTATCGCATCCTCGACGAAGAACGAGAATCGACCCGGCTGGCCCACAGCCTGGCAGTCAATGGCCAGCTCGATCCGCAAGCCATCGAAGATTCGCTGGCAGCGCTGCGTCGATTCAAGAAGATCGCGGAAGGCTTCGGCGTCCACGATATTCGGACCATCGCGACCTGCGCCGTGCGCGAAGCCTCGAACGGTGCCGAGTTCTGCCAGCGTGCCAAAGACGAAGCCGGAATTGATATTGAAGTCATCTCGGCCGACATGGAAGGTCAGCTCGCCTTCCGCAGCGTTGCCCAGGCCTTTGATGTGCGCGACATGAATGTCGCCATCGCCGATATTGGCGGCGGTAGCACCGAAATTGTGTTCGCGTGTGGTGGACACATTGAAGAGATCGTCCCGACCAAGCTCGGCTGTGTGCGTGTCACGGAACAGTACGGCATCAATGACGAACTCTTCACCACCCCCGACAGTTTCAAGCGGCTGATCGCCGGTATCGACCGCGACCTGAAGCCCCTGCTGAAGAAGCGACCTTTTGTTCCGCAGGTACTGTTTGGTACCGGTGGAACTTTCACCACGCTGGCCAGCATCTTGATGATGCAGCGCGGCGAGGTGGGACAGATGGAATGGGGCTATCGCATTCATCGAGCCGACGTCAGTCACACGCTTGATACGCTTAGCAAGATGACCCTCAAGCAGCGGAAAGCGCTACCAGGGCTGAGCACCGACCGGGCCGACATCATTGTGGCCGGGATCGCGATCATCGACCGGCTGATGCACCGGATGGACGTCAACACGCTGCGAATCCACGACCGTGGTATTCGGGACGGGCTGATGCTGACGATGATCGAGGACATGCGTCCCGATTCGCCTGAGAAAACAGCCGCCGAAGAGCAGCAGCGACAACAGGCGATGGAAACGTTCGCGCGGAGTTGCGGGGTCGACATGGTCCATACGCAACATGTCGCCAACCTGGCGGTCAGCTTGTTCCGGCAAATGACGCCGATGTTCGATCTCCGCGAAACGGACGACGACACCATCTATGCTTCGGCCATGCTGCAAGATGTCGGCTATCTGATCAACTACGAAAAGCACCACAAGCATAGCTACAGCCTGATTCTCAACAGCCAGTTGCCCGGTTTCTCGCGGCATGCGTTGGAAATTGTGGCCAACGTGGCGCGGTACCATCGAGGCGCGAACCCGAAGAAGAAGCATGGTAACTTCACCCGTTTGAGCGAATCGGATCAGACCCGTGTGAAGCAGCTTGCCGCGATTCTACGCGTGGCCGGCGCGCTTGATCGCAGCCATCGCCAGCAGGTCTCGCGGGTGGAAGTGACCCGTCAGCCAGACCATGTGTTCGTTTCGATCGAAGCCACGGGCGACCCGGAAGTCGATTTGTGGGCAGCCCGGTCGCGGACGGAGTTGTTCTGCAAGGCCTTTAACACCGACATCCGTTTCGGTCTTCGTCGACCTGCCAACGGTACCGTGTCGAGCACAGCGAGCTAGTCATGGGGAAAGTCGACAAATGGCTGGGTGAGGCTGGCCACGATCAACCGATTTCGGAAGTGGCACGCGCGGCGATTGCGACCCGCTCGGAGCGGATGCTCGAGTACCTTCCCCTGGCGGCCAACCGCTGGAAGGAAGATGTCGAGTACGTTCATCATCTGCGAACCTGGTCACGGCGGACTCAATCGACGCTGCAACTGTTCGCTTCGCTGTTGCCACTCAAACGAACGGCCGAAGTTCGTAAAGTCACGCAGAAGTTGCGAAAGGCCGCCGGCAATCCACGCGACCTCGATGTCTTCATGAAGCGAATTCGCAAGGCGAAGTTCGAGATCGGCGATGACGACAAACGAGAAGTGCTGACCTTTCTGCAAAAGCTTCGCAAGGACGCCCAGCCCAAGTTGGTGGATGTCGCCAAGTGGGCCAAATCGGAAGGGATTGCCAAGAAGTTCAAGGGGGTCGTCAAGCGAACTCGTTGGCGCGAAGTGGCCGACGAAGAAACGCTCGCTCAGATTGCTCCGACGCTGTTGGAACCACTGGTGGTACGCTTCTTTCATTTCGCCCAACAGCTCAGCGAATCGCCGGAGTCGCTGCATCAGATGCGGATCGAAGGCAAAAAGACCCGTTACGCGTTGGAACTGGTCGAGAGCGGTTTTCCGGAAGTCTTCCGTAACGAGCTGTACCCGGCATTCGAAGAAGTGCAGTCGAAGCTAGGCGTGATCAACGATCATCACACGGCGATCGAAAAGATCGAACGCTGGAAGGCCGAGACGTCGACGAAGAAGTTTCCCGACTTCCTCTCGCGGTTGGTCGATCACGAGAGAGTCCAATACCAAGAGAAAGCCAACGCTTTCTGCGAGTGGTGGACCCACCAGCGATCGGAAGAGCTGAAGCAGCACTTCGATCATTACCTGGGCGGATTGCCTTGGTCGGCTGAGACTAAGGCCCTTCTTCGCGAACCAACTGGCTGATCTGCTTGAACTCCGGCGTGCCAGCCACGCGGCACCATTCAAACAGGGCGGCTTCGACGGTGGTGAGCGTCACGCCGCTCGATTCCATCCGTCGTAATGCGATTCGCTTGTCTTTGCGGAAACGTGCACTGACGGCATCGACCGCCAGAAAGACTTCGTAGCCCAATGCCACCAGGTCGAGCGCCGTCTGTTGTACGCAGACGTGGGCTTCGATCCCGCAGATCAGCACCTTCGGACGTTCGAGCTGTTGCAATTGGCTGGCGACGGCATCGCACGCGCTGAAGTGTAACTTGTCAGGCATCTCGCCCAATTTCTCGGCCAGCGGAGCGACCGTAGCACCAAGTCCCTTGCGGTACTGCTCGGTACCCAAAGCAGGCACACCGAGGATGCCGGCACCATCGATCAAACGCCGGACGTTCCACAAAACCTTCTCCGAACTGTCGACTAGCGGAACAAGTTTTTCTTGCATATCGATGACCAGCAAAACGGTGTTCAGCGGAGTCATCAGCAGTGGATTTATAATCGGTTCAGGCATGATTGCGTGTTCAATCTGGGGATCAGCGGTAGACGCTCCTAGCCGCTGGGGGAAATATGCGACAAAATACATCGCATCTGATATCAGCCTAGCAATCGCAGAGAAAGCTCGCGAGGACTACCCCATGCGAATTCGTTCGACCACCATTCTGGCGGTTCGTCACAATGGCGAAGTTGCCATCGGCGGCGATGGCCAAGTTACCATGAACACCAGCGTCATGAAATCCGACGCTTCGAAGATTCGCCCGTTGCTGGGTGGGAAGGTCTGGTGTGGATTTGCCGGCTCGACTGCCGACGCGTTCGCATTGCTCGAACGCTTTGAATCGATGCTCAAAGATTATCCCGGCAATGTCCCCAAAGCCGCGACCGAGCTTGCCAAGCAGTGGCGAACCGACCGCGCGATGCGTCGCCTGGAAGCGTTGATGGTGGTGGTCGATGCCCAGCAGACGTTGCTCCTTTCCGGGACCGGCGACGTCATTCAGCCGACCGACGGCATCCTGGGGATCGGCTCTGGCGGAAACTATGCCACCGCGGCGGCCAAGGCATTGGTCAAACATAGTTCGCTCTCGGCTGAAGAGATCGTGCTGGCCAGTTTGAAGATCGCCGCCGACATCGATATCTATACCAACGACAACATCAAAATTCATCGCGTGGAGGCCGTTTAATGTCGTCGACGAATCAGGACCTCACTCCGCGAGAAATTGTCGGCCTGCTCGATGCCGACATTGTTGGACAAAACGAAGCGAAGCGGGCCGTGGCGATCGCCGTGCGGAATCGCTGGCGCCGCAAGAACCTGCCCGGGGAACTGCAGCAGGAAGTCTCGCCCAAGAATATCTTGATGATCGGTCCCACCGGCGTCGGGAAAACCGAGATCGCACGCCGACTGGCGAAGCTGACCGGGGCTCCATTCATCAAGATCGAAGCGACCAAGTTCACCGAAGTGGGCTACTATGGTCGCGACGTTGAAAGCATGGTCCGCGAACTGGTCGACAATGCGATTGCGATCGTCCGAGAAACCGAGAAGGAAGCGGTTCAAGAGGATGCCAAGAAACGAGCCGAGAAACGTTTGCTCGACTTGCTGATCTCGCCTCGGCCACCACACACGGCGACTGAACCGGAAGAGATCGAGAAGCACGAGCGTTCGCGCGAACGGATGAAACAGATGCTCGAAGCAGGTCAAATGGAAGACCGCAACGTCGAGTTGATGATCGAACAAAAGGGTTCGCCCGTCATGCTCAGCGGTATGGGTATGGAGCAGATGGACATGGATCTGCAGGGCATGCTCGAGAAAATCATGCCCAAGAACACGGCCCGTCGCGAGATGACGGTCGCCGATGCTCGCAAGGTATTGGTCGAGCAAGAGATCGAGGCGCTGCTCGATAAAGAACGGATTCACGAAGCGGCGATCAAGCTGGCCGAGAACCTGGGGATTATCTTCCTCGACGAGATCGACAAAATCGTGGCCAACGAAGGGAAAGGTGGCAACGACGTTTCCCGGCAGGGTGTGCAGCGCGATCTGTTGCCGATCGTGGAAGGAACGACGGTTCAAACCAAGTATGGTTACGTCAACACCGATCACGTGATGTTCATTGCCGCCGGGGCGTTTCATAAAGTCAGCCCCAGCGATCTGATGCCGGAACTGCAAGGTCGCTTTCCGATTCGGGTCGAGCTTTCGGACTTGACCAAGGAAGACTTCGTGCGAATTCTGACCGAACCGAAGTCTTCCCTGATGCGACAATACGTTGAACTAATGAAGACAGAAGAAGTCGCCGTTCATTTCACGGAAGATGCCCTGGAAGAGATCGCGTCGTATGCGTTCCAGGTCAATCAAACGACGCAGAACATCGGTGCCCGGCGGTTGTATACCATCATGGAACGGCTGCTTGAGGAACTGAGCTTCGAAGCCCCCGATATGCGGTACGCCACCGTCGAGATCAATGCGGCGTACGTCAAGCAGCGTCTGGACGATGTGAGCAAAGATGAAGACCTGAGCCGGTTCATCTTGTAACCGGCTCTCGCCAGAACGAGCCACTGGCAGCCTAGGCGGCGCCGGTGGCTTCCAGGGCATCTTTCACCTGCAGCGGAATGTTCTCCAGTTCCGCCCCCACCGAAGCGATCGTGAACATGCGCGTCGTCTCGCCGAGGACTTCGATATCGACTCGTAGATAATCACGCGGCAGGCAGTTGGCGACCCGGTCGGCCCATTCCAGCAGGGTGATGCCTTCGGAATCGAAGTATTCTTCCGGACCCAGTTCCAGAAATTCGTCGTCGTCTTTGATGCGATAGACGTCGAAGTGATACAGCGTCTTGCCGCCGAAGTAACGCTGCATGATGACGAAGGTCGGGCTGATCACGTCTTCGGCCGGAATCCCCAGCGCCGAGGCCATCGCCTTGACCAGGCGAGTCTTGCCGGCACCAAGCGTGCCATTCAGCGAAACGACCGTCCCGGGCGGAATCAAGTCGGCCAGGACGTGGCCAAGCTGTTGGGTTTGTTCTTCGCTGGATGCTTCCCAGGTAATCGTGCTCATCGCGGTCGGTGGGGTTATTGGTGAGAGAAACCTTCTGGCAAAAGGGGCTGGCGTGTCCCTTCCAGATCGATCAGCATCAGGGGAGATGCTTCGCGAACGGTACCTATTTTGGTTACCGGAACGCTTTCGGTCCACTGGGTGGCGAGGCGATCCATCTGCTCGGCGGGCAAGGTGAACAGCAGTTCGAAGTCTTCGCCATCGTTCAAGGCATGCCACCAGGCTGGTTTGCCGGTTTGCTTGCTCCGCTGGTGGGCGGCGTCGCTGATCGGCAGCAGGCGGGCATCGATCTCGGCCCCTACCCTGCTCTGCTGGCAGAGTCGCGGCAGGTCGATCGAAATCCCATCGCTAATATCCATGCCGGCCGTCAGATGAAAGTTCTGGTGCAACTCCAACGCTTCACGAATACGTGGCTCGAAACTCAGGTGGTGACCGAGGATGCTTCCTCCCAGCTTGCCGGTGACGGCGATCGCGTCGCCAGGTTGGGCTCCTTGACGAAGCAGCGGCTGCGGGCCGGGACAGCGGCCCAAGACGGTTACGCTCACCGCGACCTTGCCGGGCCAACTGTTGGTATCGCCACCGATGATGGGGCAGCCATACGTTTCGGCGAGCTGAGCGGCTCCCTCGTAGATTCCTTTCGCCAAGCCCAGCGAGGACTCGCCTTGCGGCAGAAGCAGCGTGAGTAGTGCTCCTACGGGCTCGCAGGCCATCGCCGCAATGTCGCTCAGGTTGATCGCCAACGCCTTTCGACCAATCTGCTGCGGGGTGACTTCGTGCAGCAGGAAGTCGGTTTCATCCGAGATCAAGTCGGTGCAGACCACCAGCTTCTGCTCGGCCCCCCACGACAGCATGGCGGCATCGTCCCCGATCCCGACGCTGCCAGCGGCAAGCGAGGTCGATTGATTGGCGAGAAACTGAAGGAACGCCTGTTCCACGAACCAAACCCTTCCCAAGGAGGAAACCAGAAACCGCCGCAATTATAAGTCAGCGGCGGCGATTGCCGAAGGGTGCGACCGGTGCCGGGAAACTTGTCCCAAGAACGCACTCAGGGCACGACCAACCGCAGGAAGGTTAGTCGTGCCCTGAGTGGTGCCTGGCCGCGAAGCCAGAGCCCGGTAGTTTATCGTTGCGTGATTTGCTGAGTGGCTGCCAGGCTGATGTCGCCGTACAGGGTATCCCGTTCTCGCAGAATGTAGAACCGGATGGCACCTCGTTGCGTGACCGACTTGTTCTTCAAGATGTAGTCGAGGTTCTCGTACGAGATCGTTTCCCAGTCGTGCATGCCAACCAGGATGTCGCCGATCTGGATACCTTCCAGTTCCGCTGGGCTGCCAGCTCGGACGGCGACCACTTGCAGGCCACCACGGTAACGCGTGGCCAACTGGGCGAAGTCTCGTTCTGGCATCGATTTGACTCGCACTCCCATCGTACGCCATGCCAGGTCCGAAACGTTGGTGGCACCGCTGAGGCTCTTCACCACGATCGCCAGTTGCTTGTCGCTTTCGCCCGAGCGGTCGACGTTGAGCGAGATTTCTTCGCCGAGGGTGCGGTTCAGCAGGGCCAGTTCGACGTCCAACTGGCGTTCGATCTTTTGGCCGGCCAGCTCGGTCAGGGTGTCGCCAATTCGCAGGCCAGCTGCGTCGGCGGGGCTGTCCTTTTCGACGCCAGTGATCTTGAAGACCGGACGGTCGTTTTCCCACAGAGTCTTGCCGCGGATGCCGTGATACTGATCGCTCATGCGTTCGGTCGACATCATGCGGGAAGAGATTTCCATGACGGTGTCGACGGGGATGGCGAAGCCGATGCCCTGGGCACCGACGCGGACAGCAACGTTGATCCCGATCATTTGGCCATCGATATTCAGCAGCGGGCCACCCGAGTTGCCTGGGTTGATGCTGGCATCGGTCTGGATCAGGTCGTCGTACTTCTGGTTCTCGGTGACCTGGACGCTGCGGTGCAACGCACTGATGATCCCGCGAGTGACCGAGTTTTCGTATCCGTAGGCGTTGCCAACCGCGATGACCGTTTCGCCGGGCATCAAGTCGGTCGACTTGCCAATGGTGATGCAAGGAAGTTCATCTTCGGCATCGACCTTAATCACGGCCAGGTCGGTCGTCAGGTCGTGCGCGATCAGGCGAGCGATCAGCGTTTCGCCGTTATTGAAGGTGACCTGAATGCGGCGAACGCCATCGACCACGTGGTGGTTGGTGACAATGAATCCGCGACGGTCAATGATGACACCGGTACCCATGCCATTCACCTGGCGTGGGGTATCTCCGCCGACAGCACTGACAGCGGCCACGGTCTTGTGCCCGTGGATGTTCACGATCGATTCCTTCGCCGACTGGACCGCCTTGACGATCGGAGTCATGCGAAGCTCGGAGGCGTGAGCGAAGCTGCCGGAGAAAGCAGGCGAATAGCACACCGTAGCTGCGAGCAAGAGCCAGCACAGACGAACGGCGAGGTTATTCATAGAGGGTGAACGCATAGATCTCTCGTCTTTCGGCAACCCGGAGCGTCGTCGATACCTGTTGGAATGGCACCGCAGCTCCGATCGTTGCTTTCGACAGGCGGAGAGATGGATTAGCGGGCCGAAAGGTGTCATCGGAAGTCTCCCCTCGGTCCCTTCATCCCTCCCGGGTTGGGCCGCAGAGTCGACCTAGATTACCAGCAAGAAGGCCCTTTGTGCGCTAATTGTGCGGTCTGGGTAATGCAGTCCATGCCAGCGCAGCGACTGCATATCGGTCGAGTTGGATGTTTCGTACCGCGCAAGCATTCGCGGCGGTCAAGAATGAAGGGAAACGAGCCCGAACTATTCGAGTTCGATCGACTTCCACTTGCTCGAGATTGGCCGAACGGGTGCGTTCAGCGTGATCGGTGTGGCGACACGCAGATCTTCGTCCAGCGTCTTTGGCGCGTTTTCGTCGCCGGAAGGTTGTTCGGTCATACGGTCGTGGGTAGGCATCTGCTGCGGCATCGGCTTGGCCATCTTCGATGGCAAGGGACGCGGCTGCTCGTCCGTATAGATCACCTGGTTCGAGAAGACCGGGTGGGTGGGAACCGGATTGAATCGCGAGTGAGGAGGAATCAGCGGGGCGACCGCCGGAACGCGTTCCTCTTTCTTAGCACGATGCATCCACCACAACGCTTTCAGGCGATGATGCCATCCGAGCGAAATACCATTCGACTCGGGCGGGCAGTCTCCTTCGCAAGCTTCGCCGGCAGGTGCCATGGCCAGTTCGGCAAGTTTTGCCGGTGGCTTGGCAACTTCCTCAGCCATTTCGCCCTCGGTCACTTCCGAAAGCAGCGGAACCGGAGGTGGCTCGAGCTGCGGATCGGTCACCGATCCAAGTGCTGGCATGGCGTGTTCCGGAGCGGCACAGGTCGCCATCGTCGGTTGATCGGGGAAGTGGACATCGTCGTAGCGAACCGAGACGCACCCGCTTTTCAGCAAGATTGCGACGGTAATCAGCGCGACAAGTTTCTTCCCGTACAGCCGCATCGCGGATGCCACTCCCTGGCAGTCAGCAAAGATGGTTGCTCCCCCTTCCGCATCTCTGCGAAAGCACACTCTCATGTATCGGTGGAGATGAGTGGAATCTTTTGCGTAACCGGCAAACTTTGCCAAGGGGCGCTGCTAGCGAGAGATCGGGCGTCGTTTGTTGCGCGATAGCCGTTGGGTGGCTATGGAGGATCGAAGCCGCTCTTACAGAGTGGGTTGCAGCGCAGGATGCGATAGGCCCCGCGGATCGCTCCCGAGACCGGTCCGTATTTACGGACGGCCTGGATGAAGTAGTTGCTGCAGCTTGGTTGGAAGCGACACTGCTGACCGACCCAGGGGCTGAGGGTGTATTGATAGCACCGCACCAGGAAGATCATCACTTCGGCCAGCAAAGCCCGACTGGCGGCAAATAGAAACATCATGGACTGGGCTTTCCAGAAGAAGGTTGCCCGGTGCTTCCGTGGTTGCGTTTCCATTTCCGCACCGCGCGATGGGCCAGCTGCACCAGTCCATTTTCGAGGTCAGCAAAGCCAGGATGCATCTTCGATTGGGGCAGCACCACGAAGTCGAACCCACGGGGAAGCTTCTCGCGATTGATGCGGAACACTTCGCGTAGTCGCCGCTTCCAGCGATTCCGCTGCACGGCATTGCCGATCTTCTTTTTGGCCACGACCAGGCCCAAACGACAGACTCCCAGATCGTTGCGGGCCGCATAGACCACCAGCCAGCCGTTGCCGGCGGAAGATCGGCGGGTGAATACCGCGTCGAAATCGGCCGGCGTTTTCAAACGAAGCTCGGCCGAAAATCGTTGAGACTTTTCCGTCACACGCATGCCTTCCACTTACCAGCGCAGGTCCTTGCGAGGATCTTCCGGATGCTGGCTGGCGAACTTTTCGACCGCTTCCTTCAGTTCTTCGGTCGGATTTTCAGGCATGGCAACCTGCAGCACGACATAAAGGTCGCCAGGTTCGCCAGAAGCAGCCGGCACGCCCTGGCCGCGAACACGCAAGCGTCGTCCGCTGGAACTGCCTGCGGGGATCTTCATAGTGACGGTGCCAGCCGGCGTCGGAACATCGACCGAGCCACCCAGCAGTGCTTCGCCCAGGGTAATCGGAACAGTGACTTCCAAGTCTTTGCCGGTGCGGGTGAAGTATTTATGTGCGTCGACGTGGATCCGAATAAGCAGGTCGCCTGCCGGTCCGCCATTGGGGCTCGGATCGCCTTGGCCGCGAAGACGGATCTTCTTGCCATCTTCGATGCCAGGAGGAATCTTGGCGGTCAGCCGTTCCATTTCGCCGTTGGGACGACGAACGTTCAGGTTGATCTCGCCACCTTCCATTGCCTGCTTGAAGGGGACGTTCACGTCGTGCTGCAGATCGTTGCCCCGCATCGGTTGCGCCTGGCGACGACGACCTCCGCCGCCTCCACCGAATCCGCCACCGAACATGTCGGCAAAGCCTCCGCCGCCACCTCCGCCGAAGAGATCGCCCAGGTCGAACTCGAACTGGGATCCTCCGGGGCCGCCAGGACCACCTTGCGATCGCCATTGGTGGAAACCACCAGGACCGCCGCCCGGTCCGCCGGCTCCCATGTGTTCGTAATTACTGCCGAACTGGTCGTACTTCTTCCGCTTTTCGGCATCCCCGATGACGTCGTAGGCGTTCTGAATTTCCTTGAACTTGGTCTTCGCAGCCTCGTCGTCGGGGTTCAGGTCGGGATGATACTTCTGAGCCAGTTTCTTGTAGGCCTTCCGGATCTCTTCCTGAGTCGCGGAACGAGAAACGCCCAAAATTTGATAGTAGTCTTCAGCCATGAACTTCTACGATTTCGCCTAACTGATGTTCTGAAAACAACTTCCAACACATTAGCAGGGTTCGTTTCGCCCGATTTAAAGCATCCGGCGGAACCCCCTGCAAGCTATTCTATACTTGGAAGCCGCTCTGGGGAGAGCGGCCGATTATCCCATATCTGATCAAGCGGCACACGCGCCGCCTATTCAAATAGCTGTCTTTGCCATGCTTTTATCTTCGGTATTCGTCTTCCTTCGCCATTGCTTGGCCCTGGCGGCACTGCTGCTGATGCCAACCATTTTGCTGGCTGCCTACGCCGAATACGAATTGCGCGTGGTCGATGCCGAGACGCAACTGCCATGCTCGGCGAAGATTCGGATTTTGAACTCTCGCGAAAAAGCCCAGCGAATTGACGGGGCATTGATGATCGACGGAACGGCCTATTTCACAGGCAGTTTGAAGATGAAACTGCGGCCAGGGCCATACAACTTTCGTCTCGATGCCGGGCCAGAATATCCCTTCATGGAAGGATCGTTCATCCTCAATTCTGGCGACACCGACAACCGGACGATCGAACTGAAACGCTTCATCGACATGAAGAAGGAGGGCTGGTATCCCGGCAACGTGGCACTTTCTGGTGGCACGAAAGACCTGGAAACGATCATGCTGGCCGACGATTTGGTGCTGGGAACGCAGATCACCTGGAACAATCAAATCAATCCGTGGGCCGGGCGACCGATCACCAAATTACGCGATGAATTCGGGACATTTCGTTCTCTGTGGGAGATGGGGGGCGAAGATGCCCGAGCCGGCGGCAAGCTGTGGTTCTCTCGAATGAACGAACCACTGCCGGTGCAGCGGCTGCAGCCAGAGTACCCTGCGGCAACGTTCTTCGAGGCCGATTTGAAGAAGGCTCACGTCACCGCGGCCAGTCCTTTGGAACCGGACCTGCCACTGTGGATCTCGCACGATCTGCTCGATTCGATTGCCATTTTAGGCCCGGAAATCGAAGGCTATACATTCTCGGACAAGCATCCGCTGGCCGAAGAAGCAGGCAAAATCCGCAAGGGAGATGTCACCGGCAAGGCTCGGCTGGCACTCGATATCTATTACAAACTGCTGGAAACTGGGGTGCGAATCCCTCCCGTTGCTGCCAATGGCACCAATGAAGACGCCGAGTCATCGCGACTCGATCGCGTGTACGCCCAGGTCGAAGGGACCTATTCGCCCGATGCCTGGTGGGATGCGATCGACGCCGGAAATCTGTTCGTCACCAACGGTCCGTTGTTAAGGGCGAGCGTTGAAGGGTATCCGCCGGGGCACGTTTTCCCGATCAATATCGGCGAAAAGCACGAATTTCAGATCGCCTTGAGCCTCGCCACGCGGCAGCGGATTGCCTATCTGGAAGTGATCAAGAACGGCAAGAAGGAGATCGAGGTCTCGCTCGACGAATATAAGGACCGACGTGGGATTCTGCCGCCGCTCGAATTCAGCGACTCGGGATGGTTTCTGGTGCGTGTCGTGACGGAAGAGTCGGGCTATTATCAATACGCCACGACCGCTCCCTTCTTTGTCGAAGCGAACGGACAGCCTCGGATCAGCAAATCGGCGTCGGAATTCTTCCGCGACTGGGTCTTTCGCCGGGCAATGAACATCGATCTTCCCGATGGCGACCAGCGAAACGAGATCATCGATTTGCAGCGCGAAGCCCGCGATTTCTGGCAAAAGCGGGCCAAGATGGCCAACGTGCCGTAGCACTGGCCCCCAACTGCGTGGGTTGGTCGCGAAAGCGAACCCGCCCCCTGCCCTGTGGCTGAGGTGGGCCGCCACCTAGTGATCTCGCTTGGAACCGGTAAACTAGGGGTTTCGATCCTTTCGCGAGACCTCGAATAGACCATGTCCGAGTCGGCCGCTTGGCGCAAGCTATATCCGTTTTCGTCGCATTACCTGGCATTGCCCGATGCGCGGTATCACTACGTCGACGAAGGTTCCGGCCAGCCGATCTTGATGGTGCATGGCAACCCGACCTGGTCGTTCTATTGGCGAAATATCGTCTCGCAGTTTCGGGATCAGTATCGCACGATCGCCGTCGATCACATCGGCTGTGGTCTTTCGGACAAGCCGCAGAACTACAATTATTGCCTGCAGCAGCATATCGATAACCTGGTCACGTTGATCGACCAGCTCGATCTGCGCGACATCAATTTGCTGGTGCACGACTGGGGCGGTGCGATCGGCCTCGGAGCGGCTCTCGCGCGGCCTGATCGATTTGCTCGTCTGGTGCTGTTCAACACCGGTGCGTTTCCGCCGCCATACTGTCCGCTACGGATTCGAGCGTGTCGTATTCCAGGGCTTGGCCCATGGATGGTTCGCACGTTCAATGCCTTTGCCCGACCAGCGTTGACCATGGCGACCGAAAAGCCTGAGAAGTTCACGCCGGACGTTCGTGCCGGGTACATCGCCCCGTACGACAACTATCACAACCGCATCGCGACGGCTCGCTTCGTGCAGGACATTCCGCTGTCGACCAGCCATCCGACGTATGGCGTGCTGAAGCAGATGGAAGAGCGTCTGCCTTCTCTTTCGCACCTGCCGATCCAGTTGATCTGGGGCGCGAAAGACTGGTGCTTCCGCATGGAATGCCTTGAAAGGTTTCAAACGATCTGGCCGACTGCCAGAGCCACCGTTTACGAAGACTGTGGTCACTACGTCGTGGAAGACGCCAGCGAACGTATCGAGCCGCTGCTCCGCAATTTTCTGCAGGAAGAGCCGGAAGCCGCCGCGGCCGAGTTGCCACGATGAGCGATTCCAAAAGGCTCTCGATCGGCCAACTGGCAACGTTGGCTTGCACACTCGAAGTGTGCGCTCCGAAACCTGGCAACGTCCATCGCAGCGCTGATTTTGAAGATGTCACCCTGCAAGACTTTCTCGCCAGTGCGGTCGCGATCGGTCCGATTTTCGATCAGGCCAAGACGTTGCCGCTGGGACAACTGGTATTGCAAGCGGTCGAGGCGACTTCACTGGTCACACGAACCAACACGAACCTGGGCATGATTTTGCTGATGGCACCGTTGGTGGCCGCAGCGGATGAAACCCAGTTGCAGGAAGGTGCCGCGGAAGTCATTCGGCAATCAACCGCCGACGATGCCGCCGCAATTTACGAAGCGATCCGTCTGGCCACGCCTGGCGGGATGGGACAGTCGGACGAACATGATGTCTCCGGCACGGCCCCGTCGCATATCGTCAAGGCGATGCAAATCGCGGCAGATCGCGATCTGGTGGCGCGTCAGTACGTCCAGCGATTTAGCGACGTATTTGATTGGGTGGTCCCACTGCTGCTGGATGAAAGCCGCCAGAAGCTTCCGCTCAGCCATCGGATTGTGCATGCTCATATCGCGTTGATGGCTCGTCTTCCGGATACCTTGATCGCCAGAAAGAATGGGCCAGAATTGGCTCAGCAATGTGCCGTGATGGCCCGGCGGGTGATCGATGCCGGGCCGCCGTTCGAGGACGATTACCTGCAGCAACTAGCCAATCTCGACTTTTGGCTCCGCTGCGATGGTCACAAGCGAAATCCCGGGACCACGGCCGATCTGATCGCGGCCGGCCTGCTGGTCTGCTTGCGACAGAATCAAATCGTCGCCCCGTTTGTTTAGTCGATCGCATTTCCCTTCGCCGAGGATCTCGCCCCATGCCGATTCGTCACTGGGTCAAACTGACCAAAGATCACCTGGTATTCAGCGCGGGACACTTCATTACCTTCGGTGGCAACATCTGCGAGCGTATTCATGGACATAACTACAAGGTCGAAGTCGAACTGCACGGGCCGCTGGACGAGAATCACTACGTCGTCGATTTCATTGCCCTGCGAGACTCGCTGCAGGAAATCGTCAACGGACTCGATCACCGAATGCTGTTACCCACACAGCATCCGACCATCCAGGTTCGCTCGGACGAGAAGGAAGTGACGGCGACCTTTGAGGAGCGACGGTGGGTTTTTCCGAAGGAAGAATGCGTACTGCTGGAGATCCCCAACACCACGACCGAATTGCTGGCTCAATGGATTGGTCAACAGTTACTGTCCCTGCTTGAAAGCCGATTGCAGTGGAAACCCGAAGCTCTGAAGGTCGGAGTTGACGAAAATTACGGTCAGTGGGGTTATTGCGAGTTTTCTTAGTGAAATCGGGCCGGACAATCGTTGCAATCCCTACGGTCGATTTGGCATGCCTTCCTTTTTGCTACATGCCGCTGAACGAATTTTGCATTCCTCGATCGGGGTGGCAAAAAACAGCACTGACGTGAGCAATTTCTGTTTGACCGCGCGTGTGAGCGCTCTATTTTTGGGAGTCTTCCGAGCCACAACCGCTTCACGCCACGCGTCGAAGTCGTAGCCAATGAAGACGGTAGTGTCGCGTCAAAGTAGTCACCTAGAACCTTGGTGTCCAACATGCTGGTCGAATACATCAACCCGTTCATCCGCTCTACGACTGTCACCTTCGACACCATGCTTGGTTGTTCTATTAAACGGGACAAGCTGTGCATGGCCGATCAGGTCAATGAACGCTTTGAGGTTAGCGGCGTGATCGGCCTTTCTGGACGTGCCCAAGGTTCGGTCGTAGTTTTGTTGTCGCAGGAAGTCGCGGTCCACGCGGCTGCCGCAATGCTGATGATGGAACCCAGCGAATTCGATGGCCTGACGGACGACGTTGTCGATGCCGTCGGTGAAATCGCCAACATGGTGGCAGGCTCGGCCAAGGCGGAACTGGAAGAGTTCCAGCTCTCGATCAGCTTGCCAAATGTTGTGGTCGGTCACCCGCCTGACATTCGCTTCCCATCGGAAGTGAAGCCGATCGCCGTGACGTTCGACTGCCCTTGGGGCCCCATGGCCTTGAAGGTTGGTTTCACCCCGCTGCCGGTCATGGCCTAAGCATCGAATCTAATTTAAAAACTCTCAGGCCCGACCCGGTCCTGAGATCGACGCGGCAGCGGAAACCCAGTGGGATTCGGCTGCCGTTTTGCATTTAACGGCTCTCCTTTCGGATGGCTTGAATGCTAGCAGTTGAGCCGCCGAGCGATTTTGACTAATCGTCAAAGTCGAACTTGTCGATCAATACGGATACACGAGCCTCTCATTTCCTGTCGTCCCCTGTCGACTACCATGGCCAAACGCGACCCAAGCCAGCACTTCTCGAACCCAGCGCTCCGCAAGGCTGCCATCATTTTGATGACGCTGCCCGAGGATGAAGCTGCGAAGTTGATGGGGAAGTTGACGCCGAAACAGGTCGAAGCGGTCTGTATCGAGATCGCCCAGCTCGACAACTTGAGCGGTGCCGAGCAAGAGGCCGCAATTCTGGCCTTCGCCGAGCAGAATCCCAACCAACTGGGAGGCGGTGGTGGTGGGATCAACCTGGCGAAAAGCCTGGTGACGAAGGCCCTGGGAAAGAACGCGACTGAAACGCTGGACAACGTCCGCCAGTCGGTCGAATCGGTTCCCTTTGGCTTCTTGCGGAAGGTCGATAGTCAGAACTTACTGACCTTTATCGTGGACGAGCATCCGCAGACGATCGCCCTTATTTTGTCTCACTTGCCTGCTTCGTATGGTGCCGAGTTGATCTCGGGCTTACCGGCCGAGCGGCAGTTATCGGTTATTCGCCGCATTGCCAATATGGGGCAAACCAACCCCGAGGTGATCCGCGAGGTCGAACGCGGGCTGGAAGATCGAATGGCCAGCGTGATGAGCCAGTCGTTCGAAAATGCCGGCGGTATCCCCAGCGTGGCCGAGATCCTCAACGTTACCGACCGCAGCACCGGCAAGGCCCTGCTCGAGAATCTCTCGCAGGAAGATCCAGACCTGGTCGAAGAAATTCGCCGCTTGATGTTCGTCTTCGACGACATTCAAAAGCTGGCCGACAAAGACATCCAAGCGGTCCTCAAGAACGTCGAGACCTCGCAGTGGGCCATGGCACTCAAGGGAGCCAGCCAGGACTTGCGCGACAAGATCGTCGGCAACATGTCGAAACGTGCCGGCGAAATGCTGCTGGAAGAAATGGACTTCCTCGGCTCGGTCAAGCTGTCGGAAGTCGAAGGGGTTCAGCAGCAGATCGTCGATATCGTGCGTCGTCTGGAAGATGCTGGCGAAATCCAGCTCTCGGTTTCGGACGAAGAAGAAATGATGATCCAGTAGCCCTAGGGTTGGCTGCTGGAGGCACTCAAATTCGAACGTCCCCGTTTATTCTCGAGCCATCTTTGGGCATTGTCTCGGCAGATGGGCACCATACCGTCGTAGCTGGGATACCCGATTTTGCCTTCCCGGCTGTAAAGCGAATGGCCGGTGATTTCTTCAAACAGTCGCACGCAGCCATCGCTGCAGCGCATCGGCCAGTAGCCCATTTCATTATGGCGGATCCAGTAGGTGGTGATTTTCATCGGGCGGATGTCGTCCATCCGGCCGACGATCGCCGGCAACGCCGCGCGGCCAAGTTCCTTGAGCTGTACGATCCCGTTCATCGATTTCTGCGTGTCGGTCATGCCATCGTTAGGCCATGGCTGACGATGAATGACCGAAACCCAGAACTCCGCCTGCTGCGATTTGCTCCACCCTTTCATGTCGGGAACTTCAACGACCGATTCAAACGGATCGCGATCGCCAGCCAGCAAGACGTACCCTTCGACCAGCGAGACCACGTGCTCGTAGTCGACGTTGTCCGGCACGCGTGAAATGCGGAGCCAACGTTCGAGCATCTGTTCGTCCGTGATTTCCTCGGAACGCTGGGCCAAAGCATCATTGCGAAGCGTGCGAGCGTAATGCGTCCCCACAAACTGGTTCAAGTTGGAATATTGTTCGCCAGTGACACCAAGCCGCTTCAGATATCTGGGATAGGTTTCTTCCGCGAACTGGTACATCTCGATGGCTTGCTCAAGGTCGCCTTGCGTTAGCAGGATATAAGCGTAGCGGGCAATCTCAAGCACGCCGTCGGCTCGACGCATGTGGGCTGCTTTACGGCGTTCGATTCGGAGAACCGAGCTGGCTCGATTCTGCACGTTCGAGGGGATGACGAGCCAGGCCAGTCGATAGTCGGCCTTTTCCAGTTGTTCGTCGACCAGCTCTTGCTGCAAGTCATAATGAATGCGCGGCCGTTCCGCACCGGATGGCGGTACCGGGAAACGCTTCAGCTCGCCTTGAAAGGTCCGGATCGAAACGAAGCCGGCCGCTTGCTCCAACAGCCAGCCTTCATGCCGCTCGGCCGCGTTGTACGGACCGGTGCCTAGCTCGACCCAGGGCTTCCCTTCCAGTTCGGCGCTATCGGCGACGTCGAATAGGCCTGAGAGCCTTTGGATTCGCGAGATGACCTGAGGGTCAGGTTCTTCCGCCCAGATTTGCCGCTGGCTTGCCTCCAGCGAAACCAGCATCGCCAGCATCGCGACGATGATACCCATTGCTGACCGATTCACCGAAATCCTCCTGTCGTTCCATCCTTCGGTTGTGGGGACGGCTCTATTGTGGAGGTTGCACACCCCACCGGCAACTATTTTTATGGCATTTGCTGGCGTCGCGTTTGTTCTGCATCCCACCAGGCCTGGGCTTTGGCCTGACACTGGGCCGCCACGCCGTCGTAGGTGGGATGATGGGTCTTGGCTTCCCGGTCGAAGATCTGCTGCTTCGTCATATCCTCGAAGATCGTCACGCAGCAGTCGCCATAACGCAGCGGCCAGACATGCATGTGCTGGAAGCGAATATAGCGCGATTGGCACCGCGTCGGACGCATGTCGGTCATGTGCTCGATCAATGTCGGGATGGCGGCGTCGCCGAGCTTCTTCAACTCGAGGGCCGGGTTCACTTCCTTGCGAACGTTTCGCATCAGCAGCGTCGGCATCGACACGTAGTTCCGCAGGTGATACATCCAATAGTCGACTTGTTCCTGCTCGCTGAGCGCGGCGATTTCACGCGGTGAAAGCTCCGGCACGGTTCCTTCTTCCCCGACCAGCAGTTGATAGCCGGCGACGAGGTTCTTCACTTCTTCGTGAAACAAATCGTCCGGCATCATAGCCATCCGCAGCCAGAGGTGGGCGATCTCGCCGAAGGGATGGCGATTGCGTGTCATCAGCACGGACCGCGTGCGGAGCTCGGCGGCGAAGAACCAATCGAGAAACGGATCGAGCTCGACCAGCTCTTCATGAGGCACGCCGCGGATATCGAGGAACGTTTGCTGTTTTTGTTCCAGTTGATCGAACAGCTCCAAGGCATGCTCGCGGTCGTCCTGGATCCACGCCGCGAACGTATAGCGAGCCGTATCGAGCAGCGTTTGAATGGTAATTGCGTTGCGGTCGCGTCGTTTCAACTTCTGGAGGAACTCGCGACTTCGCTGGGCGAAATCGACTTCGCGGTACTCCCAGGCGATCACATAGTCGGACGGCTCAAGGCTGGCGACGTCGAGCTTGCCATTCAAGAGACGCATCAATGCCGGCCTTTGTTGATCTTCCGAAGGATAGCGAAGCCGTCGTAGATCTCCTTGCCAGTCGAGCAGCTGAATCTGATCGGAATCCTGATCGATCACCCACCCTTCGAGCATTTTCGGGACATTGCTCGGGCCTGTTTCGATGACTGCCCAAGGCTTATCGACCAGAAGCTGAGGATCTTCGAGCGAGAGCAAACGCGAGAATCGCGTAATCTGTTCGGCGACCTCAGCGGTGGGCCGAGGGGCTTGCTCGGCAGCGCTGGCGACCGACAACGCTTGCCCGACCAGCAGGCAGATCGAAAGGTTCGTCTGGGCTAGGCTTCGAGCAGGTTGATTCATTACGCCCTCCAGTGGCACATTCCCCAGGCATCAGGAAGCAGTCGGCCAGGTTCGATCTTGCCGACCCGCTTCGTCGCAGCTTTCAGCATAACCGATGAGGAGAAAATGTTCGGCTAAGGTTGCTGCTCTTGCCACCACGCGGCTGCTTTCGCCTGGCAATCGGCGGCCTGACCATCGGTGCTGGGATAGCTGGTGGTGGTCTTTCGGCGATAGATCCGCTTGTTCGCGATGGCCTCGAAGATCTGCACGCAGCAATCGCCATAGGTCAGCAGATGAATATCATCGTCCGAAGCGATTCGCCAATAGCCGAAGCAGCGCGTGGGACGCGTGTCGTCCATATGCTCGATCAAAGCCGGAATCGCGGCGGTGCCCAGCTTGCGGAGTTCGTCCGCCGGGTTGGGTGGAGCCGTTTCTCCCTCCGGAACGGTCGGCACCAGCAAGACATTGCACATGCCAGGCTCGGTTTGCTGGCGAGCATTATGGTCTCGCAGTTGATGCATCCAATAGGCAACCTGTTGGTCGACCGGCATCGATGCAATTTCATCGGCCCGGGGTTCTTCCCAGTCGATATCTTCTTCGATCAAACGTTGATAGCTGGTCGCCATTTGGTCCGCTTCCGGCTGCAGCTTGTTTTTGGGAAGCGACAGAATCTGCTGCCATAACGCGAGTAGTTCGCCTCGTGAAATCCCCGCTCTGCCACGGCGGATGGCGCTCGTCCTCAGTTCTCGGGCTTGATGCTCGACTAAGAATTGATCGAGATCCTGCTCGGCTTCACGATACTTTTCGAGGTAGGCTTTGTGCTGATCGCGGGCCAGCTTGTGCAACTGGTTGGCTATTTCGATTTCGCCATGATCGAAGGCGTAGGCCGCGTACTTGGCACTATCGACCAGGTTTCGCATTGCGTCCTTCTTGTCGTAGGCAAACTGATCTGCCCGGTTCATGAACCCAACGTCGATCGCCGGTGGCCACCCTTTAAGCTGATACTCACACATCTCGGTGAAGTCGCACTCTTCGATCTCCCAGGCCGTCATGAAACCAGGATCTTGATCGTGGCGAATCTTCATGCTCACGATTCTTCCATTCGGATCACGTTCGACCTTTTCAACTTCTGGCCGCGTGACGCCTGGCTTCGGTTTGCGAAACCGCTGCAGTTCCCCTTCCCAGGTCAAGATCTGAAGCTGTTCGGCATCATCGTCCATCCGCCAGCCGCGGTGTTTGAGATCGTAGTCGTAGGGCCCGGTCTCGAACTCGATCCAATCTTTCCCGGCGATCGAAGGGACACTGGCTGGCCGAAACAACTGCCCCCATTGCCCCATCTGCTCGGCAGGTTCGGCTGAAAAAGCTGCTGTGGCCGCACCGAGGGCGATCGCGAAGACGAGAGTTTGGGCGTAACGATGGGCTGGCATAGCGAACGATTCTTCTACCGGTTTTCACTTCGTCAATGAACAGGACCGGGCGCCATGGTACCTCTTGTGATATTCGATTCCCAGCGACAGTCTGCCAGCCAGCGTCAATCGGTTTGTTAAATCGGGGCTGAATGGACCAATTCGCCAATGCTTAGCTGGCGAAAAATTTTTTAGAAATCGGTCGTGACACGGACCTGGGGATTTCGTATTTACTCCCCCGTCGCTGACACAAAGTGGCGACAGGTTACAGGAAATGGACATCGGAAGTCCTTTGTCGTTGGTAGTTTGCGGGAACTGCCTGCCCCCCCTCCTGGGCTGAAGCTCATACTTGTCAAGAATATACGGCTACTGGGTCGGCCGTCTTGGCAAGTGCTTCACAGAGGGCTTCCGGTCAGACCTCTGGAGCTTGGGTCATTTGCTCCAGAGGTCGCCTCCACCGACGGGGCGAGAGATTCTACGATGAATCCTCGCCCCGTTTTTTTATGCGCCTTCGTAATCTATCTTTGACGAGTCCTTTCCCATGTCGAATCCTGTTGCCATCGTCACCGGCAGTTCCCGAGGAATCGGTCGAGCGATCGCCCTGCAACTGGCGGCCGACGGTTTTTGTGTCACGGTCAATTACAATTCGAGCCCGGATGCCGCCAACGAAGTGGTCGCCCAGATCGAAGCGGCTGGCGGCGCGGCCATTGCCGTTCAGGCAAGTGTCGCTTCGCCGGAAGGCCGGGCCCAACTGCTCGAGCAGACGTTGGCCAAATGGCAGCGGCTGGATGTTCTGGTCAATAACGCCGGCATCACCTCGCCAGGCAGACTCGACCTGTTGGAAGCAACGCCTGAGAACTGGGACCTGGTGCTCGATACCAACCTGAAGGGCCCGTTCTTCCTCTCTCAGGCCGCCGCCAACAGCATGCTCGGCCAGATCGAGCAAGGCATCATCGCCGGCGGAAAGATCATAAATCTGTCCTCCCTTTCGGCCTATGCCAGTAGCCCTAACCGGGCCGATTACTGCATTGCCAAGGCGGGCCTGGCGATGATGACCAATTTGTTCGCCGATCGGCTGGGGGACGAGAAGATTCAAATTTTTGAAGTCTGCCCCGGTGTCATTGCCACCGACATGACAGGTCCTGTCAAAGAGAAATACGATCAGCAAATCGCCGATGGCCTGAGCCCGATCAAACGATGGGGCCAGCCAGAAGATGTTGCCAAGGCGGTTTCGGCCATCTGTGCCGACTATTTTCCGTTCAGCACCGGCCAACGGATCAACGTCGACGGAGGGTTCCATCTTCGTCGCCTGTAAGCATCCATGTCGCCTTGTACGAGGCCGCTGCAATCCTGGCAGCGGTCTAAGGCGGCGGCAGGTTACCCGACGGGATCGGTCTTCCGCGGGTGGTCGCCTGAAAATCTGATCTTGACCGGTGCTATCAGTTTCTTCTATGGTCTCGGGCGAAATGGTCTTTCGGGAAAGGAATTCCCTAGGCCAAACCGTAGGTTTATCGACGGATCTGCACCTAATGGCACCGCACGGACGCTCTCATACGGCACGTTATCTACTTCTCAGTCTGATGATCGGCGGATCATTGGTCACCGCAGGCTGCATCAGCCCGTGGACCAGCAAAGAAGTAGATGAAAAGCAACCTTCCCACGAGTGGGACAAAGTTCGGATGGTCGGCGATCTGACCGTTCCGGGCGGTCTTAACACGGCCGTGGTGAAAGGGGTTACGCTGCTGACCGGGCTTCGTGGCACCGGTAGCGATCCACCTCCCTCCCCTGCCCGCGATCTGCTGCTGAATGAAATGCGCGTTCGCGAAGTCGATCAGCCGCAAATGTGGATGAAAAATCCCAACACCGCGCTGGTCATGGCAGAAGCCGTGATTCCTCCTGGGGCTCGCAAAGGGGACACCATCGATGTCCGCATTCTCGCTCCGGCAGAAACCGACACGGTTAGCATCGAACATGGTTACGCCCCGGAAACTCGCCTCTCGGAAATGGCGTTCCTTGGTGGTCGCCCTCGTACCGGTAACGTTGTCGCCAAAGCGTCGGGCCCCGTCGTGCTCGATAGCGTTGTCGAAGGCAACTCTGGCAAATCGAACATGACACGCGGCTACATCCTGGGTGGCGCCGTGATGGAAGAAGAACGCCCGCTGGGCCTTGGTTTGATTGAAGGCCAGGCCTCGATCGCCGCCAGTGCTAATATCGGTACGGCGATCAACAACCGCTTTTACATGTACCGCAACGGCAGCAAGCAAGGTGTCGCCACGCCGAAGACCGACAAGTTCATCGCGTTGGACGTGCATCCGCTGTACGAAGGCAACATCAACCGCTACATGCGAGTGATTCGCTTCATCCCGATCGCTCAAGGAACCCAGTTCCGCCGTCGCCATATCATCGAGTGTGAAGCAGAACTTCTCCAGGAAGAAACCGCCCAGGCCGGTGCGTTGAAGCTGGAAGCGGTCGGCAAAGAAGGGATTCCTTCGCTCAAGAAGGGGCTATCGTCGAACAGCGAATTGGTCCGCTTCTGTTCCGCGGAATCGCTGGCGTTTTTGAGCGATCCTGCTTGTATCGAACCTCTGACCGAAGCGGCTCGAACCCACAACGGTTTCCGTTACCGTGCTTTGGTGGCGTTGGGCTCGTTTGACGACCTGGATGTGATCGATAGCCTGGAAGGCCTGCTGCACGCAGAAAGCGCGGAAGCTCGTTACGGGGCGTTCGATCAGTTGAAGAAGCGTTCGGCTGTGCTCCCTTCGGTGGCGGGCGATCTCTTGGAGAACGCCGTGCACATGCACCTGGTCCGTTCCGCTTCTACCCCACTGGTCCACTTCCGCTTGAAGGATCGGCCCGAAATCGTCATTTTCGGCAACGAAGTCCGTTTGGAAGGGGATGTCGCTTATATTGGTCCGGAAGGCCTGACAATTCGCTCGGATGGGCATCGTAAGCTCCGAATTGTCCGCTTCCAGCCCGATGGCAGCGAACTGGAGCAATACTGCTCGAGCGAGCTGAAGGACGTAATCAAGTCGCTGGCGACCATCGACTGTGGCTACGGCGAAATTGTCCGCACGGTCTTTGCCCTCCGAAACGAGGGGTATTTGAACGTTCGCGTCGAAGTGAACGCCATGCCACGCCCAGACCGCAAGTACGTCCGCACCGAAGAACTGGAAGCGTCGGATAGCACTGAGGAATCGGTCACAGAGAACTTCACCCAGTCGGAAGAAATCCCCCAACCGGAAGAGTCGGCGGATGTGAAGACCTACGCTGACGGGGATGACGCCTTGATCCCAACGTTCGATTAGAGGACGCTGGTATGTTTGCCCTTGGTGTCCTATTAATCCGTCGCCGGTTCGGAGCCGACCATGCTGAAAGCCTTAGAGCTTCACGGCTTTAAGAGTTTTGCCGACAAGACTCGCCTGGAATTCCCTGAGGGAATCACGGTGGTTGTCGGCCCCAATGGTTCCGGCAAATCGAACATTGTCGACGCCATCAAGTGGGTTCTTGGCGAGCAAAGTGCCAAGAGCCTGCGTGGTAAGGAAATGGCCGACGTCATCTTCAAGGGCTCGGCCGCCCATGGACGCAAACCGATGAACGCCGCCGAGGCGACCATCGTGTTCGATAATTCCGAGGGAACTCTGCCGATCGACGCCCCCGAAGTCCACGTCACCCGGCGTGTGTTTCGGAGTGGCGAAGGCGAGTATCTGATCAATCGCCATCCGTGCCGCCTCCGCGATGTGAAAGACCTTTGCCGCGGCACCGGGATTGGCACCGACGCCTACAGTATTATCGAACAGGGAAAAGTCGATACGCTGCTTCAGGCTTCGCCCCGCGATCGCCGCGCCGTGTTTGAAGAGGCAGCCGGTATCAGCCGCTTCAAAGCGAAGAAGATCGAAACCCAGCGGCGGCTGGAACGTGTCGAGCAAAACCTGGTTCGCCTCTCCGACATCGTCGAAGAAGTCGGCTCGCGGTATCGCAGCATCAAAGCCCAGGCCGGCAAGGCTCAAAAATATCGCGAATACACCGAGCGGCTTCAGCTGCTGCGAACCGTCGTCGGGATGCAGGACTGGAACAGCCTTTCGGTTCGCGTCGATCAATACTCCAGCGAGCTGGAAGATCTCCGGAAGCAGCAAGCCAGCGCCCAAGAGATTATCGCCACGGCAGAAGCGGGCTTGGAAGGCTCCGAGGCCCGGCTCTTTGAACTGCAAAGTGCCCTGGCCGAAAAAGAAGAACAGCATGCCCGCCTGTCACAACGGCTCGCGACGATTCATTCTGCCTCCGGTATGCAGTACCGTCTACTGATCGATCTGGAGCAGGAGTCGGGCCATCTCTCGCTGAACCTGGTTCGCAACATCGCCTCCCTTCGGACGCTGTCGACCGAACTGGCTGCCTCGAAGCAGTATCTGGCCAAATCGCGTACGCAGCGCGACGTGGTCTCGGCCGACCTGGAAAGCGTGGAAGCGGCGACGCTTGAAGTTCAGACCGAAATCGAAGCCAAGCGGGAACAAGGTGAAGCTAATCGTCAGCAGCACCTGGAACTGCTGCGTCACGTTTCGACGCTCGACAATGCCCTGGGCGCGGTCAAGGCTCGTATCGAGTCGGACCGCAATCAGCTGGAAGGCATCGAGAAGGCGATCGAACGAGACGAAGTTCGCCTGGAGGAACATCGCAGCGAACTGGAGCAATTGACCGAGGACGAGGGAGGCCTGGTCGAACACCTGTCGACCGCTCAGGCCGACGTCACCGATGCGAAAGGCTTGCTGCGGCAGAAAGAACAAGAAGCGGCCGATATTCAGGCCGACTTGGATGCCTTGTCGCGTCGCCGCGCGGTCGCTGCCGAACGAGCCTCGGTGCTCGACGAACTGGAGCGGACCAGCGAAGGGGTGAACTCCGGCGTCAAGGAAGTCCTTTCCCGGGCCCGCGTCGAACGCTTGCCGCTGTTTCAGTCGGTCATCGGTTTGGTGGCGGACGTGGTGCGTGTCGATGTCGAATATGCCCGCTTAATCGAAATCGCCCTAGCCGATTCGGCCCAGTTGGTGCTGCTCGAAAGTGGCGACCTGCTGCAACAGGTACTCGAACGCGAAGTGATCTTCCCAGGCCGTGTCGGTCTGCTCGATCTGCAGGCACTGCCTACCCAGGCCATCGAAGAACCGGAAGGTCTTCGCGACGAGCCAGGCGTGCTGGGCAGTGCTCTCGACTTTGTTGAAGCGGAAGAAGAGTTTCAGCCGGTCGCTTCGTTCCTGCTGGGTGGCATCTGGTTTGTCGACAATGCCCGCAGTGCCTTGCAACTGCGAAAGCGTTACCAGCAGCCGCTGCGGTTTGTAACCCGCGACGGCGAAATGTTGGAAGCGGACGGCCGCGTTTATGCCGGCCCAACGACGAACGTGGGTGGTATCATTTCGCGACGCAGTGAACTGCGAGCGCTGCGGAACGAAGTCGAGAAGCTGGAAGAAGCCCACGAAAAGAAACTCGCTTCGCTGACCGACTTGCAAAATACAGTGTCGCAGCAGCGTCAATCGTTGGAAGAACTGGTCGGCCAGCAGCAGCAGGCGTCGTCGGTGTTGACGGAGCATCGCCTCGTCAAGCAGCGGCTCGAATCGCGGATTGCTGACGCCGACTCGGAGCTGTCGAAACGCCTGGAGCAGCGCCAAACCATCGAGACCCGCGTCGAGAACGATTCGAAGCAGCTCGAGCAGCAGGAAGTCGAACTCGCTTCGACCCGTCAGACCATTGCCGAGTTGGAAACCAACAGCGAACAACTCACGCAAATTCTGGGCGAACTGGAAGCGAGCCTCAGCGATAGCCGTAGCCAGATCACCGGCTTGAAGGTCGAGCTGGCCCGAGCCGAACAGCAAGTCGAGTCGCACGAGGCAACCAGCCAGCGTCTGCAAGAGAACCTGGCCGAGCGTACGCAGGCGATCGACGAGATCCATGGTTCGATCGAACAGAACCGCAAGAAGATCGAGAACCAGCAGTTGGAAATCTTGCGAGCTACCAGCGAGTACGCTTCGGCCATGCTCATGCTGAACGAATCGCAGGAAACGTTGGCGACCGAACGCTCGGTTCGCAAGCAACTGGAAAAAGAGAAGGCAGAACATACCAGCAGGCTGGTCGATGCCCGGCAGAAACAACGCACGGCTGACGATCAATTGCACCGCAAAGAGCTGGCCTTCACCGATCTGCGGCACGAACGAGGCACGCTCGAACGACGCCTTCGCGATGACTACGGGATTGAAATCTCCGAGACGGAACTCGATCTTGAAGCGGTCGAACTGCCTGGCGATCGAGCCGCCATCGACGAAGAGATCGCCGATCTGCGACGGAAGATCAGCAACATTGGTTCGGTCAACATGCAGGCCCTGCAAGAGCTGGACGAGTTTCAGACACGTTTCGAACAACTCGATGGTCAGTTAAAAGATCTGACCGAAGCGAAAGAGTCGCTCGAACGCATCATCAGCAAGATCAACGTCGACAGTCGTCGGCTATTCGAAGAAACGCTGGAGACCGTTCGCAGCAACTTCCAGGTCATGTTCCGCCGCGTGTTTGGTGGTGGGTCTGCCGACATCATCATTGAAGAAGGGGTCGATATCCTGGAAGCGGGGATCGACGTGATCGCTACTCCACCTGGGAAGAGCTCGCTGAACATCTCGCTGCTCTCCGGTGGTGAACGTGCCCTGACGGCGGTGACGTTGCTGCTGGCGATCTTCCAGTTCCGTCCGAGCCCGTTCTGTATTCTGGACGAAGTCGACGGTCCATTGGACGAAGCGAACATTGGCCGCTTCGTCGACGTGCTGAACGGGTTCCTCGATTGGACCCGCTTCGTGATCGTCAGCCACTCGAAAGCCACGATGGCCGCTGCGACCACGCTGCATGGCGTGACGATGCAGGAATCAGGCATCTCGAAACGAGTGAGCGTCCGCTTCGACGACGTCAATGAAACAGGCGACGGCGATGTCTCCGTCGCTTAGAACCAGCCGAACCAAAGCGGCTAGTGCGATTTCTCTAGGAGGCGAGCCAGGTTCCAAACGCCCAGCACGACACAGATCGCCAGGACCTTCATCATCAGGTCTAGTAGCGTTAGCTTGGGGCTCTCCGGCGGTTTCCGTTTCAGCGCCATAGCATTGAAGAGCGTTTGCTTCCAATAAAAGTTCGCCAAGAGTGCCGCTGTCGAAATGCAGAGGTACGCGAACATCGCGATTAACAGCCGGACGAAACCGGGCTCGATGTGCTGCGACCAGCCGGTCAGATATGTCAGCAACGCCCCGCCGCAATAGATCCCTGTCAGCAACGATGTCAGGATGCAAATACCCATGGCGAAACAGGTCGTGTCGAAGTTGCTGCGAACGATCGCATTATATTGCGAAAGGACGTAGAAGATCGCCAGTACCAGGATACCACACGCGACCATCCAATTCATTTCACGGAGGACTGGCAGGCGTTGCAGAATAAAGCCAACGACTACCAACGCGGCCAGCATGGCGATCGTCAGCACGACAATCTGCCAGGCATGAGGCCGCGGGAATGGTATTTCGCTCATCATGGCGGTTCGTCGAATTGGATGAGGGTCGGCTGATCGTCCGAGGTGGGGGCCCTGACGATCAGCCAGTTTTAGAACAGTTGCAGGGCACTGTCGCTTCCTGGCTGGAAGCCATTCTCGGTCAGGATGTCTGCCATTTGGCGAACCTCGTTCGTGGCATTTTCCAGAGACATCCGGTCTTCCCCCACCTGGTAATGAATCGTGCCGCCAAGTCGCTTCTGGGCGTAGTGGGCCGCCTTGTCCATTCGTGAAATCACCTCGAGCGGGGCGGCCGAGCGAGGAATGCTGAACAAGAAGATGAGGTCCTCGGTTTGCAGTTCGCCGGCAGCGATTTGCTCTGGCAGGAAGAACCCTGGCGGCGTGGTGCTTTCGACACTGAAGAAATAGTCGTCGCCGATTCCGCTGGGGTTGTCCCAGTGGAAGCAGTCCATGTCGCCCCAGATCAGCCCCAGGCAGTGCATCACGTCCCAGATGTCGCGTCCCTCGAAGACCGTTCCTTCGGGCGCCTGGAGTTGGATGATGAAGTACTTGTCGTAATCTTCCGGCAATACGGCCAGCTCTTCGGTCCGGGCAAAAGCTTCCTTCGGCAGGCGGCTTGGCGTGATGTTGGCAGCGATGGAATGTTCCTGCAAGACTGCGCTGGTCGCGTCCAGGCGTTTCTGGAAGCCGAGTTCATTACAGATCGACTCGGGCCCTTTCCAGGCCTGGAAATAATCCCAGGCAAGTTGAACCGCCGTGACCGATTCAGGCCCGTCGGCGGCAATTGCGTAGGTCCATTGATTGGTCTGGGCATCTTTGCCGAAGATTGTGGGACGTCCTTCTCCTTGGTCGAACGTTCCGTCGAAGATTTCCTTCAATTGGGCAACCGAGATCTGCTCGAGCTCGGTGAACTCGATTTCGATGACCCATTCGACGGCTGGGTTCGGAGCGTACTCGGCCTCTTCACTCTGGTTGCTTTCCAGATCCGGCAGATCGATCGGCTGGAGCAGATGGCTGACATCCTCGCTCCCTTGCAGAGACAAGACCGCTTCGGCACGAGCCTTCGTCTGGCTTTGCGTGCTGAGCACAAACTCTTCCATCGGATCTTGCTGCGACATACCACTTTCTCCACAACCCAAAAGTACAAGCATGCCCAGAAGCAGTGCTTGGCGAATCCAATTGCCAACCATTTTGACGTGGAATTGCGGCCAGGTCATCGTTAGCCTCGCGAAAAGAGGAATGGCATCGTTGTACTGAAGCGGCCCCTGGAAATCAATTCCCTGGGCTCGGCGGGCAAACGATTCCGCGGCGAACCCCTACCGGCTATGAGAATAATAAAACAGCCGTTCCTCGTCGCGGTCGTAGGTGATGGTAAGGCCTTGGTCTTCGACATGCCAATGGTATACCCAGCCGCTCTGGACGATGTGCGGGACCAGCGCCAGCGGCGTGGCCGGGTCTTCCGAGAGAATCTTAAGCGATGCTTGCGAGATGGGCTCGAATTCCCAGTCGTCGCGTTTGGCCTGCCAGGCAAGGAACGACGCTTCATCGAGGTGGCATTGATATCGAATCGTGTACGAAGTTCGCCGATACGTCACCTCCCGGGCACCAGAGGGCAGCCCCAGGGGCGTTTGCTGCGGATTGACTCGGATTCCCTCGTTCGGCTTGGTCAGTGGGATACCGATCCCCAGCACGACGGCCAGCACGCCAAACGCCAGTAGAAGTTCTTTCAAGCTGAAGCTTCCCGAAGCGGCCGGCCAATACCCTTCCGCGTTTGCGGCTCGAAGCTGGTGGTACCAACGCCAATGCGAAACAATCACCACCAGCACGGTAAGATCGATCGCGAGCACTACGGCCACAACCATAAGCGGCGATTGGCTTGATCTCAGTTCCGCAAAGCCAAGCGTCTGCGTGACCACCAGCACCAGACAAGCGGCGGCGACGCACATCGCCAGAATCCTCGCGGCTGCGCTAGAGTCATGGCGAAAGGTCGAGCGGTATTGTTGATAAAGGAAGTACAAGGCAGGCGGAACGAATAGCACCGAGCCCGCCGTAAAGCAGACCTCCCAATAGATCAGCCCTGGCAGCATGATACCGATCGTAGCCGCCGCCGCGCCGATGGTTATCAGCGCGGCCGATACCTGAACGAAGCCAGGTCTCGGTGCCGAGGGAATGGGAGCGATGGGCTGGGTTTCGTTCATGACACCTGCAATTGAACTCTTTGGATCGCGAATGCCAGTGCAACCAAGATCCCGGCGAACAAAGCGATCGCGTCGACGATCGTGAACGCCGGACCGATTTTAGCATCGGCGGCTGCATCACGTGCTTTCAGGCTTTGCCACCATTGTGCATTCAATACGAACCAGGTGATATCGCAGACGAAGGCAAGTAGCACGAGAACTAGAATCGCACCTTCAGCGACGCGAGAGTCGTGCTCGAACACTAAAAAGTGGGCAATATTGACGATCAATATACCGAATGGCCCGATGCAACTTGTAGCAAGGCTGATGATCGTCAGCAGTGCTGACATGATCATGCAGAAGCGGGCGGCAGAGGTTTTTTGGCGGAAAGTCGAGCGATATTGCTGCCAAGCCAGCATGCCTGGCCCAACAATGCTGCAAAGGACGAGCGTGGCTAACTCGAGACGATTGTGAATCAAATGTCCGCTCGAGTAGGTCGCGCCCAGCATGACCCCTGCGACCCAGAGCGAACCAAGAATGGTGCCGATCGCAAAAGCGATTTCGAGAACGTTGGGCCGTGGAGATTGCATGCCGCCAGCTTAGCAAGCGAAAGCTTACCGGTCGCGGATTTGGTCAATCGATCGCTTCCCGATGATAGTAGGTCCGCTGCTCTGGATCGTCCGGGACCCACTGCACTTCGTGGCGATAGCCATCCAGCGTCCAACGCACGACGTTGGCACCGTGTAGGTTTCGGTCTTGCAGAATGGATTGGGGATCGTATGACTCTGGTACCGGCGAAACCGAACTGGCGGGGGCTGCCTGCTGGTAGTCGAAATCGCGGGCCTTTGAATCGAGTTCGATTTGCGTCACCCATTGCTCGTTGTCTTCTGGGTGGGCGATCCACTCGGCAACGACCTCTCCGCTGGGAAGTTTCAGGAAGTGGATCTGTGTCGCCCCGATGGGTGTGTCGAAGGGAACCTCGCTCTTCGAAAGCCCACTCCCTTGAACGGGCAATTGACCCGGCACGGTGCTGCCGACCCCGCCGAATGGAAATGCCACTAGCGCCAGCACGGCGGTGATTCCCAGCAGTTCGTACAGCGTGAACGCATTGACTCGGCCGATAGGTTCGCCCGCTTTGCGTGCCTTCGACAGAATGGAAAGCCAGTTGGCATTCACCATCAATGAAATGATTGCCAGGCCGGTAGCCAGCAACTGTAAGATCGCCATTACAGAAAAGGAGGCCGCAGCGAACTGGCGGGTAAACGGATAGATGAGCAAAGGAAGGCCATGAATTATCAGCAGGGGTGCCAGAACGATGGCGACAAGGGTGGCGATGGACGAATGCCTAAACGTCGCCAGGTACTGCGCCACCAGCAGTCCCACAGCGATCAAGACGATGAAGCCGGCGATGCCGATCAACACCGGAAACTCGACAACCAACCGGGCACAGTAGCCGATCTGTAAGGCCAGAACAGCAATCAATGCGAGCGACACCGTTACCAGGTAGGCGGTGGGCTGAACGGGAGCAGGCTCGTCGGCAATTTTTTCTGGTTCTTCATCGGTGTTCATGCCACCCACGATACCAACCGCTGCTAGCTCGATCTATATGCAGCCTTACCAAAGATGTCGAACCGCATGGTAAGGCCGGGCGTATGAGTGTCATGCCTGCCTGAGAACGATCTGGCTTCTGGTCATCGGAAGCAACTGTCCAGGCAAAGTCGCCGGTTTTCGCGGTGCCAACGGTTCGGCTTGCCGTGGTACGAAACCAACAACCGGCAGTGGCCTTTTGATCGGCGTCCGCAAATAATTCCTTGCGCACGGACAATCCGCTAGCGGCAGAACATACCGTTAAAACCGGAACAATCTGCACGATCTGGCCGTGACGTTGGTGGCGAATTTGAAGATCGCACCAAACAGATCGGAAAGATGCTAAAGAAAGTACCCCCGAAACTTCGAAATTAACCTTCGGAAGGCCTGTTACACACTTCCCGATTGCAGCACTTGTTGCAATTGGCGTGGGTAGTCAGCCGGCCAAGGGGGGAATCTATAACAAGCTGAAGCTTGCGCATCAGAGCGTGACCTCGCTCCTGCGTCAGTTGTTCTGTTTGGGATTCTCCCATTGGTCACCGCATCGCCGAACCGCTGCGAGAGAGGTGAATGAGGTTTGTTCTTCGGAACGCTCCTTGTGAACTAAGTCGTGAGTAGTGGATCCGGTTTCCGCTTGAACGGCGCGGTTCAGAAGGATCTGAGTACGAGCCACAAGAGAAGCAGCGTTTGTAGCGCCCTGACCCAGACATTGACGATAGACGACTCTCCCATAGCCGTGAGCGAGGGATCGCCAGAGGAGTCCAAGTCGGAGATGAGGGGCGATTTTCGTGTTTCCGTCAGAACCGGAAGCACAGTGGAGGTCAACTCAACGAAAGAGTAATGGAGAGCCTGTGATGAAGGTCTTCACAACAGGACAGGTCGCAAAGATCTGCAAAGTGGCCCCCCGCACTGTCAGTAAGTGGTTCGATTCGGGCCGCCTTAAGGGGTATCGTATTCCTGGATCCCAGGACCGACGCATCCCGCGGGAATATTTGATTAAGTTCCTGAAAGAACACGGAATGCCCCTTGGCGACTTGGAAGACGAAGCCATGGCCAAGGTGCTGATCGTTGCTCAGGACCAGGTATTGGTGGAAAATCTACGTCGCGAACTTCCGCTCGAAAAAGCATTCAAGGTCTGCGTGGCCGCGAGTGGTTTTGAGGCGGGAATTCAAGCCGAAGGTTTTCACCCGGACTGCATTATCGTGGATTTCTCGATCGGACGTATCGAGGCATTGCAGATTTGCCAGAATCTGCGTCGGAATCCGGACTTCGCGGAAACGATTCTGATCGCCTTGTTGCCCGATGATGGAAGCTCTATGAGCTTCGATCGCTCCACGATTAATGAGACGTTCAAGAAGCCGTTTGACGCGGCTCTGCTGGCTGAACGACTACGAACCTTGATCGGTGCAAAGAAGGAATTGGTTTAACGACCAATACCTTGAGGGTTACCACAATCCGAGCTTAAAAAAACGCCGCGATGCAAGTCGCGGCGTTTTTTTTGCGCGCTGCCGGCACGCTTGAATCACCGACTGGACGTACTCTGCGCGCCCAGCCAACAACTACCGTGGGATTAGAGCTGACCCAGCACGTTGCCGTCGTCGCGGTTGCTTAGGTTACGCCACGTGCTCAAGTCGATGGTCTCGGCAATGAAGCGAACCGAACCATCTCCGAGTGCCGTCTGGACGCCGCCGGGATGCTGACTGCGGGCAGCAACATTGAACCACAAGCCCTGGTATTGGCAGTCAGGGCTGAACGGATTCGGCGTGTACTGGGTGTTGAAGAAGACGTCAATGTACTTGCTGATCAACCACGAGTCGCCGTTGCGCTCGTCGGTCGCTTCGGTCAGCGTTCCCGAGATGCATGACGGCCGTGTCGAGTTGTTCGAGTACCACTTGCCGTGCAAGATCTCGGCGATTGCCATCGTGTTGGAAAGGCCGTCGGTGACATCGGCGAATCGCATATCGCCGTTGGCTGCCATGATCCCCTTCCCTTTCTGAGGCCCGATCACGGCTCCCCAACCTTGGTTATTGATATCATTGCCACCCACGTTCCAGGCATGCCCCACGCACGCAGCGTAGTCGGTTGGTGCCGTTTCTTTGGTTGTGGTCGTCCTTGGATCGTCGGCGCTGCTCGGGCAGCGATACGCGGCGATTTCGATCTTGGCGATATCTGGGTTCGAGGTGTCGTAGCTGTTGTTGGTGTAGTTCACCTGGGCATGCAAAGCGACTTGTTCGATCTGCGGCAGAATCCGGGCCAGCCAGGTCGTGCGGTTGGAAGACCATGGCGAACCATCATCGACAATCAACGCCCCGATCGGAAAGCGTCCGAAGGAATCGTGATAGGTGTGCATGGCCAGCGCCATCTGTTTCAGGTTGTTGGCACACTGCATCCGGCGAGCGGCTTCACGGGCCTGTTGAACCGCCGGTAGCAGCAAGGCAATCAGCACGCCGATGATCGCAATGACCACCAGCAGTTCGACCAGCGTGAAACCCGGTCGCGACTTGGTACGAGTCGACATGATACGGCTCCTTGATGAAAGGAATGATGAAGGGGCGTAAGTCGGAGTCGGCGAGGTGTTAATTGTCGAGTGAGAAGTCGATGTTCTGGTCCCCGGCCTCGACCGTGACGGTCAATATCGAGTTGACGTTGTACTTCGGTGGAATGAACTGGATGAACTCTTCGACCTTCTGGCCGGTGGTGATGTCGGTCACGATCTTGCCGGAAGGCTTGTCGCCGAAGATCTGCACCTGGCAGTCCCCAATCGGTGCACCCCGGCGATCGTTAACGTCCGATTCCGAGTCGTAGATGCCATCGGTGATCTTCAAGGCGATGGGCGAGACATCGGACGGGATGAACATGATCACTCCGGTTTCGATCGGTTTGCCGTCGTAAGTGACGGTTCCTTTCACGGCTGCGCGAGGAATTCCGTCGCCGCCACAGCCAGCCAGAGTGAAAACCAAACAAGAAAACGCCAGGGCGTAGAATCGTGCTCTCATAAGACGATCGAATCTCGATAGGAAAGGTGAATGATCGCGGGAAGAGACCCTTCCAGGGCCTACAGACGCGCACAGCTCGGCCTGAGTCAGGTGAAGTGTGGCAGTGGGTTGGCAATCGGCGAGATCGTCAGCAGCTATGGCTAAGAAAGGGAGACGCCCGAGTGGGGTCGGCAAATTTGCTCGAGGGAAAAACCCATCCCTTTAGGTGGCTTTAGTGCTGCTTTCGTTGTAGTAGTTCCCTAATGGGGTGTAAATAGAAAAAACGCGAGAAAGCCATAAAAGTGTTCCGGTGCTTTTCTGACTTGCGTATTCTTCCCTGCTGCTCATCGGGAACGGATGTCACGAACTGAAATGCGAGTCATTGCCGTGAGATTGGCGATAAAGCCTTTCTCCTGCGGTGGACTGTGGGCATTCGCTTCTTTTTTCGGACCCTGCTGGCCGAAACCGAGTTATGCCGATTCTCTGTGGTGCGGTTTTGCTCCTCAGAGGGGCAGATTGCAGCGGCGAAAGCTCAGTAGAGGACGACTTTCCGAAGGTTGTTGCCTGTCGTACTGGAAAACGCGAGAACGCCCCTACTGGAAATGGCCAAATCGCCGTAACATGGAGGAATTCGCGGTTTTACGTTTCGAGGGGCCAATGGCCGAATTCACGCATCTCGATAGCTCTGGCGCGGCTCGCATGGTCGACGTAGGGCAAAAGCAGGCAACCCTGCGAGAAGCGGTGGCCGAAGCTTGTGTGAAAATGGAAACCGCTACGGCTGAAGCTATTCGCGAGAGCCGAAACAAGAAAGGGGAAGTGCTGCAAGTCGCCCGTCTGGCCGGCATCATGGCTGCCAAGCGAACCGACGAGCTGATTCCCCTCTGTCACGGACTTCCTTTGGAAAGTGTGGAAGTGTCGTTTGAGTTCACCGAACCGGCGATCCTTCGCATTACCACCGTGGCCCGCGTGACCGCCAAGACTGGTGTCGAGATGGAAGCGATGACGGCTGCTTCCGTTGCCGCCCTGACCGTATACGACATGTGCAAGGCGATCGATCGATCGATGGAAATCCTGCATGTCCGCCTGATGAAGAAGTCAGGCGGCAAGTCAGGTACCTACCAGCGACCTGCCGATCAAAAAGCCGAGTAGAAAGCGAATCGAGATCAACGTGAATCCTGCTACCAATCAAACTCCGGCGGCTCCGAGTGCCGATGCATTGATGCGTTGCTACGGTGGGATCGGCAGCGACCTGACTGAGGTCGAAGCGATTCTGAAGCGTGAGATGTCGTCGAAGTTTCCGGCCGTGAGCGACATCGTCTCGTACGGTTATCTGCTTGGTGGCAAGCGATTGCGGCCAGCGTTGGTCCTGCTGTGCGGCCAGGCCTGGAGCGGTCTGTCAGCCGACCATCACAAGCTGGGCGCTGTGCTCGAGATGGTTCACACCGCGACGTTGATTCATGACGACGTGCTGGACGGGGCCGATACCCGTCGCCATCTGGAAACGATTCATCACCGCTGGGGCACCGAATCGAGCGTGCTCGTCGGTGACTTCCTCTTCACGCACGCCTTTTATCTGGCCAGCACCCTGCCGACCACCTTGGCCGCGCAGAAGATCGGTCAGGCCACCAACGTGGTCTGCGAAGGGGAACTTCGCCAGATCACCACCAAGGGACGCTTTGACCTGGCCGAAGAAGAATACCTTTCGATCATCGAAGCCAAGACCGCCGTCTTGTGCCAATGTGCGTGCGAACTGGGAACCCTTTACGCCAACGCTCCGGAAAATGCGAGTAGACAGGCCGCCGAGTATGGTCGTTGCCTCGGGATCGCATTCCAGATTGTCGACGACTTGCTCGACATCGAAGGGGACACCGATCGCACTGGCAAGACGCTCGGTACCGACCTTGCCCAGCGCAAGCCAACCTTGCCGATCATCCATGCGTTGAAGGTGGCCCCGCCAGAAACCAAGAAGCAGATGCTGGCCGCGCTGCAAGCCGAGACGCCAGACGCTGCCCAGGTCATGGCCTGGCTGGAAGAGTTCGACAGCGCCGCATACGCCCGTGAAACGGCAATTCGCTACGTCGAGACCGCTCTCGGTTCGCTTGCAGAATGGCCCGACAACGACGCGACCGCCGCGCTGCGTCAACTGGCGGAATTCGTTCTGAAGCGTTGCTACTAATCGCAACGCTATAAAAACATGTCACCCCAGGCAGGCGACCCTCCGCCCTGCCCTTCTTGGCACGTGGCCGCCGCTTGAAAATCAGCTGCTGCGGCCCGGCGACGCCGTACGATCTTTGGCGTGAAACCCTACCGGCAAGAGACTTTTGCCGGGCGGTGGTGTATTCTGAAGGGATCCCCACACCATCCTTCTAGTCCCTCACTCCGAATCAGGACCCCTCCTCATGCCTTGTCGCTGGACTGCTCGTGCTGCACTGCTGCTGTTGACTTGCCTTCTCGTTTCGACCGCTACCGCGGAAGACCCGGCCCCTTCGCTGGCCGACCCAACGGCCAATGGCGACTTCGTGATTGGGCCCGATTATCATGTCGACCCCGACCTGACCGACCAAGGCAATCCGAAGGGAAAGCTGTTCGAGTTTTCGATGCCACTGGCCGAAAGCAAGATCTTCGACGGGAAAGACGCGACGCTCGATCCGAAGAAAGATGTCCGCACCGAGCGCAAGATTTTCGTCTATGTGCCAGCCGCCTATCAGGATGGAACGAAGGCCCCGGTCTTGGTCACCTTGGATGGCCCGAGCCGCTTGGACCTGGTGCGGAACGCGCTGGATAACCTGACGATCTCGAAAGATCCCAACCGCAAGCTTCCACCGTTTATCGTCGTTTCAGTGCAGAACGGGGGCAACGACAGCTACGGCAGTCAGCGTGGTCTCGAGTACGATACCATGTCGGATCGTCACGCTCGTTTCATCAACGACGAAGTCTTGCCGGCCGTGCTGAGCAATCCGCAGATCAAAGCGGCTTACCCGCACATTGCGATCACCGAAGACCCCTGGGGCAAGGCGATCATGGGCTGCAGTTCCGGTGGCGCGGCAGCGTTGACGGCTGGATGGTTTCGCCCCGACTTGTTCCGCCGCTTAATCACTTACAGCGGAACCTTCGTCGACCAGCAAGATGACGACGCCGCGGAAGAAAAGACCTATCCGCTCGGGGCGTGGGAATACCACTCGAACATGAAGCTGATCGAGAACGCCGACAAGAAGCCGCTGCGAATCTTCACCCACGTTTCCGAGAACGACAATCGCGCCAAAGACCCGGAAGAAACCTATCACAATTGGGTGATGGCCAACTACCGCACCGCCGCCGCGCTCAAGGCGAAGGGTTACGACTATCGCTTTATCTTCAGCAAAGCGACCCGTCACTGCGATCAGAAGGTCTATCAGCAGACCCTCGCCGATACGCTGGTCTGGGCCTGGCACGGCTACGGCAGCAAGTAAGTCGACGGTGGCAATTGAAGTGACGCGCGGATCGCTTTGACCCGCGCTTGGTGATAGTGCGTCGCGAAGCCAATCTGTAAGGCAACCAGCAGCACAAAGATCAACAAGTGCCAGGCCGAGAACTGATGATGCGGTTCTGCCTTGGCACCCAGTTGATAACATTTTCTCAGGCTCCTCGTCCAATCAAGCTGCACCAGGCACAAGAGCGCCAGCGGAATGACCAGCACGAAGATCGGAGCAGTTCGCCATATTTGCGTGCTGGACCAGACGAGCGTGAAAAGTCCCAGGTTCAAGCCCACCAGCATTACAAGGCCCAGCATCGCCAATGCGATCGCACTGGCGACCCAGCTTCGTAAGAAGACGCCGATGTACTGCAAAAGGACCAGCGCCCCGAACCAACTGACCGACAGCATCGCCAGGAACAGAAATCTTCGCGACGGGAACAGAAGAAACTCGACGATCGAAATGGTCGAGAGGATCAGCGAGCCGGCGATCATCGCGATCGACATCACCACCAGGAACAGCGAGGGACTGGGGAGCGTGATCGGTTCGACCGGCTTTTCCCAATGCCGCTCTTCCGGCGTGAGCGTGGACGCGTCGAAGAACTCCATCTGCCAGTCCTTTCAAGCTGAGGAGTGATCGGTCAGAAACGTGATAGGGCCGCTTTCTTTGGTTATGCCCGATCACCGCAACGAATGCCAGCGAAATGAGTCCTTGGCTGCCTAACTAGGCTCGCTGACTACGCATCCCGTAGGTTTGCTGCAGGTCGGCATCGCTGACCAACGGCAAAGTCCTCAGGCAGGCCTGCGATTTCGCGTAGAACGCGTCGGCCGTGAAGCAGCTGCCAGGTTAGCTGGAAGGCTTCGGCACGCTGGGGGCGTACTTTTTAAGCATCGGTTGCAACTCGTCGACGAAGTCGCGAACGTCTTTGAACTCGCGATAGACGCTGGCGAATCGGACGTAAGCGACCTGATCGATCGCGTGCAGATGCTGCATCACCATCTCACCAATCAGACGGCTTTCGACTTCCCCTTCGTACTGCGAATAGATTTCGCTTTCGACGGCCGCGACGATCCCTTCGATCTGGGCTTCGCTGATGGGACGCTTCCAGCATGCCAGGGCCAAGCCCCGCTTGATCTTCTCCGGAGCAAACGGTTCGCGAACGTTGTCCTTCTTGATGATCTTGATATCCAACTCTTCCACACGTTCGTAGGTCGTGTAGCGGCGTTTGCAGCCCAGACACTCGCGTCGGCGGCGAATCGAGAAACTGTCCTGGCTTGCGCGTGAGTCAATCACACGGTCGTTGTCGGCTCGACAGAACGGGCATCGCATAGGGCATACTCGAAATCGCGGGACCAACCACCAAAAAGTTATGGAAGGGCCGCCAGGGAAACAGCTTCAATCTTCATAGTTTGGCCTGAAACGGCGAAATGAGCAAGCTAAGTCTGGGCGAGCAAACAAGATAACTGCGATTTCCCGCGAGCCGCCCGAAAGTCGGGAGCTGCCATGTTTCGAGAGCTGGTTGTTTTTTCCCCCTCTGCGAATCTCTATAATGACCCGGAAAACGATCAAGAATGGTCTCGTTTTTGCGAATATTGTGGGACAACGACCACATCTCCATTCCAAGAACCACGAAGGCAACCGCCTGACCCCCAATTGTTAGAAGGAAACGAGCGATGGACGCGAGTAATCCGAACGATGCTGCCATAGACCCAGCCGAAAAGAATGTTGAAGACCAATCGCCCCAGGAAAAGTTCACTGCGGGCCGCAAGCGTGGCGAGCGCGGTCCCGACGAAAAGATTTGGAGCGGCGGCTACTCGGCGGTCGACCAGAGCGGCAGTTTCATCGTTCTCACATTGATTACCGTCGGCTTGATTGTCGGTGGTATCTTTTTCATCCCGGTATTGCTGGCCATCCCGGTCCTGTGGATCGGCCAACTGATCCGTGTCTGGTGGATCAAGATGGGGGTTTCGTACGAACTGACAACTCGCCGATTCATGCACGAACATGGCGTGATCAAGCGAACGACTGACCGAATCGAGGTGATCGATATCGACGACGTTACCGTCGAGCAAGGGATCCTCGACCGAATGTTCAACGTCGGAACTATCCGCATCACCTCCAGCGACCGGACCCATCCAGAACTTCGGATCCCCGGCATTAAGGACGTGAAGAAAGTCGCCCTGATGCTAGACGATGCCCGTCAGGCCGAACGCGATCGCCGCGGTGTGTACATCGAATCGGTGTAACCGTCTGATGATTGAGCAAAAGATCTTGTGCAGTCAGGCTGGAGCATACTCTAGCCTGACTGCTTTATTTTACGGCGAGAGCGATATCTCTATTTAACCAGCGAGTGCAGCGTTGCCATGTTCTTGGCGTCGTGCTGGATGCCGTCTTCTTCCCCTTTGGGCGTTTCCAGATACATGGGGATCTTCTTGAAGCGTTTATCGTTCATGATGTGACGGAACGCTTCGATGCCGATCTTGCCTTCGCCGATGTGATCGTGACGGTCGACGCGGCTTCCCAGTTCTTTCTTGCTGTCGTTCAAGTGAATGCCGCGCAACTTGTCAAAACCGATCAGCTTGTCGAACTCTTTGAAGGTCGCCTTGAAATCTTTCTCGTCCGAGATCGGATAGCCGGCGGCGAAGATGTGGCACGTATCGAGACAGACCGCGACCCGTTCACCTTGCTTGACCCCTTGCAGAATCGATTGCAGGTGCTCGAACTTGTGGCCGATGCAGCTTCCCTGACCGGCGGTTGTTTCCAATAGCAACGTCACCGGACAATCAGGCAACTGGGCATGCAACTTGTCGATGGCCTGGATGATCCGTTCGATCCCTTCTTCCAGGGACGAGTCGACAAACGCCCCTGGGTGAAAGACGAGATTCGGAATGCCGAGTTGCTCGCAGCGTTCCATTTCCACGCCGAGGGCTTCGATCGACTTCTCCCACAGTTCGTCCTTGGGGGAAGCGATATTGATCAGGTACGAAGCATGACAAAGCGGCGCCCCGACCTTGTGCTTTGCCATTGATTCCTGAAACAGCTTCACATCCTTATCGGTGATCGCCTTGGCCCGCCACTGGTTGTTATTTTTGCAGAACAACTGCACCACGTTCATCTCGAACTCAGCGGCAGCATCGACAGCCTTGTAATAGCCGCCTGCGATCGACATATGGGCACCGAGGAGATGTGGCATGAAGAAAAGTCCTGAAAATACTAGCTACAATGAATCCGAAAGATGGTTTGGTCTTTCTGCCAAAGTAAACGTAGCAAATGAGACGTGAATCGCCCACCAGACTTCGGCGTTTCCAATAGTAATTGAGTCGAGTGGCATGAACGAAAAAGCGATCGAAGGGTGTCTACTCGGAACCGCAGTTGGGGATGCGCTTGGATTGCCGTTCGAAGGTTTATCCAAGAAGAGGGGGCAAAAGCTTTTTGGTGGTGCGGACGACTTTCATTTCCTATTGGGGCGAGGAATGGTTTCCGATGATACGGAGCATACCTGCATCGTCGCGCAGTCGCTGGTGCTATCTGCCGGCAACGTGGAAACGTTTCAGAAAGCGTTGGCCTCCAGGTTTCGCCGATGGATTCTTTTGCTGCCTGCCGGTGTTGGGATGGCAACCGCTAAAGCCTGTATCCGGCTGTTAGTTGGCTATTCCGCGAAGACATCGGGCGTCTGGTCGGCGGGCAATGGCCCTGCCATGCGCAGTGCCATCTTAGGGGCCTACTTCGGCGATGACCTGCCTTCGATGCAATCGTTCGTCCAATGCAATGCAAGGATCACGCATACCGATCCTCAGGCAGAGTTGGGGGCATTCGCGATTGCATTGGCGGCGAGTCTCGCCAGTCGCGGGCGCCAGGTTGTGTCTCACGAGTTTGTCGATACCTTCCAGAAAATGACAAGCCAGCGCCCCGAGTCGTCCCCGTTTGTTCAGCTGTTGAAACCAGTGGCACAAAGTATCGATCGAGGCGAGAGTACCGCGGAGTTCGCCCAGTCGATAGGCTTGGGCCAACGGGTTGGTGGGTACGTTGGTCATTCGGTCCCGGTGGTGCTGCATTGCTGGCTTTCGAATCAAACGGACTTTAGCAAAGCCATCATTTCGATGATCGAGTGCGGCGGCGATACCGACACCAATGCTGCCATGGTAGGTGGGATCGTTGGCGCACGTGTTGGTAAAGAAGGAATACCGCAGCGCTGGATCGACGGCATGTACGAATGGCCAATGACGATTGAGCGAATGTCGCAACTCGCGATTCAACTTGCGAAGTCAAAGGATTCGCAAGTCGCTGCCAAACCGGTGTCGGTCGGCGCGATCGGTGTCCTCCTGCGTAATGTGTTCTTTTTGCTCGTCGTGTTGTTTCACGGCTTCCGGCGGTTGCTTCCTCCCTATTGACTAGGTGCCATCGTTCCCGGCCAACTGAACTGCCGAACCGCTGAACCCAACAAATTTCAAAACACCAAGGAGTTGCTGTGCCGTTCTCGCTCGATCAGGTTGTGCCGTGGGGGCGTTCTCGGGATGAATATCTGCGGATGTTCGCCCTGGACGCTCGCGATTTGCAGCGAAAGATCATGGGCTGTGCGGATGGCCCGGCGGCGTTTCAAGCGGAAGCCAATCAACGCGGCGTTTCGGTGGTCTCTTGCGATCCGCTGTACGCCTTCTCTGCGGCGGAGATTGAAGCGCGGATCGATGCCTGTTTTGAAACGGTGCTGCAGCAAACCGAGCGGAACCAGGATGGCTTCGTCTGGAACGACGCGATCCCCAATGTCGCCCAACTCGGACACATCCGCCGGGAAGCGATGGAAATATTCCTCGCCGACTTCCCGGCCGGCAAACAGGAAGGCCGTTACGTCGCCGCCGAACTGCCTGATCTTCCGTTTCCAACCGATGCGTTCGACCTGGCGTTGTGCTCGCACTTTTTGTTTCTCTACGATTCGCTGGGCATCGACTTCCATGTCCACTCGGCGATGTCGCTGCTGGCGGTCGCCAGCGAAGTCCGCATCTTTCCGCTGCTACAACTCGACCGACAGCGATCCCCTTTTGTCGACGTGGTAACCGCCGCCGTTCAGGCCGAAGGTCACCATGCCGAAGTCATCGAAGTCAATTACGAGTTTCAAAAGGGAGCCCGCCAGATGCTCCGGCTGACCCGCTCTGCCTAGTCGTCGAGCGGCTCGCCGGCGGCAAGCTTCTCGAGCGTGTCACGGACATCTTCGTCCGGTTCTTCCGCGATTGCCCGCTCTAAGGCAACGGTCAGCTCGTGACCCCACAGCGGCTTCCCCCAGGCATCCATCGCCGTGGCCACCATGTTTCGCGAACGAATGATCGGGCTGCGCAGTCCACACAGCAGCAGTTGGCGGCCATGGCCAGGAAACTTGCCGAGCTCTTGCAGCACGTACTCCAACGCATTGTGCTGCTGCCATTCCAGACCGAGCCCCATTTCCAGTCCTGGACCGGTGGCCAGTTCGTTAGGGTTCAACAGTTCTTCCGCCAGAGCGACCACTTCATCGATTCGCTCGTCAGTGGCGTGCGTGGCCAACTGATACCAGTTCGACCCGTTACCAGCGTCGCGACGGACGCGGGCAACTTGCGTTTCCCACGTATCGATTCCCAGCGAGTCGGCCGCTGACAACGCTATGAAGTACTTGCCGTTGTCGTCGCTCTGAAGCTCCGCTTCGGTGAGCGTGACCCACATGGGACGCTGCAAGATGGCATCGCAATCGACCGCAATCGACTGACGAAGCTCTTCCGTCCAGCCGAAGTCGACCAGTTGATCCCACTCCGCCGTTTCACTGCGAACGTAGTTGCGGATCTCCTCCAAGGCGTGGAAGTGCTCCAGCGATTGGGCCACAGCCATCATTTGATCGACAAATAGCCGAGTCGCACGGGGACCATCTTCATAACAGCCCATGTCCTCCGCAGGTCCACCCCGGATCAGCGCGGTCAGCAAGTCGCCTGCTCCGTCGAGCAGTGGCTGGTCGACTACCTCCGCTGCAAGCGCCGTCAGCAAGTCTCCAGTCACCGCGCAGGTGTAAGCGAGGTACTCGTTCAAAACGCCGTTCCGATATCCTTCCCGCAGCAGCCAATGCTTGATCTCAGGGTTTTGGGTGTCGGCGAGTCGTTCGACCGTTTGCACGCGGCCCCAAGACTTCGCGCTCTTCGCAAGCTCCCACAAGGCGAGCTCGGAACCTTCGGTCAAGTTGGTCAGTGCGACGGCGCAGAACAGCGTGAACTCGTCGTGACGACCCAACGCTTGCAGCACTTCGACATGGGGCGGCCAATCGAAGATTCCGATCAAGGCGATCCCGAACTTCACCGGCTCGCGGTCAGGCGATTCGGTCGCCAGCGAATAGCCTAGCTCGTACAAACGCTGTCCGTCGAGCGAAGCTTCGCTGACGATTGCCTTCAGGACCGCATCGATCAGGCCGAGAATCTGTTCGTTAAGTGCCAGTTCGTAAACGGCTCGCTTGTTGGCAGCGGTTGGCTGGTGGCAATAGGCGATCACGGCCGCGGCGATTTCGTGGACCTGCTGGTCTTCATCAGGGCCTGACACGTGATGCGAAAAGACGCCGTCGAGGGCACCGGGAGCAAACCGAATCGCCTTGCCGGCGTTCACCTTCTCATGGTCAGGCAATTCGTAGCCTTCCTGGTTCAGGCCGGGACCTTCCGCAGGAATGTGCTGGCAGATGTGTTCGTAGATGGAGGGATGCTGATCCCAGGGCATCGTTTCTAGACTGGATTCGGTCATGGATTGCTCCTGCATTTCGATCGCTTCGTGGGAGCGGCCCCGATGGCCGTTCCTTGGTTGCTGATGACATTTCGATATGAACGGCTCAGACACCTGACTGCTGGCGCCGGTTCGACAGAAACTTTTGGCGAACCTTTCTCTCGGGAGACTTGTCGTAGTCACCAATGCTTTCTGGCGAACGGTGCCGGAGCCAACCCAATTCAACCACTTTCGATAAGGAGAGATCTCATGGATACCAACGACATGAATGAATTCGAGCAGGAATCTTCCTTTCGAGCCAATGAGCAAACGTCGGCGTGGTTTCCCTTCGGAAACTAACGTGAAACGCGGCGTACGGATCGTGCATGGCGACAAGCTTCTGCAAGAGAAGCTGGGCCGCAACGATCTCTGCCCGTGTGGCTCGGGGAAACGATTCAAAAAGTGCTGCCTGAAGAAAGGCCGCTTTTGATGGTGCCAACCGAGACGACTACTTTTAGGGAGTGACCTTCCCAGAAGCCCGCTCGGTGCGTGATCGCCGGGCGGGCTTTTTTCGTGGAATGATGTGATATGGAAGCGGTCCTGTTTATCGGAATCCCTGCCTCGGGCAAATCTTCGTTCTATACCGAGCGGTTTGCCGGCACTCATGTCCGCATCAGTCGCGACATCCTGAAGACGAAGCATCGGGAACGGCGTTTCATCGAAACCTGTCTGGAAACCAACCAGTCGATGGTCATCGATAACACCTGTCCGACCCGGCTCGAACGGCAGCGGCTGATCAACTTGATTCGATCCTCTTCAACGCCCTGCCGCGTGGTTGGCTATTACTTTCAATCACGGATCGCCGACTGTTTGCGTCGGAATCACAAACGTGCTGACGCGGTACCAGAAGTCGCGATCATCGCCAAAGCCAAGCAGTTGGAATTGCCGAGCCTGAGTGAAGGATTCGAGAGGTTGTTTTACGTCCGGCTCACCGAGACCGGGTTTGAAGTGGAGCAGTGGAACGATGAAATTTGACGTTTTAGATCGAATGATGCGAGTCTTTGAGACCTCGGCCGATTTGTGCGTGCTGCCAGGCATGTTCATGGTGGCCCGGCTCGACGGTCGTCGCTTCACCCGGCTGACCAAAGAGGAAGGCAACTTCGAGGTTCCGTTCGATGTGAAATTTCGTGACTGGATGGTCTCGACAACTGAGGCCTTGATGCATTGTGGGTTTCGCGTGCTGTATGGCTTCACGGAGAGTGATGAGATCTCACTTCTGCTACATCCTGATGAACAGGCCTTTGGACGGAAGCTGCGGAAGTACAACTCCACTCTGGCCGCGGAAGCAAGTGCTCATTTTTCGTTGAAATTAGGCAAGGTAGCAACCTTTGACTGTCGTATTTCCCAGTTGCCAGGTCCGCAGAAAGTGGTCGATTACTTCCGTTGGCGCAGCGAAGACGCGTCGCGGAACGCGCTGAACAGTTGGTGCTATTGGACACTGCGGGATCAAGGAGAATCTCGACGGGGGGCAACGCAACAGTTGAACGGCCTGGCGACCGCCAGAAAACGAGAGCTGCTGAGGTACTACGGAATCGAGTTCGACCAACTCCCGGCTTGGCAACGGCGAGGCGTCGGATTGTATTGGAAACGTTTCGCTCGGAAAGGCACGAATCCGCAAACGGGCGATCAGGTGGACGCATTTCGGCGTAACGTTTACGTCGAGTACGAGCTTCCTAGCCAGGCTGAATATAGCTGGCTGATTCAGCAATTGTTGGCGCCGGCATTGACCTCGTAAAAACGCGAGGATGGTTCCAGGTTCGCCATTTTCCTATAGCCAGCGGTCGTCGATCGCGTTACAGAAAAGGATTCTGGCCGGCGTGATGTCGGCGGAAGCAGTGAGAGACGATGGGTACATCACACGGAAACTTTACGAAATATCCGCGGACGCCCCACTTGTTTGGTTCGATGGGAACCGACGACGATAAGCACCTGGGCGAGGCGGAGTCGTGCGAGCTGATCGCCGATCCTTCGCTGATTGTTGAAGAGAAGCTCGACGGAACGAATGTCGGGATTCACTTCAGCGACGACGGCCAACTGGTGCTGCAATGTCGTGGGCACCTGATCACCGAGGGAATGCATCCGCAGTACGACTTGTTCAAGCAATGGGCAAGCGTGAAACGATTCACGCTGGAAACCCAGCTCGAAAATCGCTACTTGCTGTTTGGCGAGTGGCTCTATGCCCGGCACACGGTGGCTTACCACCAGTTGCCGCACTACTTCTTCGAGTTCGATATTTTCGACAAGCAGCAGCAGGTCTTTCTCGACTTGGAACGTCGGATGGAACTGCTGGAAGGGACCGGGGTCGTGACGGTGCCGGTGCTGCATCATGGAGCGATATCGAGAAAAGAATTGGTAAAACTTGTCGGGGCATCGCGCTTCAAGAGCGAATTCCATAACCCGGACGATGGCCGGGTCGACGACCGGATGGAAGGGCTTTACGTGCGAACGGAAGCGGACGGAGTGGTCACGGCGCGGGCCAAGTTCGTGCGACCCGAGTTCACCGAGAAGATCAAACAAAGCACCCATTGGCAACAACAAGTGATGGTCCCCAATCAATTGGCGGACGGAGTCGATATCTGGTCATGAACTGGCAAGAACTACAACACGCATCGCTCGACCGCTTGATCGGTTGGGCCGAAACGCAGCCTTGGTGTCGCGCCATGGCCGAGTGCGCTCAGGATGCGCAGTGGCATGCCGAAGGAGATGTCTGGACGCACACCCAGATGGTGCTTCGCCAGTTGGAAGAGCTTGAAGCCTGGCCAACGATCGGTTCGCACGACCGGACCGTTTTGAAGTTCACGGCGCTCTTTCACGATGTGGCCAAGCCGCTGACAACGCGACTCGACGAACTGACCGGACGGATCACTTCGCCGAAACATGCGGTCAAAGGAGAGCACGTCGCACGGGCCGTACTGCGCGAACTTGGCTGCGATGTGATGACGCGAGAGGCCATTTGTCGACTGGTGCGATACCATGGACGCCCGGTCTTCTTAACCGAACGGGACGATCCGCAGCATGAAGTGGTGCGGTTGTCGTGGATGGTGAACAATCGGCTGCTGTATTGGTTTGCCCTGGCCGACTCGCGCGGACGCGATACCGATAGTATGTCGCGACCCGAAGAGAACTTGGACCTATGGCAACTGGCGGCCGAAGAAGTCAATTGCTTCGATCAGCCTTATCCGTTCGTTTCCGATCATGCCCGGTTCACGTTTCTGCGTGCTGCCGAGCCCAACTTGTATTACGTCCCGCACGAGCAGTTCCGCTGCCGCGTGACGTTGATGGCGGGGCTGCCAGGCAGTGGCAAAGATACGTGGATCCAGCGTCATCGCGAAGATTGGCCGGTGGTCTCCTTGGACGATCTTCGCCAAGAGCTGGAGATCGATCCGACCGAAAACCAAGGCGTCGTTGCCCAGGCCGCGCAAGAGCGATGCCGCGAATTGTTACGGGCCGGAACGTCGTTCGTATTCAACGCGACCAACACCATGCGTCAGACGCGTGGCCGTTGGCTCGATTTGTTTGCTTCGTACGACGCCCATGTTGAAATCATTTATTTGGAGCCTGACTTCCGCGAGATCCTGCGTCAGAATCGTGCCCGCACGCAGCGTGTGCCGGAAAGTGTCATTCACCGCCTGGCCGAACGATGCGAGCCTCCGACGTGGTGGGAGTGTCATCGTTTGCAGTACGTCGCTTCATGACCCCTTCATTGGTTTCCTTTGCCTTTCGCAGCGTGATTCATGCTTCTCTCGATTTCGACCACTCACAAGCCCGCCACCGACCTCAGCTTCCTTTTGCATAAGCACCCGGACAAGTTCCAGTCGTTTGCAACCTCGTTCGGCAAAGTGCATTGCTTTTACCCGGAAGCCAGCGAAGAACGCTGCACGGCCTGCTTGCTGTTGGAGGTCGATCCGGTTGGCATGGCACGCGGTCGAAACCGTTCGCCGGGTGATCTCCTTTCGCACTACGTGAACGACCGATCCTATGTTGCGTCGTCGCTGATGAGCGTGGGCATTTCACAGGTTCTGGGGACGGCCCTGGGTGGGCGATGCCAAAAGCAGCCGGAACTGGTGACGCAGCCCCTGCCCCTTCAGGCGACGCTCGATGTGTTGCCGGTTTGTGGTGGAGCAGCCGTGTTGCGGCAGCTGTTCGAGCCGCTCGGTTATGAAGTGGAAGCGACGCGGCAGACGCTCGATGCAAAGTTCCCCGAGTGGGGCGACAGCTCGTACTTCAGCGTCACAATTCGCGGCGAAGTGACGCTGTCGCAACTGCTGACGCACCTTTATGTGCTGATCCCGGTGTTCGACAACGAAAAGCACTACTTCGTCGGCGAGGCGGAAGTGGAAAAGCTGCTGGCCAAAGGAGAAGGTTGGCTGGCCGATCATCCTGCCAGAAACCTGATCACGCGGCGCTACCTCCGTTTCCGGAGCGGCCTGTATCATCAGGCACTGGCGCGACTGATCGAAGAAGAAGCGATAAACGACGAACCACCGGAAGAGACCACCACGACGCAGGAGAGCCAGCAGCAGCAAAGCCTTAACCAGCAGCGGCATGCGGCGGTACTGCAGACCCTGATGGAAAGTGACGCGAAGAGCGTGCTGGACCTGGGCTGCGGCGAGGGTCGCTTGTTGCGGTCGCTGATCGAGCAAAAGCAATTCCGCCGGATTGTCGGCGTCGACGTGGCGATTCGCACGTTAGAAATCGCCAGCCGAAGATTAAAACTAGAGCGTTTGCCCGAGGCCCAAGCCGAACGGGTCGAACTGATCCATGGATCGCTGACCTATCGCGACAAGCGATTGGAAGGCTTCGACGCGGCAGCCGTGGTGGAAGTGATCGAGCATCTCGATCCTCCGCGGTTGGCGGCGCTCCAGCGGGTTTTGTTCGGGTGCGCTCGGCCGAAAACGGTCGTGCTCACCACGCCCAATCAGGAATTCAACGTGAAGTGGGAAAGCTTGCCGGCCGGGCAGTTTCGCCACGCAGACCATCGTTTCGAATGGACCCGGCCACAGTTTCAAGCGTGGGCCAACCAAATTGCCGAAACGTACGGGTACACCGTCACGTTTCAGCCGGTTGGCCCCGTCGATGACGAGGTCGGATCGCCGACCCAAATGGGAATCTTCCGCCGATGACGCATCCAACGCATTACCACGAAAACCTGATCTTCTCGCCCGGTACCCAGGTCGTCGCCTTGCGCGATGTCGTGGGGCAGAACGGACGAACGCTGCACCCGCGCGGCGCTGTGGGCGTGGTCGTGCGTGCGCCATTGGACCTGGCCGATAACTATCGCGTCCGCTTCCCCGACGGTGTGGAAGAGCCGCTCAAGACGAGCGAAGTTGCCTTGCTGGCGAAGCACAAGGAAGGCGACATCGGCAACAGCAAGGTGACCAGCGAACGCAACGATTTGTACGAGCGGGTGATCTTGCAGTGCATCATCGGTTCGCAGGCCTATGGGCTGAGTGACTCGGAGTCCGATATCGATCGCCGGGGGATTTACCTTCCACCGGCCGATCTGCATTGGTCGCTTTACGGCGTGCCAGAGCAACTGGAGTGCGAGAAAACCCAGGAAGCGTACTGGGAGCTGCAAAAGTTTATCGTGCTGGCATTGAAGGCGAACCCCAACGTGCTGGAGTGTCTCTACTCTCCCCTGGTCGAGAAAGCGACACCGCTGGCCAAACAACTGTTGGCACAGCGCGAGATGTTCCTTTCGCGGCTCGTTTACCAGACGTTCAATGGTTACGTGCTGTCGCAGTTCAAGAAGATGCAGGCCGACCTGCGGAATCAGGGGCAAGTGAAATGGAAACATGTCATGCACCTGATTCGCTTGCTGATCTGCGGGACCCGTGTCCTGAACGAAGGGACCGTGCAGGTCGAAGTGGGCGAGCATCGCGAGCAACTGCTGGCGATCAAGCGGGGCGAGATGCCGTGGGGAGAGACCGAACGTTGGCGACGCCAACTGCATGTCGATTTCGACACAGCGCTGGCCAACACACGTTTGCCCGAACGACCCGATTACGAACGAGCGAATTCCTTTTTACTTCAGGCCCGACGTGCGGCCCTATCGGCAGAACTGCCATGAACACGCCAAAGACAACGCAAACTTTGTTTCGGCCCGTCGGCCGGAAAGAACTCGACCTGATCGCGGCCACCGGCTGGAAGCAATTCCCGCCGCGGCTCGATTGGCAGCCGATCTTCTATCCGTTGCTGACCGAAGAGTATGCCATCTTCATCGCCCGGCAGTGGAACACCAAAGATCCGGCCTCCGGTTTCGAGGGTTACGTGCTGCGATTTGAAATCGATGCGGACTACATTGGTCAGTTCGAAGTGCAGAACGTTGGCGGACCGGAATCGCTGGAGTATTGGATCCCGGTTGAAGGACTGAGCGAGTTCAATCAGAACATCGTTGGCAAGATCGAAGTGATTCATCAGTATGCCGGAGCATAAGCATGGGCAACGCGTCCGTATCGTTTGTGCTCTGCCACGAAGAGTTCGATCATCGGCTGGTCGATAGCTGTTTTCAGGAAGAATCGGAAGCGCTGACCGACCTGGAGATCCGCTACGACCTGTCGATTTCGTCGCTTTAAAACGGCAAGACGGCGCGGCGGCAGTACGTCGCGTTCGTCCTGCTGCGCTGCCGACGATTGCGATTTATCGAGGCTGGATGCTGACCGAGGCGGAGTATGCCGTATTGTATGAAGCACTTCAGACGAAGAATCTGACGCTGCTCAATACGCCGGCCCAGTATGCCCACTGCCATTACTTGCCGAACTGCTACGCCGAGATCGAAGCCTTCACGCCGAAGTCGATTTGGATGTCGAAACGCGAAGCTTGGGACTTGGACGAAATTGTCGCCGAGGTGCAAGCATTCGGGCCAAAGGCTGCGATCGTCAAAGATTACGTCAAGTCGCGGAAGCATGAATGGCACGAGGCCTGTTTCATTCCGAGTACCAACGACGCTGATGCCGTCCGGCGCGTCGTGTCGAACTTCATCGAGCGCCAGGGCGACGATTTACAGGGCGGGCTGATCTTTCGCGAGTTCATCCCGCTGCTGCCGGCCGGGACGCATCCGCGAAGTGGCATGCCGCTCACCCAAGAATGGCGATCGTTGGTGCAGGATGGCAAGGTGATCGAAGCGGCCCCCTATTGGGACGTGCAATGTTACTGCGAGTCGCCGCCGATGCAAAAATGTGAAGCGGTGCTGGCGAATGTGAAAAGTCGCTTCTTTAGCTGCGATGTCGCCCAGGCCGCCGACGGAAACTGGTGGATCATCGAGCTAGGCGACGCCCAGGTAGCCGGTCTTCCGCCGACCACCAAGCCGGAAGCGTTCTTCTGGCAAGTTACGGAACGAGTAAGTCATGAATGAAATCGAATCGCGCCTGGTAGCCCAGGTCGACAAACATCCCTATCCCCTGCTCTTCGCCACGGTCAGTGGTGCGCACCTGTATGGCTTTCCGTCGCCAGACTCTGACTTCGATCTGCGCGGATGCCATGTGCTGCCGCTGGCGGAAACGGTGGGTCTGGTCACCGGTCCCGAGACCGTCGAGAAGCAATGCCTCGAAGATGGACTGGAACTCGATCTGGTAACGCACGATGCGAAAAAGTTCTTTCAATTGATGCTGAAGAAGAACGGCTACGTGCTGGAACAGGTCTTGTCGCCACTGATCGTTCACACCACCCCGTACCACGAAGAGCTGTGCTCGCTGGCGAAGGGATGCGTGACGCGACATCACGCGCATCATTACCTGGGATTCGCCGGAACGCAGTGGCGATTGTTCGAGCAAGAATCGCCACCGCGGGTCAAGCCGCTGCTGTACGTTTACCGCGTCCTGCTGACCGGAATCCACTTGATGCGCAGTGGCGAGGTCGAAGCGAACTTGAGGCATTTGAACGAGATGTTCCAGCTTTCGTACTTGGATGAACTAATCGAACGCAAAGTCAGCGGACCTGAGAAAGGAACACTCAGCGATGCGGACGTGGCATTTCATCTGGCCGAGGTACGGCGACTGACGGCCTGGCTGGAGCAGTGTCGCCTTGAAACCAGCTTGCCGGAAGCACCCTCGACAAGCGACGCCTTGCACGACCTGCTCGTACGTGTCAGGCTCGACGTTGTGTCGTAACTCCAGCAGAAGGTTTACCGAAGATGGCTTATAGCTTGAACGAAATCGAAGAACGCGTTTGCGAGATCGCGCAGCGGATACTAAACCTTCCGCCGCACAAATGTCGGCCGGACAGTCGCGTGATCGAAGACCTGGGCTGCGATAGCTTAGAGGCGGTCGAGTTGATGATGGAGCTGGAAGATGCCTTCGATTGCAAGGTTTCGAATGACCGTTCCTTTCCGCTTGGCAATGCGATCTTCACCCGCAATCCGATGCGGCTGCGTGACCTGGCCGAGTTAATCTATGTGCTGCAAGCGACCGGCAAGATCGAGCGGCCAACCGGCTGGGCCTGGCTGCGGCGGAAAGAGGTCCAGCGGCCGACGATCGATGCCGATCTCTTCACGCAGCTTGGGGGAAGGTTCGATCCGCAGACGCTCGAAAAGAAATTCACGCTGCTGGAAGATCTCGGCAAAGTGGATGGCCTCCGTCAGGCACGTCGCCGGACCGATGGAATGCGCTGCGTGCAGATCCCGGCCGGCAAAGCCATGGTGGGCAGCGACGCGGCGGATGCCCTCGACGACGAACGACCACGCCACGAGGTTGCGCTCGATGCGTATTGGATCGACGTCGAGCCAGTCTCGACGACCGCCTGGTGCCGGTTTCTGAATTCGATCGAGCGTGGCGAAAGCCATTTGGCTCGGTGGATGCTGCTCGACGAAGCGGATGATCGCATCGTGCAATTGCCGGTCGTTCGCCGCGAAGGAATGTGGACTCCGCTAAGGGGGACGGCCATGTTGCCGATAGTGCTCGTTTCATGGCATGGAGCCAATGCCTACGCGTTGTGGGCGAATCAGCTCGATTGGCGGGAGTATGCCAGCGTCGACGGTCCATTGCCGAGTGAAGCGCAGTGGGAGCACGCCGCCGAAGGAGCATTTCAATCGGCAGACGAAACGAACTTTGTGGCAGGTCAGCATGTCCGTGGAGAGACCTACGATGCCGAAAACCTGCCGATGGCCCCAGTGCATCATCCGTTGGGGATGTCGCGGTTCGGATTGCATCATATGGCCGGCAACGTCTGGCAATGGTGTCGCGATTGGTACGCGGCCGACTTTTATCAAACATCGGAAAGCCAGCTTTCGAACCCGCTAGGCACGCAGCCCAGTGGCATTCGCAGCGAGCGCGGCGGCAGTTGGGTTGGTCCGGCCGAGTTGTGCCGGGCCTCGTATAGGCGCGGTCGCCATGCCGACGCCTTCGGCCGCTGCCTCGGCTTTCGCTGTCTTACTTGGACGAAATAACTCTCTGCATGAAGATCGAACTTCCCCAGCTTAGTCTTGTACTTTTGATCGGGCCGAGCGGCTCGGGCAAAAGCACCTTCGCGCGCCAGCACTTCTTGCCAACCGAAGTCCTCTCGTCCGACTTTTGTCGCGGCCTGGTGAGCAACGACGAGAACAATCAGGCCGCCACGGGCGATGCCTTCGACTTGCTGCATACCATCGTTGCCAAGCGTCTGCAGCGTGGCTTGTTGACGGTGGTCGATGCGACCAACGTCCAGCCTGAGTCGCGGCGTCCGCTGGTGAAACTGGCCAAGCAAATGCATGTGCTGCCGGTGGCGATCGTATTGGACATGCCCGAGAAACTGTGCCAGGCCCGTAATCAAGAACGGCCAGACCGCAACTTCGGTCCGCACGTCGTTCGGCAGCAGCGTTCGCAGCTACGCAAAGGTTTGAAGGGACTGAAAAAGGAAGGGATCCGCAACGTCACGGTTCTTTCGACCGCGGACGAAGTGGAGTCGGTCACGATCCAGCGCGTTCCGCTGTGGAACGATCGGCGTGGCGAGCATGGACCGTTCGACATCATCGGCGACTTGCACGGCTGCGCCAGCGAGCTGGAGCAACTGCTCGAGCAGCTTGGCTATCAATTGATGCCTTCCGGCGAAAGCTCGCCATGGTGGGGCGACCAAGTTTATCAGCATCCCGAAGGTCGTCAGGCATTCTTCGTCGGCGACCTTGTCGACCGCGGTCCGCGCGTGCTCGACTGCGTGAAGATCGTGCGGAACATGGTCCAGCATGGCAGTGGGCTGTGCGTGCCTGGGAACCACGACATGAAGCTGGTTCGGGCGATCCGGGGCAAAGATGTGCAGCGGCGACATGGTCTCGAGCAATCGATGGCGGAAGTCGACGCGTTGCCCGAAGCGATCCGCAAGCCATACAGCATGGCAATTGCTGACTTTCTGGATGGACTGGTCAGTCACCTGGTGCTGGACGATGGCAAGCTGGTCGTGGCCCATGCCGGGATGAAGGAGGCGTTTCAAGGTCGTTCGTCCGGAAAGGTTCGCGAGTTCGCTTTGTTTGGGGAACCGACAGGCGAAATCGACGAGCATGGGTTACCTGTCCGCGCCGATTGGGCGGCCGAATATCGAGGCAGCGCGATGGTGGTCTTCGGCCATACTCCGGTTGCCGAGCCTTTGTGGCTGAACAACACGGTCAACATCGATACCGGCTGCGTGTTTGGCGGCAAGCTAACGGCGCTGCGCTATCCTGAGAATCAAATCGTTTCGGTTGCGGCACAGCAGACCTACTACGAGACCGCGCGGCCGTTTCTGCAGCAAGACTCGGCCGACGGCTCTCTGTCGGCTCAGCAGCAGCATGACGATTTGCTCGATATCGACGACGTGCGTGGCAAGCGAATCATTTCGACGAGCCTTCAGCGAAACATCACCATCCGTGAAGAGAACGCAACCGCGGCGCTGGAAGTGATGAGCCGTTTCGCGGCGAACCCGAAGTGGCTGATCTATTTGCCGCCGACGATGTCTCCTTGCGGTACGTCGGAGCTGCCTGGTCTTTTGGAACATCCGGCCGAGGCGTTCGACTACTTCCAGCAAGAGCAAGTCGCCCGCGTTGTTTGTCAGGAAAAGCACATGGGGTCGCGGGCCGTCGTGGTGATCTGCCGCAACGCGGACGCTGCCCTAGATCGATTCGGCGTAACCGAAGAGGAAACCGGGATCGTTTATACACGAACCGGTCGCCGCTTTTTCAACGATGCGCAGATCGAAGCCGAACTGCTCGATCGACTGAGAAATGCGATGGACGCGAGCGGTTTCTGGGAAACCTTCGAGACCGACTGGGCTTGCTTCGACTGCGAGCTGATGCCCTGGTCGGCGAAGGCGCAGGAACTGTTGCGTTCGCAATACGCCGCAGTCGGTGCGGCAGGCACGGCGGCGCTCGAGAAGACGATCGCGGCCCTGACTACGGCGGGCGAACGACTCGACCTGGAGGATCTGCCCGAGCTGACGCTGTTCCACCAGCGGCAGACGAACGTGCAGAAGTTTGTCGAAGCGTACCGGCAGTATTGCTGGCCGGTCGAATCGATCGGCGACCTCAAACTAGCGCCGTTTCACTTGTTGGCAACCGAAGGCCGCACGCATACCAACCAAAACCATGTCTGGCACATGCAGACGTTGGCCAAGGTTTGTAAGGCCGACCCTGGGCTGCTGCTGGCAACGCAGTACAAGGAGGTCGACCTGACCGATCCTGCGGCGGTGACCGAGGCGATCGAGTGGTGGCAATCGCTGACCGATCGTGGCGGGGAGGGAATGGTGGTGAAGCCGCTCGAGTGGATTGCACGGCGCGGCCAGGAATTGGTCCAGCCTGCCGTGAAATGTCGTGGGAAGGAGTACCTGCGGATTATCTACAGTCCTGACTACGACACGCCAGAGAACTTAACGCGACTGCGAAAACGAGGCCTCGGCCGCAAGCGTTCGCTGGCGCTGCGCGAGTTTGCTTTAGGAATCGAGTCGTTGGAACGGTTTGTGCGTAGGGAGCCATTGCGCCGAGTTCACGAGTGTGTCTTCGGTGTGCTGGCCTTGGAAAGCGAACCGGTCGATCCGCGATTGTAAGCCCGGATGGTGATGCCATGCTGTGCGACGATCAATGAGAAAAAGAAGATTCCGCGACAAAAATCTCTGGCGTGGCGGACTAAATACTAGCCGTCTGGCGAGATCTTCGGCTCGGCGAACGTCGCCAGGTGTGGCTTTCCACGACTCCCCTGCACGACCCATTCCCTGAGAGCGGGTCAGCGTTGTACGCTTGAGGCTGCGGCAAAGATGATCTACCTCGAAGGATGCAGGCGTTGACGTTTCTCAAGCGACAGTGGTTTCTGGTTGGGATGTTCCTGGCAATCTTCCTGGCGTGGCTTTTCCCAACGCCGGGGGCTCAAGGAGGCTGGCTGCATCCTGAACTGCTGACGAAAATCGGCGTCGCGCTGATCTTCTTTCTGCATGGCATGGCCCTTTCGTTCGCGGCCATGAAGCAAGGGGCACTCAACTGGCGATTGCACCTGGTAGTCCAGGTCGCCGTGTTCGTTGTCTTTCCGCTGCTGGGGCTGCTGTTGATGCCGCTGACCAAAGGTTGGATGGACGAAGACCTGCAGACCGGGCTGTTTTATATGTGTGCCTTGCCGTCGACCGTTTCGTCGTCGGTGGCGTTCACTTCGGCGGCTTGGGGCAACGTGCCAGGGGCGGTCTTCAATGCGACCCTGTCCAGCATTCTGGGGATCGTTCTGACGCCCCTTTGGATGAAGGCCGTGGCCGGGAACGTGGGGGCCAGCTTTCCACTCGAACATGTGATGATTGATCTGTTGATCTGGCTGGTCCTGCCGCTAGTACTTGGCCAACTGTCCCGTTTCGCCTTGGCCGAATGGGCAAAACGGAATAAATCGTTGGTGGGCTTTGTCGACCGGGGAACGATCTTGCTGCTGGTCTACACGTCGTTCTGCGATTCGATGGAATTTGGCGTCTGGACGCAGCATGGCTTGTTGGCAGTGGGGAGCTGTTTCGTGATCGCCCTGGTGTTGTTCTGGATTTTATTCTTTGCCATCGGGGCGACATGCGACGCACTTGGATTCTCGCCGCCTGATCGCATTGCGGCGATCTTCTGCGGGTCGAAAAAGTCGCTGGCGACCGGTGTTCCGATGGCTCAGTTGATGTTCGGAGCAGGCCCCAGCCTCGCTTTGATCCTGCTTCCGATCATGATCTATCATCCATTGCAGTTGATCATTTGCGGAACGCTGGCCAGTCGCTGGAAAGAGAAGTACGCCAGCCCGCTGCCGGCCGAGGCCTGATCGAGCGTTACGCGTTAGATCAAGGCCTTCAGCATGCTGACCATCAACAGCGCAATGTAGAGCAGGCCATAGCCCACCGAGCCGATGATCCCCAGCAGGTGCGCCCAGCGGAGCATCGGCAGTCCCTGTGATTGCATCCGCTCGTTGGCGATTTCTTCGAGGTCGGCGTGAGCCATGCTCCAGGCCGCGATGCTGAAGATCGGGCAGACACCAATCAGGCCGATCAGGGCCAGAAACAGCGTCGGGATGGCACGATTGGGAAGCAAATAGGCACTGACGGCATCTTGCGTCAGCGCTTTATGAAACGGCTTGCCGGCGCCGACCTGCTCGGGCAAGCCGAGGATCGGATAATGATCCGTTGATTTTTCCCACGAATTGGACGTGGCCGGGCGAAGCTCGCAATTTTGATCGATTCGCCCCTCAATCACCCACTGATCGAGCTGCGGAAGGGGAACCGGTCCGAAAATCTGCCCTTCTGGAATCCTGACGAAATATAAGGGGGCCTCCTTCGACGGTGGCATTCCCGTTAGTTCCGGATCCAATGGCATAGAAGGCACAGTTCAAAGAGTTTCGATAAGACAGGCAGTTCGCGACTATGGTAGCCTCTTTGCGCAGGCGGTGCCAGCACTTGCCATGTTGCGGCAAAACTCGTTGTATTTCTCGGCGGGCTCGCCCTAAAATATCAGGTGATGAACTTGTTGCGACGCGGCGCTTAGGGCCGCTTCTTTTCTGAACCGTGGCGGTCGCTTGAGGCCTAAGGAATACAACGATGTGGACGATGTGGATCTCGATTGCGTTCCTCGTCGGATTGAGCAGTGCGTGGGGAGCCACGTGGTGGATCCGATACCAACGCCGAAATCGCTTCACCCGCATCGATACCAACCTGGCCAAGCAGCAGTTTCAGCTCCGCCGAGAGTGGCTCGAGACCGAGTTCATGAAAGAAGCCGCGGCCAGTGGTAAGCCGCGCGGGCTACGCTGGGTCGATGTCGAGTTCGGCAACGATGTCCAGTTTGCCTGTGACGAAGCGAACGGTCTTCTGCGGGCGTTTATTTCCGTAACGGTACGTTTCGAGGCGATCGAAGGTGGGGACATGGAAGGTGTCGAAGCGGTTGGCAATCTGAGAGCCGCCACCGGAGTCTTCGAGTACGACGGCCAACGCTGGGTGGCCAATCCCCGTGCGATCTTCAATCTTTCGCCCAATCAGGCGATTCTCCACTTCAAGCACCGGACGCTTTCGATCGATTAGGCTCGGCTGTCGGCCTCGATCTTTCTCGGTATGGGAAAAATTCCTGCACGCTGTCACACCCTGGGCGAGTTAATCGTCTGGATGGTTAGAAGCAGGCAAGGTAATTCTTTTTTCCCGCATTTGCCGAGGAGCAGATCCAATGAAGATCGTCGTCATGGGTGGTTTTGGTTTGATTGGAGCCCAGGTCGTGGCTCAACTGCAAGACCTGGGGCACGAAGTGGTTGCCGCCTCGCCACGATCGGGTGTGAATGCCGTCACCGGCGAAGGTTTGACCGAAGTGATGAGGCACACCGACGTGGTGATTGACGTGATCAATTCTTCGTCGTTCGCCGACGACGACGTGATGGCATTCTTCGACGGGGCGACCAAGAACCTGCTGGCCGCGGAGGAATCTGCCGGTGTGCGGCATCATATCGTCGTGTCGATTGTCGGTGCCGATCAGATTCCTGACAGCGGCTACATGCGAGCGAAGCTTGCGCAGGAAACTCGAATCCGCGAAGGGAATGTGCCGTTTACGATCTTGCGAGCGACGCAGTTCATGGAATTCCTGAGCATGATCGGCGACTTCAGCATGGTGGGTGGCAACGTGCTCCTGGCTCCTTCTCTCATTCAGCCGGTGGCGACCATCGACGTGGTCTCGAAACTGGTCGAACTCGCGCAGCTGCCAGCGGCGAACGAGACGATCGACTTCGCGGGACCAGAACGTTTCCGAATGGACGAAGTGATTCAGCGAGTCTTCACCGCCCTGGGAGATGCCCGCGTCGTTACAACCGAGCCGTCGGCAACTTACTTCGGAGCCGACGTCAGCCAGGGGCAGTTGGTGCCGCAAGGCGAGTATGTCGCAGGCCCGACTTCGTTCGACGACTGGCTGGCAAGCGTCACGGTGCAAGCGTAACCAGACGCGAGTGAGGTTTCACTTCGCGCCGGGTCAGTTTGCTGGAAAGGCCAGGCTAGTTGGCCTGAATCTTCTTTTGCCAATCGGCGTGTTCCTTTTTGTACTGCTGGAACGCGCTGTATTCCTGCGGGCTGATTTGCCCGCTGTTGTCCTGGTCAATAAAGGCGAAGAGGAACTCCCAACCCTTCTTGCCCCCATTCCATTCGGCCTGCGAGACGGTGCCGTTCTCGTCGGTGTCGCATTCTTTCAGTAGTCGAGCAAAGTCGAGTTGCTGCGAACTGGAACTGGTCGACTGATCGACCGCCGGATCCCAGCGAAGCTTCTGACCGGCCGCTTCCAGCGAAGCGAGATAGGTGGGCATGTCGATATCTTGCACGGCGCAGTTCTCGGCAATGGCCTGCACCGCCGCGATGCCGGCCGATTCGCCGCAGATCATGAAGACCGGTTCCATCCGAGCCGAAGCGTAGCCGAGGTGGGTCGCCGAAAAGCAGACCGGCACCAGCAAGTTAGTGCACTGCTTCTTAATCGGCGTGATCGCGCGGTAAGGGATCGGATAGGGAACATTGGTCGGGCCTTTACTGCCGCCGACAAACATGTTGCCCTCGTTGGCGACGAATGTCTGGCCATCTTTTTCGACGACGATACGGCGCGACGGATAGGTGTCGATGCCATACTGGGCGAGCCCGATCGGGTCGTCGATTTGCGTGCGGTTATAGACGTCGTGCTCGGTGATCACATAGCGACCTTCGAGGCGACGAGCCACGCGAATGTAAAGCTGATGCGGCCAGCCACCCGTTTCTGGATGATGGCGTTTATCGAGACCAAGCTGAGCGATCTCGTCGCGGTACCACTCCGGAACGCGAGGATCGGTACGCATGAACTCGAACAAGCCACGCAGGTAATCCTGGTGCATCTTCCAGATCTGAGCGTGGGTCGCGTCGTTGCCATCGGCATAGATTTGACTGATCCCCAGGGGAGCCATGCTGATCAGCGAGTCGCGTTGATAGTTCCATTCGGCCGAGTTCATCCAGCCAGGACAGATGCCGATGAGCGCTTTGCGAAGTTGCTTCGGATCGGTGTGCTTCTCGCTGAGGTACTCGACGTAGCGTCCCATCAGTTCATACATCTTAGGGTTGTAATTGGACGGACGTTCGATTGGTGTGCGATGCTCGGGGTTATTGGTCGTGTAGTAGCGATAGTTGTAGGCCTGGGTGTACTTGTCGGCCGAACCAATAGGCTTGCGGTGATCCCTGTCGATGTGAGGCAGCAAGAGGCTGTTGGGATCGCCCGGGGTGTTATAGGGATCGATTGGCGTCAGCTGTACTGGCGGACGAACGCCGGCGGCTTGTTCGTCGAATGCCGATTGCGATTCGCGACCTGTCCGATACTGCGCGCTCGAAAGTCGCAGCAGGTCCCCTTCGTAACTGGCATCGATAAAGATCTTGGCCTTCACGGTCAGGTGATCTTTGGTCTGCGGCTCGGCGACGGGGCAGCCGAGGTCGTCGAACGGAGCCAGGTGAAATGAAGCCTCTTTGATCTGGCTCGGCTGCTGGTCGTCCCAGGAGTTCGTGCAGCTACCGGCGCGGTGGTCATAGACGACTTGGATGTCATGTTCTTCCAGCAGATCGAGGAAGTCCTGGCGGATTTCCAGCGGACTGAGGTCGCGGGTTGCCAATCGCGGCGAACCTTCTTCCGGTTGGCCGAGGCTCTTCAGCAGTGGTCGCGTCATGCCGCCGGTGGCGTTGTAATTGGGGCAGTCCTGCATCGGCTTCAAACCGGCACCCAGCATGCCCCCAACCCAGCGACTGGGCTCGATAATGACAACCGATTTGCCAGCTTTCTTCACGGCGATGGCCGCCATGATGCCGGACGGGGTCGCGGTGTAAACGCAGACATCTTTCTCGAGCGTTTCGGCGTTGGCAGCGGAAGCAAACCAGGTCGAGCAGACCAATACGAGGCACAAACCAGCAATGCGCATGAACGTTCCTTCCAGGCAAGGAGATGGACGTTTCGGTAGGAATCTAACGGCCAAGAGTGGGGGGCGATGTTGGGTTTAACTTACCCTGCATCGGCGACCATTTCCAGCAGAAGAACGAGGTTCGCCCGGCGAAACCATCAACCGGCAGGGAACGGTACAAAAAAAGGCGTCCCGATCAGATTCGATCGAGACGCCTTTCGAGATTGGTGTTGGCTGCAGAGCAGTAGTCCGGCAGCGGCTTACTTTGCTTCCTTCAGCAGCTTCAACAGCACGGTCTGCAGGATACCACCATTGCGGTAGTAATCGAGCTCGACCGGCGTGTCGATGCGGACGGTGGCGTCGAAGGTAGTAACTTCGCCGTTGGCACTCTTGGCCGAAACAGTAACCTTCTGCAGTGGCTTCAGGTCATCCGAGAGGTAGATGTCGAACGTTTCTTCGCCACTCAGGCCGAGAGTTTCCCACGACGAACCAGCCGGGAATTCCAAAGGCAGAACGCCCATGCCGATCAGGTTGCTGCGGTGGATACGTTCGAAGCTCGAGGCGATCACCGCCTTAACGCCAAGCATGAACGTTCCCTTGGCGGCCCAGTCACGCGAGCTACCGGTGCCGTATTCCTTACCGGCGATCACGACCAGCGGCGTGCCTTCCGTCTTGTAGACTTCGGCGGCGTCGAAGATGGTCATCGTTTCGCCGTTGACGAAGCACTTGGTCCAGCCACCTTCCTTTTCCGGAACCAGGCGGTTGCGGATGCGGATGTTGGCGAACGTACCACGGTGCATGACACGGTCGTTACCGCGCCGCGAACCGTAGCTGTTGAAGTCGACGGGCTCGACGCCATGTTCCATCAGGTACTTGCCGGCAGGGCTGTCCTTGGCGATGGCACCGGCAGGCGAGATATGGTCGGTCGTGACCGAGTCTCCCAGCAGCGCCAAAACGCGGGCACCGCTGATCGATTCGATCGGGTCGACCGTTTCTTTCACGTCGTCGAGGAATGGTGGCTCCTGGATGTAGGTGCTGCTGCTGTCCCACGTATAGAGTTCCGAGTCGGGCACGTTGATGGCGTTCCAGTTCGGGTTCGATTCGTAGGCACTGTTGTAGCGGGCCTGGAACATCTCAGGCGTGATCGCCTTTTCCATCGTTTCCAGAATCTCTTCGTTGGTCGGCCAGATATCCTTTAGGTAAACCGATTCGCCGTCGGACGAAGTGCCGATCGGATCGTTATCCAGATCGATGTCGACGGTACCTGCCAAGGCGTAAGCGACCACCAGTGGCGGACTGGCCAGGTAGTTCGCTTTGACGTGTGGATTCACACGGCCTTCAAAGTTGCGGTTACCGCTGAGAACGGCCGAAGCGACCAGCGAACCGGAAGTGACGGCGTTGGCGACCGGATCAGGCAGCGGACCGCTGTTGCCGATGCAGGTCGTGCAGCCATAGCCAACCAGGTTGAAGCCAAGCTTCTGAAGCGAGTCCATCAGGCCAGCACGTTCCAGGTAGTCGGTCACCACACGGGAGCCCGGCGCTAGGCTCGTCTTCACGTAAGGCTTCGAGGTCAAACCCTTGGCGGCTGCCTTTTGGGCCAACAGACCCGCGGCCAGCATCACGCTGGGGTTGCTGGTGTTGGTGCAGCTGGTGATGGCGGCGATGACCACGCTACCGTGACCGATCGTCGACGAGTTGCCGTTGTCTTCGACCTTGGAGGTACGAGCCAGGTCGGCTTCTGCCAGGCCGAAACCACGTTCGTTGGGGGAGGTGACCAGCGACTTCTTGAACTCGGATTGCATGCTCTTCAGCGGCACGCGGTCTTGCGGACGCTTGGGACCGGCCAGCGAAGGTTCAACCGTCGACAGATCCAAGCGGACCAGCGAGGTGTAGTTCGGGGCCATTTCGTCGGTGCGGAAGATACCGAGCTCTTTCGTGTAACGTTCGACACGTTCCACTTCGCCGGCGGTACGACCGGTACGACGCATGTAGTTCAGCGTTTCCGAGTCGACCGGGAAGAAGCCCATCGTGGCACCATATTCTGGGGCCATGTTGGCGATGGTGGCTCGGTCTGCCAGGCTCATGTGCGAAACGCCAGGGCCGAAGAACTCGACGAACTTGCCGACCACGCCTTCCTTACGCAGGATCTGCGTAATGGTGAGCACCATGTCGGTGGCGGTGACGCCAGGGCCCAGCTTGCCGGTAAGCTCGAAGCCAACCACTTGCGGCGTCAGCATATAGATCGGCTGACCCAGCATAACTGCTTCGGCTTCGATACCACCCACCCCCCAGCCGACGACGCCCAGGCCGTTGATCATGGTGGTATGGCTATCGGTACCGACCAGCGAGTCTGGCAGTGCGACGGTGCCCTTCTCGTCTTTACGCAGGAAGACACCCTTGGCCAGATATTCGAGGTTCACCTGGTGAACGATACCGACGTTCGGTGGAATGGCCTGGAAGTTCTTCAGCGACTTTTGACCCCAACGCAGGAACTCGTAACGTTCTTTGTTGCGGTGGAACTCGAGGGCGACGTTTTCTTCGAGGGCCTGTTCGGTACCGAACTTGTCGACCTGAACCGAGTGGTCGATGACGAGGTCGACCGGAATGAGCGGGTTGATTTTGGCTGGATCGCCCCCCAAACGCTGCATGGCGCTACGCATGGCGGCCAGGTCGACCACGCAAGGAACGCCGGTGAAGTCCTGCAGCACGACGCGAGCCGGCATGAACGGGACTTCGGATGCCACCGGGTTGGCTGGGTTCCAGCCAGCCAGCAACTTCACGTCGTCTTCCGAGACGATGTAGCCGTCGCAGTTACGCAACACAGATTCCAGCAGGATACGGATCGAGAACGGAAGCTTGTCGATATCTCCCAATCCCGCTTCCTGAAGCTTACGAATCCGGTAGATTCCCAAGTCTCCTTCCGAGGTGGAAAATACGTCTCGGGCACCGAACGGATCGAACTTTGCGGTCATCGTACTCGTTCTTTCTAAATCGAATCTAATGAGGCAGATCGTTTGTTCCCCCGATTCTAGCGAAACGAAAACGAATTGTCTTCTGGGTATGTTAAAGGGGCGCCGTGCGTCGTTGGGAAGTGATCTGCGGCATAACCGTAGCCACTGGTGGGGTTGCGCGATTTGTAACGCTTGCGGCGAGTCGGAAGTTGATTCTTGCCCCTGGTGACCTAGGCTTTCGTCGAACGCCCTTTTCTCTGCCAACTCGCCGACTTTGCGCTTCGAAGAAACGACCTATGTCTGATCCTCTAAAAGACTTGCTTTCTCAATTGGCTGGCAACGGTTCGCCGAATGGTGGGATGGACGATCCCTGGCAATTAGTCGAGGCCATCGCCCCCGACGAGAGCGAAGACGAGCCGTCGCCCGATAAATCGCTGGAAGAGATGATCCAGCGGATCAACAATATGGCCAGCCGCAAACCTGCGGAAGAAGAGGTTGGCGCCTTCGCCGAGCCGGTACGCAGTGCCCAGGCCACACCCCCTCCGGCGATCAAACTGGAAGAAGATCACGACACGCCATTCTATCCGCGCGAGCCGGCCACCCTTCGCGAAGCCCATCTGACTGGCAGCGAAGTCGAGGCCCTGTGCTTGAAGTACCTGCTGACCGCTGGCGAGGCTTCCGGCCGCGAAATCGCAGCCCAGGTCTGTTTGCCCTTTTTGATCCTGGACGAAGTCCTGCGGAAGATGAAATACGACCAGTTGGTCGTCTATAAAGATACCGCCCAGGCCGGCGACTATGTCTATTACCTGACCGATCTAGGTCGTGAACGGGCCCGGCGTTACAACGAACATTGCACCTATTACGGTGCGGCACCGGTCTCGTTGAAAGATTATGTCGCCAGCGTTCAAGCTCAGTCGCTGGAAGGCCAGTCGCCTAGTGTCGATGCCCTGGAAAGCGCGTTTGAAGATCTGTTGATCAACAAAACGATGTTCCGCCGCCTGGGACCAGCGATTAACAGTGGCCGTGGTTTGTTCCTGTATGGAGCTCCAGGTAACGGTAAGACCAGTATCGCGGAACGTGTCACGCGTGCGTTCGGTCGTTATATCTGGGTGCCGCGAGCGATTGGGATCGATGGCGAGATCTTGCGAGTCTTCGACCCGGCCGTCCATGACGAAGTGCCGCTGGAAGATGGACCTGGCATCATGCAGCAGCACCGGATCGACCGCCGCTGGGTTCGCATCAAGCGTCCGACGATCGTGGTGGGTGGTGAATTGACGATGGAAAGTCTGGAAATCAGCACCATCCAGTCGACCGGCGTCAGCGAAGCCCCGCTGCAACTGAAAAGCAACTGCGGCACGTTGGTGATCGACGACTTTGGACGTCAGCGCATGAGCACCGACGAGCTGCTCAACCGCTGGATCGTGCCGCTGGAAAAGCGTTACGACTTCCTGAATATGCGGGGGGGGAAGAAGATCCAGGTTCCTTTCGACCAGTTGATTGTCTTCTCGACCAACCTCGAACCGCGAGACCTGTGCGACGACGCGTTTTTGCGTCGTATTCCGTACAAGATCGAAGTGGTCGATCCGACCGAACAAGAGTTCCGCCAGTTGTTCGACATCATGTGTCCGCTGATGGGATTCACCGTCAATAGCGAGGCGATCGATCACCTGATCGAAAAGCACTATAAGAGCGTCAACCGACCATTCCGCTGTTGCCAGCCGCGCGACCTTTTGATGCAGGTCCGCAACTTGTGCTTGTACGAGAACTCGCCGTTGCAATTGACCCGGCAGCACTTCGATGACGCGGTCGAAAACTACTTCGCCGTGATGTAAACCTGCGGCTCGGCAGCCCGGATCGGTCCCCATGTTTGCCTAAGTCGCCAGTACGGTCAGGCAAAGGTTGGTAATGGATTCGACGCTGCGATATAAAAAGAGTCCGTGTACAAACCGAGGAACGGTTTGCGGCAAGGTTTTCAAAGAGTGAAAAGGGCATGACTGGTGGGCGTCGACTGGATCGCATGTCGTGTAGAACCTGATATCGACGACGCAACCATTCGTGAAGCGGTCGAGCGGGAGCATCGCCGCTTTCTTTCCGATCCAGGCTGGGTCAACTCCGACTTGTGGCCGCTGCTCGGACGCGATCCGCGTGACGAGTGGTCCTCTTCCGACACGCCTCCCATCGGCGATGGTTGGCGACTGGTCGATTCTTTGCTACTCAAACAAAACGCCCGCCGCATTTACGACGTAACAGGCTGCGAGATCTTGCCGTTGCCGTGGCGTCTGGATGCTTACCGTACGATCTTGCCGGATGAACTGCCGGAGCAACTTCAGACCTGGCTTCAATTTCTGAATGCCGCTGCGTCCGGCGAGTATCGTGGGTTGCTCGAAGCGACTTACTTCTATCTGCAGACCATCGAATACTGCCAGCAACTGCATACTGCGAAGCAAGTAGTGCGCGAATCACAGGAAGTCACCAGCAGCTGGGCGACGACCTCCGAAGTGCGGCAGCTTCGGGAGCAGATTCTGGCCATGGCAGACTTACCCTTGCCGAAGCCTCCGGGCGACGAGCTGGGGATGCCGCGGGAAGCCGACCTCGACCAGCGCTGGCAAAGCCTGCATGAAGCCCAGGCATCGCTTCGATCTGCGGGCCTTGCCTGGCGAAAAGCCGTGACTCGCCGCCGCTGGCAATTTGATGTCCTTGAGCTGAGGCCGGCGCTTTCCGAGTGGATCGAAACGCACACCAATCATCCCCACTGCCTGGCCGACTTCGAACGATGGGTATGCCCGTTGATCGAACGTGGCTACGGCCTTTACCGCGATTGCGAGAGGAACTGAATGCTGGTTCCACGTGAAAATCGCATCTTGTCGAATCAACTGCGGGGCCTCCCCTGCCCTGTTTCCCCATTGACGTAACGCCATGAAATCTATTCTGACACGATTCTCGATCCGGGTGCTTGCCCCGCTGCTATTCGGCCTGCCGGTATTGTTGATCGGTTTGTGGCTGTCGATGGCGTGGAATCGTCAGTCGCAGCAAGCGGTAACGCGGTTGGCCGATCAAGGGATCAATGAGATCCACCGGCACACGTCCGACAAGATTGCGGATGTGCTCTCGATGCCGGCCCGCGTTAGCGAATTAAATCAGCACCTGATCCTTGATCGCACCTTGCCTCCGGATAACCTGGCGTCTTGGCGGTCGACCTTTGTCCGCGAGTCCAAGTCATTCGATATGCTCAGCGCGATCTCGTGGGGGAGCGCCGACGGCCGCGCAGTATGGGTTAGCCGCTATGCCGATGGCAGCACCTTCTGGGCCATTAAAGACGATCCGCAAGGGGCAACGATGACGGAGTGGAAACTCGATACCAGTGGCGACGTGATTGAAGACACGCGACACGAGTTCGACTTTCAATTGGCTTCGCGTCCCTGGTTTCAAATTCCACGTGACGCACGCAAAGCGAGTTGGAGCGATCCGTATGTGTGGGTCGGAGGTGGGGCGTCGGAAGATAAGACGCTCGGCATTTCGTACGGCATTCCGATCTATCGAGCCGATCGCGAATTGGTCGGTGTGATCGACGCCGACTTTTCGCTGAAGGACCTTTCCCATTACCTCAGCCAATTGGAAGTTGGCAAGACTGGCATGGCGTTGCTGGTTTCGGATGACGGCCGTTTGCTGGCCGTTTCGGATGATACGCCGGTGATCTCTTCCCAAGGTTCACGGATGCGAAGCACCGATTCGCTCAATCCGTTGGTGTCCGCGGCGGGGAGATATATTAAAGGAATGAAGATCTCCGGCGACGTCAACTTTCGTTTCCAAGCCAATGGCAAGACGCAATTTCTGCATGTCTCGCCGGTCGGGAAAGAGGTTGGCCTGAACTGGTTACTGATGACGATCGTGCCTGAACAAGACTTTGTCGCCGAGATCGAATCCGAGTTCGCCCGCAGTTGGCTGGTCAGCTTGCTGGCGGTCGTTATGGCCGTGGTGCTCGGTCTGGCGGCCGCGCACTGGCTGGTCGAACCGCTGACGCAGATCGTCACGTCGGTTCGTCGGATCGGGCAAGGCGATCTGCAAACGAGGCTCGATATTCAGCACGCCCCCGAATACTCGCACATGGCGTCCGAGATCAACAAAATGGCCGAAGGTCTGCAAGATCGTTTGCGTATGCAGAAGTCGCTGTCGCTGGCCATGGAAGTGCAACGGAACCTGCTTCCCTCCGATTCGCCGCAGATCACGGGGCTCGATATCGCCGGGCACAGTACCTACTGCGACGAAACCGGAGGCGACTATTACGACTTCCTCGACGTCACCGGCACCGACGAAGATACCGCCGTGCTGGTGGTCGGGGACGTCATGGGGCATGGCGTAGCCGCTGCGCTGTTGATGGCGACCGCTCGAGGGATCTTGCGCAGCCGCTGTGCCGTGCCTGGTTCGCTCGCCGACTTCTTGAACCATCTGAACAATATGCTGGTGGCCGATACCCAGGGCGAGCGGTTCATGACCATGCTGATGGTCACGCTCTCGGCCAAGAAGGATGCCCTACGCTGGGCTTCGGCCGGGCACGGGGCCCCGATCGTTTACGACCCCAAGACCGACACCTTCCCGGAACTGGACGGGGGCGGACTTCCCTTGGGATTGGTTGAAGGCGAAGAGTACGCCGAGTATTGGCAGCCTGGCATTTCGCACGGAACCGTCGTCGTGGCGACAACCGATGGTCTGGAAGAAACGATGAACGAGCAAGGCGAGCAGTTCGGCAAAGAACGACTGCAAAGTCTGGTTCGCCAGCACGCTGCCAAGCCGGCCGAAGAGATCAGCAATCTGATCCGCCAAGCGGTCGTCGGGTATCGAGGTGCCAACAATCAGGAAGACGACCTGACCTTTGTGGTGGCTAAGGTTGTGTAGCAGGCCGATCCTTTTGAATCGCGGCGATCGCCGTATGTAGCAGCGGTTCCAACTCGAAGTTGGCCTCGACCAACAACTCGTCGAAGAGTGGCAGCAGATCGCGATAGGTCACGGGCTGTTCGCAAAGATCGCTGCCGACGTACTCGATGAAGTTCATCAAGCAGGCGCCCAGGCCCCAGGGATATAAGCTGCCAATACAGAATGACTCGACGCAGTTCCCCCAGGTCGTCAGCGTCTCGGCTTTCTGCGGTGTAACCACCTTGTTCGCCTGCAGCGTTTTGACGATCCATCCCATCCGGCGGCTAAAGTCCCAACAGGCCAGGGCCAACTCACGATCGATCCGTTCCGCTCCCAAAGCATCGTGGACGCTGATCAAGGCGAGCATTAACTCGTGAAAGTCGCTTTCTTCCACGCCAGAGTAAGGCCGAACCTGATCGATAATCGAACGGCCACCCTCAGCAACCCCATGGCCGGCGTGTGCCTGAACGATTCGTTTGGCATCTGCGAATGAATAGAACATAGGAAACTCATGGACGCATGAAGGAAGCTGCAAAGATTGTGGCGGTCGGAAACGTCGTTCGCTAAGGCGACGACCAATTCCAGCTGCCGCATCGTACGTGTGCTACTGGCCTGTGGCAGACAGAATCTTAATCATGCGCAAGTGCCACACCGCCGATTTTAGTCATCGCATATATCGCACCAAAGTTCTTTGGGAACGCCAAATTCCTCGAATGCAATTTCAGTGCAGGTTGCTTTGTCGTTTTGCAGGAAGTCGCGAACACACTTTCCATCCTGATAAACGTACAGATAGACGCCCACTTCAGGATGATCTTACTCGATCACAAACTCGAAAGTGTTGTACTTGGCTTTCATCACCATGCTCATCTATTTGGGACCTCGATTCCATCGGTTCCAGAGATTGCTTCCCGGGCAGCTTAGCACTGGCAACGATCCATTCCAACGTCCGCATCGTACGTGTGCCACTGGCCTCTGGCCAGTGTGAAGCAGCGAGGAGAGCCTCAATAATCTCTTGCTTGGGTTTGCAGCAGCGAGCCGAATTGGAATCGACTCTGGCCAGGTCAAATCGCTTGTGAAAAACACCTGCACCTGCCTTGCACTGGCCAGAGGCCAGTGGCACACAGATTCTTAACTACCCTGCCAGTGTCACCCCAGCCGAAGTCCCCCTGGGCGAAGAAATCGAACTCAAAATTGTTCTGCAGGCTTGAGCCGGCCAGGGCTCGAATTACTCTGGAATGAAGCCATGGGGGTCGCTGCTCTCCGGACCCGGCTTTCGCGGACTCGCCACTTGGATCGATCAATCGAGCGGTTTTGATATCAGCGAGCTGTGATCTAAAAGCTTGCGGTGTAAGGGGTTGTCTGTGCCTCTATACGCCCCAATGGGCCTCTTTGCGGCGGTGATCCGGTTGTGCCGGCATCTTAGGAGGAATCCGGGAAATTGCCAAAACTCCCCTATTTTCTCCCATCGGGATAGGTGGACCCGTAATTAGAATCAGCAGATGTTGATTGGCAGTAGTCATTCAGGGGGATCTCGAGCGATGGGGTCGTGCCTGAACTTGCTCACCTCATATTTCTAACTTGCGGAGAAGAATTACATGAAAGCTTTGGCATGTCTGCTGGCTGTTACCCTGGTATCGATTTCGTTCGCGTCGGAAGCACGCGCTGCGGAACCGAATGGCAACGTTGATCAGGCCACGTTGGCCTCGATGGGCCTGTCGGGCATCGAAGTGATGAGTGACGAAGAAGGCAAGAACGTCCGTGGTACGTTCGCCATTGCATTTGGTCTGGGTACCTCGCGTTGGTTCGGCACCACGCAGACCACCGGCTACGCCGCTGGCGACTTCGGTCCTGGCGTCGACTTCGCTGCCGGCGGCAACACCAGCCAAACCGGTTTCACTTACAGCAACATCCAAACGGTTCCATTCGTCGGCTCGTTCGGCACCACCATCACCGCTGGCACCTTCGCCACTGGCAGCTCGTGGGCCTTCGCCGGTCGCTAAGCGAATCGGACGATCGTAAAAAATAAGAAGGCCGCATCGAACCATCCGATGCGGCCTCTTTTCGTTTCTTGAGTGCTTCCCACCGCCCAGGGCGTTAAGGGATGCTGCGGAAGTAAAGCTTGAACGGCTTCTCAGGGAAGGTGCGAATGATTTGATCGTCGACCCAGCCGCGGCTCATTTCTTCGTGCGTGATCCCCAGTTGCGATTTGTCGGACTGGGCTTTCCCTTTCTGGGCGACCACCAGGACCGCGTTCTCGATCCATTGCGATTCGAACTGAAATTGCGGGATTCGCAAGTTGCCTCGCGCCGGGTCCGCTAAGAAGACCCAGCCGTTGGCCTGGCCGCGATAGACGACGAAGTGATTCGTTTCTTCCAGGCGAATCGCCACGATCAGCGGGACCTTCACCTTCTGCAGTTCTTCCATACTCAGCCGCCCGATCGTCGACAGGTAGCCGAGCTTGACCGCCGCCAATCGCAAGTCCGAAATAGCGAGCCCGTTCTGAAAACGTTCCTGCAGTTCTTCCCGTGTGAGGTTGCCTTCGACCACCTTCAGCACCTGGGTCTCGGTGACCGGATCGCCCCAGTAATAGCGGCAGATTGTGGCGAGCGCCGCTGCGCCGCACGAGTAATCTCGCTTCTGCTTGACGATGTTCTGATCGCGAATATCTTTCCAGGTTCGGGCATAAGCCTGGATGGTATGCTCGCGATTGCGTACCGGCGGGCCAAGCTGGGCGTGGGCTGACTGGCAGCACCAAAGCACTCCGCAGAAGGCAAGCAGTGGGATCAGTTTGTCGACGGCAAGGTATCTCAAGCGAAGCTCCTTCGGTTCGACTACAGCGTCCACACGATACCAACGACCGCGTCGGCAGCATCTTCCGTCATGCCGATTTCGGCGAACGGTTCGACGATGCGGCCACAACGGTAAGTCGTCGCGGCGAAGCGAAGACGTAGCGGTTCCCGCATCGAACCTGGCACGCCGACTCCATCGATCTGCGTTTCGCTTTGATAAAGCCCAAGGAACGCCGTGCTGAGCGTGATCCGGTCGTTGACTGCGAAGCCGACACCGAAGTTGTAGGTGATCTGATGGCCGAAGAAGACATCTCGATCGCCGAACTCTCGTTTGGCCTGGTAACGATAGCCAACGCCGTAGAAGTAAATGATCGGGTCGTACCGCTGGATGGCCAGCAGTTGGACCGAAGGAGCCCACACGCCATTGGCAAGCGAGGCCTGCGAAATGCCAGTCGTGGGGAACTCGGCATCGCCGGTTGGCATGGTCAGGCCGAAGCTCAAAATCACGTCGGGCGAATAGCCATAGCAACCTTCGCGGCAGAGCAGATTCACGCCCAGTTCAAGGTCGCCGATTCCGCCCTTCGAGCTCGTGTCGTCGAACAAGCCGAGCGACGAGTATTCCTGGTGCGACCAGCCAATGGGCAGGCTGCCCGACAACTGAATGCGATCGGTCAGGCCGTAACGCAAGGCGAAAGGAACTTGCAGCGTTCGCCGACGAATGTTGGCTCGGGCCACGCCGGAGGGCGCGACGGTGATCGGGAAATCGTAGTCATCTTTGGCATAGGCCAGCCCAAGATCCATCTGCCATTGGCCTGGCTGCAGCAGCACGCTGGCGGTTCGCAGAAACTGGATGTTGAAGTCTTCCAGCTCTTCGCCATATTGCTGATCGTCGCGAACCTGGGAAGGAACAATTTCCGTAGGAACCGGGTCGGTCAGACTTGGCATCGGCGGAGGGAGCGGGGCTGGCTCTTGTAGGAGCGCGACGACTGGCATGATCGACGAGGAACCATACTCCCAGACGTGCGAAGGATCCTCAAACGAGGCTGCCACGAACAACGGCTCGTCGGTGTGATAGGGATCGGCCGTGGGAAAATTCCACTGGGCTTTTGCCTCGGTTCCGAAACTGGCCAGCAAGCCCAGCGCGGCCCATGCCGCTTTGCCGAGCCAGTGTTGCCAGTGGGGCGTTGTACGAGTCATCGTATCGATCCTTCAGGAAGGCCGCTCTCGGCGGACTTGTGTGCATCCATGTCTTGGAAACGAGGCCCGTTTCAATCAGGCGAGGTGGACTACCAGACGATTCCGGTCGAGATCGCGAAACCGACCAGGTCGAGCGAATCGTTCGGAGCGAGCGAGTTCATCGTCAGCGAGCCGACGCCCGCTTCTCCGGCGGTCGAGGTCGCTCCGGCACCGGCACCCACTTCGCCCCAGTATTGATATTCAAACGCACCGCGGACGAAGAAGCGTCCTGGCAGGCACTTCAATTGAGCCGACCACTGGGCACCGACCTGGAACTCGGCGATCCACAGTGAATCGGAGTCTCCGGCGAAACCACCATTGGTCTGAAAGACATCGCCGCCGGGGCTATTGAGCACGGAACTTGTCTGGGCACCGACCCGCGAATCGCCGAACAGCACCGAACCGCGAGCGTTCCAGAACCACTGCAGTCCATAGCAGCAGCTCGAACAACGGTAGCCTGAAAGGGAGAAGGTGAGACCATCTCCTTCAAACAGCGAAATGCCCGAAGCGGTCCCGGCAAACAAATCGGTGCCGCCGCCACCCCGATTGATCGAGGCGAGTGTGTTGGTCGTTTCGTTGTAGTCTCGCAAGGCATGGCGATAGCCAAACGTACCAACCATGTTCCAGTCGTAGATGCAGAACTCTTTGACCACTTCCAGGTCGAAGGCGTACATCTCGAGGTTGGTGCTCGACGAGTAACCGTAGTCTTCCCCCAAGGTGAAGAACGGTTCGCTATAGTTCGAGCTCGTATTCAGTTCCCAGTAGCGGGCCTGAACGCCCCAGCCGTTACCGCAAACATAGCCAACCCAGAAACGAGGGGCCGGAACCAGGCCTTCGATGCCATGGGCATCGGTCGCGAAGCTGTTGACCATCGAGGTCTGCTCGTTGACCAGCGACCAGGTCTGTTGATTGCCACCCATCGGCGCCAGGAAGGTCGCTTCCACTCCGAGTCGCCATCCTTCGTGGCAATACGAAGTTACCGGAGCCGGTGCGTACATCGGCTGAGCCGAGTCGGCGTTGAAGCTGGCCATCCTCTCGAAAGACGCAGGCGCTTCGAGACGCTCTTCGGCAAGGTAGATCGGTCGGAACAGTTCGTCTTCCGCGTGCAGGCAAACGCCCCATGTCGCTCCGAACCATGCCATCGATGTCAGAAAGATATGCCGCACTTTCATGTCCGAGTTCCTTTCGGCAGTCCGCGTCCGACAGACCGCTTCCTTGCGTGGGGTCAGGTTGGGGGCAATGGCCAAGGAGTGCCGTCCGTCGACACGTCACCAGGCTCCCTTCGCCCAATAGATCGTTGCTAGCGGCAAGGCCGTGCTAGCACGTGCAATGCCTCTGATCGTTGCTAGTGGAATCGTGCTTCTGAGGGGGAGCCGATCAATCGAAAGTCGCTGCGATATACAATCGAATCGAGCGGCTTAAACCGGTTTGCCGCTAAATGCGGAACATCTAGCACGGTCTTTGGCTGAAGATGCGTCTGCCCGGATTGGGCCCAACAAGAAAAGAAAGAAGGCAATGGTCGGCGGAGGGTTCGATGAAGATCCCCCGGCAGACCATTGCCCACGATCAGGCGAAACCAGCAGGTGGTTCGCGATTATTTCTTCGACCAATCGCGACGTTGACGCGAACTGGGGATGCCCATCTTCTTGCGATACTTGGTGACCGTACGACGAGCGACGTTCAAGCCGTCGTCTTTCAGCTTCTTCACCAGATCGTCGTCGGAAAGAGGCTTGGCTTTGTCCTCGTTGTCGATCACTTCCTGCAGACGCAGACGAATCTGGTCCCAGGTCACTTCCTCGCCAGCTTCGTTGACGGTACCACCCGCGAAGAACGCTTTCAGCGCGAAGATCCCACGTGGCGTCTGAATGTACTTATCGTCGACCGCACGGCTGACCGTGGTGACGTGCACGCCAACCTGGTCGGCGATCTGCTGCATCTTGAGCGGCGTGATGTGCTCGGGACCGTTGTCGATGAAATCGGTTTGATAATCGACGATGGCCTGGGCAACGCGGCTAAGGGTGTTCTGGCGCTGCACGATGGCATCGATCAGCCACTGAGCCGCGTTCAGCTTGCGCTTGATGAACTCTTTTTCTTCCCGCGTGGCGGTTGGGCTCGAAAGACGTTCGCGATAGTAGTTGCTGATTCGCAGTTGCGGAATATCGCGGTCTTCGGCCTGAACGATGTACTTCCCTTCTTCGTCAATTTCCAGCATCAAGTCGGGAATCACGTTGGCGACGTGGGCATCGTTGTAGGCCGAACCTGGTTTCGGATCGAGGCGACGCAGTTCGCTCCAGGCAGCCTGGATACGCTCGATCGAGAAGCCGGTCGCTTTCTGGATCTGCGGCAGTCGGTTGTCGCGCAGGTCTTCCAGGTGGTTCATGATCAGCACGCGAAGTTCATCGTAGAACATCCGCGACGGATCCAATTGCAGCATCAAGCATTCCCGCAAATCGCGAGCACCAACGCCGGCTGGCTCGAGCGACTGCACGACATGCAACCCTTCCTGGGCGATCTCTTTCAATTCATCGTCGGCGTCGGCCGGCAGCAGGTCTTCGATATTGGTGGTCAGGTAACCGTTCGAATCGAGCGCCGAGATAATCCGCTCGGCCCATTCCCGCAACAGCGGCTCGATGGTTAGTTCAGAAAGCTGATGTTCGAGGTGATCTTGCAGGGTTTCTGGACGCGACTGAACGTTGGCCAGGGCATCCATCCGGCGCTCGGCGTCATCTTCCATCTGGCCAGAGGAACGCTGCGGACGTTCGTCGAACGTATCGGGGTACTGCTGATCCATTTCCAGCAGCCGCTCAAAATCGTCGGCGTTGTCTTTGCCATCTTCGACGACAAATTCCTGTTCGGAATCGGCGCGAGCCTCAGGCTCTTCGCGCGGCATGTCGTCCAGATCGGTCCCGTCCTGCTCTTGCACTTCGAGCATGGGGTTTTCGTTCATCTCCTGCTCGATCTTCTCTTGCAGGGCCAGAACAGGCAGTTGCAGGATCTCCATGGACTGGATCATCCGTGGAGCCAGAACCTGCTTCTGGGACATCTTCTGTTCGAGACCAAAGGACATTCTCATGGGAATGTTTCCATTAGCTATGGTGATGAACGTTGCCGGATTGGGGAATTTCCCCGACGGTGACTACAGCGATTGTCGGCCGGTGAGGGCGTCGGCAAGCACTTCTTTGTTGGCGAACTCGAGCACGCTTCCGGCGGTCACGCCTCGTGCCAAACGGGTTAACTTGACGGGATAATCGGCCAGCAGGCTGGAAATATGCAGCGCTGTACCGTCTCCTTCCGTCGTAGGATTGGTGGCCATGATGACCTCGCGAATGGTGCCTTTGGCAACGCGCGTGATGAGGGCATCGATGGTCAATTGATCTGGGCCAACGCCTTCCAGCGGAGCAATCCGGCCGAGAAGTACGTGGTAGAGACCTGGGAACACGCCTGACTGCTCTAAGGCAATCAAGTCGCGTGGCTGTTCAACAACGCAAAGCAGCGCGGGGTCGCGCTGAGGATCGCTGCAGATCGTGCACATGTCCCCTTCCGAGAGGTTGAAGCATTGGCTGCAATAGCGAACGTTTTGTTTAACGTCGCGAATGGCATCGGAGAGGCCCATCGCCTCGTCCGTGGGAACTCGCAGAAGGTGATAAGCGACGCGCTCGGCGCTTTTGCGGCCGATGCCCGGCAGCTTGGATAGCTGGTCGATCAATCGAACGACGGACTCCGTCAGCTGCGCCATTCGGTTCGCTCCTTCTGGTTGTTGTGGGGTTTGCTATTTGGGCTGGCTAACCACCGGCGATCGCCTCGGGCAATCGCCGTTTGTTTTGCATCGTGCTTTACTGGCCGAATTGGCTTAAGGCCTGATCCAGACCAGGCACGTTGAAGCCGCTGGTTACCGACTGCATCATTTCCTGGTGCAGCTCTTTGCCCTTGGCTTGGGCTTCGCGGACGGCCTGTGGAATCAGTTCTTCGATCAGGTCTTTGTCGCCATCGGTGATCAACTTGGGATCGATGGTGACCGATACGAGTTCGCCATGTCCGGTGCAGATCGCTTCGATCAAACCACCGCCGGCAGAACCCTTCACACGTGCATTACGCAGTTCTTCCTGCATGGTTTTCATTTGCTCGCCCACTTGTTGGGCTTGCTGCATCATGCCAGACAGTCCGGCGAGACCACTGAGACTTTTGAACACGGAAAACTCCTTGTATGCGAGGAATCAACTGGCAATTAAATACCTGGACAAGTCTAGGTCAGACTAGACCAAAGGCGAGGCCTTCCCAGTCGATCGAAGGGGACTTTGGTAGCCGCTGAATGCTGCCCTGGCTTGCCAGTGCAACCGTTCGCCTCGTTACGAGCCGTCCGGTTCGCGGACCCCAATCACCTCCGCATCAAACAGTTCCATCGCCCGTTGGACGAGCGGGACCTGTTCTGCCAATTGTCGAGCTCTTAGACGGCCTTCCTGGGCCGATCGCTCGGGCGACATCGTTGGCTGTCTTCCCTTGGAATTGGGATCTTCCGTAATACGGAATTCCAGCGTAAAGGTGTCGCCGCATACGTTCTGAAATGCTCGGTCGAGCAATTCCTGACTCTTCGGCCGCTTCAAAGCTTCAACAGCCGAATTATACGTCGAGAAAAAATCAACGACTAGCCGCTTTGGCCCAGAAATTGCTACTGCGTGCGATTGTTGAGCGAAATCACCGGTAAGACCGGGTAGCTCTTCCACCACTTTACGCCAAACCGAACGGACGTTTTGCTCCGTTATGGTAAGTCTGGGGGGGGCGATATTCGAGGGCGCTACTTCGTGCGGGGCAGCTTCTGAAGGATCAGGCATCGGCCGCGATGGTTCCGCCACGGTCGGCTCTGGCCGAGCAGGCTCGACCGGCCGTGCCACGTTGGCTGGCGGCGCTTGGTGGCTGGTCGGGGCCGGTGGAGGTGATGCCGGCATGGCAGGACGAATCGGGATCGTGGGGGGCGCCGGCGCTGGTTCTACGGGGCGTTCAGCCGTTTTTTTTTGAGCCGGAATCTGCCCAATCGAAGGGGCTTTCGCCGGCAAACCACCTTCTTTGAGTGTCGCGATCAGCGCGCCGAGGCTCTCGAGGTCTTCCAACTGGCAAAGGCGAACGACGGCCGCTTCGGTTAGCACCTGGCCATAGGTACTGCGGTGCAGCTTGACCAACGTTTCGTCGAGACAGCTCACGCCTGCCAGCAACTTGGCGACGCCGGCTTGGGCCGCCATGACTTGGGCTTCTTCGACACTGCCGGGCGAGATAGTCTGCAGCAGATCCGGAGATCCGCCTGAGCCCAGCACCATCAGGTCGCGGAATAATCGGAGCAGTTGCTCAAGAAGTTGCCCTGGATCGACCCCTTCGGTAAAGACAGCATGGACAGTTTGCAAAGCGGCCCCGGTATCGGCCGCCAGGATCTGCCGCGCGAGGTCGACGACCTGCTGATTGTCGGCGGTTCCCAGCAGGCGATGAACCGACTCGACGGTGATTTCCGAATCGCCAAACGCCAGGATTTGTTCCAGCAGCGACTGGCTATCACGCATCGAACCATTCGCCCGGCGGGCAATCAGTTTCAACGCTTCGTCCGCGGCGGGCACATTTTCGGTGTCGACGATGTGACGCAAGCGGCCAACGATATCATCCGGCAAAATACCGCCGAAATCGAAACGCTGGCAGCGCGACAGTACCGTGATCGGGATCTTTTCTGGATCGGTCGTGCAGAAGATGAACTTGGCGTGGTCCGGTGGTTCTTCCAAGGTTTTCAGCAGCGCATTGAACGCTTCCTTGGTGAACATGTGGACTTCGTCGATGATGTAGATCTTGAAGCGGGCGCGGCTCGGGCGAACGTTGATGTTGGCTCGCAGCTGGCGGATTTCTTCGATACCGCGATTCGAGGCACCGTCGATTTCCAGCACGTCGACATCTTCGCCGGCGGTCACGCTCTGGCAGATCTCGCAGACGTTGCACGGACTGGCGGTGGGGCCGGTGACGCAGTTGAGCGCTTTGGCGAAGATACGCGCCGACGAAGTCTTCCCCACCCCGCGAGCACCAGTGAACAGGTACGCGTGGCCGACGCGATTACGTGCGATCGCGTTGCCTAAGGCCGTGGCGACACGTTGTTGGCCCACCAGTTCGTCAAACGATTGGGGCCGGTATCGACGGGCAACGACCAGATAATCGGGAGGAGTATTTTGCTCAGCCACGATCCCTCTAAAACCGGCAAAGGAAGTGAGGCGAAGAACCGAAGAAAAGAGTTTCGGTCTCGCAGGTGCGTGCGTACAAGCCGATCAGTTCGGCAGTCGATGCAGTTTGACGCACCTTGGCGGCGGAATCAACCGTGGGAGGCCTCAGCAAATGAGCCTCGCGGCGTTCCGCGAACTGCCTTCGAGCAGCCCCCGCACAAGGGCTGCCAAGTTTTGGCTGCTCCAGTTAAGGCCTTGACCAGGTAACCAAACTTCCCCTTGCGAGGACAGCTCGAAGGCAGTCGTCGCGTTCTTTGTTTTTGCCCAACTGCCTTGGAGTGACCCCCGCACAAGAGTCCTCCGGGTGTGGCTGCTCCAATTAAGGCCTGACCAGGTTGCCGAATTTCCCCTTGCGAGGGTCGCTCTAAGGCAGTTTGGGAAAACGACTAAGGTTAACTTTCGCCTGCCACCTTGTCAAAGGGGTGGTGCGGGAAACAAGCGGAAGCCTGCGGTCGCTAACCGGGTATTCGCAGCGGATTTCTGGTTATTGCCGATCGTCTTGTGAAAATCGACCATGCGACCACAACGGAACGTTCAACGCGTCTCTCCGGTTTTCGCAATTCCAGAAAGACCCCGGTACACTGACTTCCAGAAGAACGAACCGGTCGCGAAGCGAGGATGCCGATGAACACGCCCCTGCGTGCTGACGAGGCGATCATGAAAGAAGGCCCGGCCAATATGCAGCGCGGTGTTGAAACGGTGGGGGGCCAGTTGACGCTCACGACGGAGCGGATCGTCTTTGAAAGCCATCGTTTCAATGTCCAGACCGGTGCGACGGAGCTTGAGCTGGCCGAGGTCAGCAGTGTGGCCAAATGCTGGACCAGGTTCCTGAACCTGATTCCGCTGTTTCCCAATTCAATCGAGGTGCAGACGAGCGAAGGGGCGACGGCGAGGTTTGTGGTGATGCAGCGCGAGAGCTGGATCGAAGCGATCGAGCTGGCTCAAGAGAAAGTAACGGGAACCTAGTTCCAGGTTAAGCGGCTTGCGCTTCGCCAGCTTCCTCAGGCGTCGACTTATGGGCATCGTACCAGTTCAGCCCCAAGCGGATCAGCAGCGGAATGACACCCATTGCCGCCAGACCGACCATCAACTGCCACGACAACACCGACGAGACACCATCGTCGGCAATCGTTTGCAGGTTCGGCAGCGACCTGCCAATCCAGATGAAGACGATCAGTGCCGGCAACATCGAAACCTGGCTCACCCACCAGAAGGTTTTCAAGCTGATTGGCGACAATCCCATCAGCAGATTGACCAACACGAACGGAATCTGGGGGATCAGTCGAGTGATGAACAAATAAAACGCGGCATTGTCTTTCAACTGCTCATCGAACTTCTCGAGTGTTGCTCCCAGCCATTTTTCAAATCGACGGCGGAAGAAATAACGACTATTCAAAAACGCCAGCAAACCACCGGCGGTTGAGCCGAAACTGGCCAGCATCAACGCCGGGACAAAGTCGAAGAACCAACCCACGATGATCGTGAGTGCCGCCCCGAGCGGAATACCAACGGCAAACGCAAGTGTGTAAATCAGAAAGACAATCCCATACAGCAGCAAAGGATTGTTTGATTGGAAATCCCTCAGGTTGGCCTCTTGGCTGGCAAGAAAGTCGAGCGTCAAATAGTCGTGATAGGCCCAGGCCAAAGCCCCAATCAACACCGCCAGGCCACCTGCCAAAGCGACCCGTAGACCCCATGTTTTCAGCCAGGTCGACGATTCGATCTCCTGGGGAGAACTAAGGCGATCGCGCATTTCAGCATCGAATTGTTGATTCAACGACATAGTGCTGGTTCCTTCTCGCCCAGATCGGAAGTGGCCTGGGACCGAATCTGAAGTAGCAACATTCATGCCGAAATTGCGCGAAGCCGGTTCCTCCATTGAGTCAACTCGCCATTGCGTAGGGTGCGTCTCGACGCACCGAGCCCTGCTCAGAAGCTCGCTATGTGATGGCTGTCGCCACCAAATGATCGCCGCAAGAAATCCTTGGGGGCCTCCCTGTCTCTCCGGTAGCATGGCATGCCAAGCGGCGCTGAACCGAAAGATAGGTTCGTGGTCCTCAAGACTTGGAGGAGAGATCGACGTTGGCCAATTATCTCAGATCGCGGCATGGGGCAACTTACTTCTTCACGCTAGTCACGGCGAACCGTCGCCCCATCCTGACAACCAGGCTGGGGCGTAGATGTTTGCGTGAAGCGTTCAGCGTGGCCCGGCACTCGCGACCTTTCGAGGTCTTGGCGATCGTGTTGCTGCCGGATCATCTCCACACGATTTGGGAATTGCCGCTTGGCGACGCCGACTATTCCACGCGATGGCGTCATATCAAAACGGAATTTACTCGTCGGTGGATTTCCGGCGGTGGGCGCGAGGCAGAGAAATCGAACTCACGCTAAATCCGGGGCGAACGTGCCGTCTGGCAACGGCGATTCCACGAGCACACGTGCCGCAGCTCGGAGGACGTGAAACGCTTGGCGGACTACATTCATGTCAATCCGCTCAAGCATGGACTGGTCACTCAAGTTTGCGATTGGCCGTGGTCTTCCTTCCATCGATTTGTTCGACTTGCGGAATATCCGGACGACTGGGCAAGGCTTGAGCCGTTGTTCCCAGGCGAATTTGGCACGCTCGAGTGAGCTAAAGGAACGTTGTCTGGCAGGGCAAAGGTGCGTCAAGACGCACCCTACGCATCGCTCTGATCACCGAAGCCTGCCCGCTCCGAACTTACGCCGTCAATTTGCCGGCGGTGGTCTCGGCTTGCAGGTCGGCGATCATTTCCAGGGTGGCGTCTTCGACGGCTCGTTGCCAATGGTTGGGCTGATACTTCGAGGCAAATGGTTCGCGCGAGTAGGCGAAGATGATGCCCCGCGAATTGTTGACGATCGAACCGAGGCCCGCTTCGTTGAAACCGCCGGCGACATCCTTTGCCCCGCCCCCTTGGCTGCCATAGCCCGGCACCAGGAACCAGGTGCTCGGCATCGCTTCGCGCAGTTCTTTGAGTTGCTCGGGATAGGTCGCACCCACCACAGCGCCAACCGCACCCAGGCCGCACTCGCCGATGGTCTGCTTGGCGAGGCTTTCGACATAAGCACCGACATGGCGATAGATCGGCTGGCCATCGACGACCAGGTCTTGCAGCATCTTGCCGCCTGGGTTCGAGGTCTTCACCAGGCAAAACAAACCGGCGTCGTTCTGGGTGGCCGTTTCGACGAAGGGCGTCAGGCTGTCATCGCCCAGGTAAGGACTGATCGTCAAGCAATCGGCCTGCCATGGGCTGTTCGCCCCGAGCATCCCCTTGGCATAGGCGGTCGCGGTCGAGCCGATGTCGTTTCGCTTGGCGTCGAGAATGACCAGGAGGCCTTTTTCGCGAGCGTACTGAATCACTTCGGCCAAGACGATCATGCCGGCCGGGCCCAGCTCTTCAAAGAAGGCGGACTGCGGTTTCACAGCAGGCACGTGCTCGCATACCGCATCGATCACTTCGCGGCAGAAGACCAGGTACAAACCCGCCTTTACCTTGGGATCGTGCGTCCCACGATGTTCGCCGAGCAAGTTCTGGGGGAGCGATTCAAACCGAGGATCCAAGCCAACTACCACTGGGGCAGCAGTGCGTACGATCGCGTCGCGAAGACGATCCGAAAAATTGGCCATTCCCAATTACCTTTCCATAAGCAACACAGTCCGGATCTAAGAGGTTAAACCGTAAGCGTGCCTGCGAAAAGGTACCCCACCGGCGAGTTCGGCCCGGCATCAGTCAGGGACAGCGGCAGACCACCGCCGTAACTTCCCGCTCCCCTGCCCTGTTGCCGGCCTGGTTGAACCCCCGAGCATAATTGCGGGCAACCCGTTCCGAGACGTCGCTCAAAAGCACGCTCGCTGCTTGATCGGCGTGGTTGTTTTCGATCCCAATCACCATCCAACGCTGCCTGAAACCTTCGCTCGCCATCATCCTGGTTGTGCCCTCGATCGCCGATTCGCCGACTGCCAGTCTTGGTTGTTCGTCCCTGAAGATCGACCACGTGACGGTGGCCGTTCCCGATATCCCACAGGCGCGCAGCATCCCCACAGAAATGCCTCGAAACGGCAAAAAGCAGGAGCAGCGCGCGAAGCCGAAAGGCTGAAAAAAGAAAGGGCATCGTCCACGGTTTCGATGCCGACCGGCCGATCACCAGATCGGGCTTGGCGACTCATCAGAAGTACACTGAGTGTACTGTAATTCTGTGCACTTCTCAACGCACAAGAGCATCTTGTAGCCTCCCATTTAACCACGCACGAGAGGGACAAGGTTGGTCCTGGGATGCCTTATTTTCTCGCGGAAAACGTCGACTTACATCGTGAATTGGTTGACGGCTAAGCACGGATGATTTTCAACAACGCGTCACGTCGTTTCGGCGTTGTTGAAGAAGGCGTTCGCGGAATGAAGAGACGCCCGCACAAGCAGCCAACAGCCGCGCTCGTCGAAAGAGAACCGGATGGCTAGAGCGAAGGAAAGAGCTCCTTATCTTGGCTACCGGCAAGAGGCATCTGCCCATCAACCGCCACTAGCTGGGCGGGACGATTTCGATGCCGTAGCGGGGGCAGGCTTGGATGACTCGGAGAATCTCGGCTTCGGTGGGGATCGCGGGCATTTCACCGTCCATCAACGGGCTGCCAAGTTCCAGGAACAACTGTTCCAGGCCGGCCGGGGCCATCGTGAAGATCATCCGCGCTGGTTGCTCGGTGCGGTTGGTGAAGTAGTGCAGACTGCCGATTGGCAGGTTCAAGAACGTGCCAGGTCCGGCCACGATCTTTTGGTCGTCGATCACGAAGGTGACTTCTCCTTCCAGCATGTAGAAGCCCTCTTCTTCGCGGCTATGAACGTGCGGTGGTGGACCGCCGCCGGGTGGAATCACTGCTTCCACCATCGCGTACTGGCCGCCGGTCTCTTCACCGGTCACTAACACGCGGTAGCGATCGCCCAGAACGCCGATTGCGGGTCCATGCCCTTTGGGCACAATCTTGGCGGGATGCTGCATTGTCATTTGCTGGCCTAAATTCCAATGGTAGGGAGCACGACTGGGTACTCCGAAGATCACTAGACGCGTGGAATTTAACAAACAGTTCGCAGCTTTGGAATCACCAAAATTGCGGTTTCGCCGCAATTGTTAGCTCTTGTGGGTGGGATTCTTCCGGGGGGTGATTATTCGCGGGTTATTTGGGTATCTTTTCCGTCGTTCCGCTTTATTTCCCCCTCGCTGGTCACCTGGCAGCGGATCGCTTCGTGGCTGATTTCGACCGGCATCTTGGTCTCGTTATCCAAGACCACGCGGTTCGCTCGCCGAGGTTTGATCTCGGCCATCCCTTCGCCTGCGGCCGGAGCCCCGTACCCCAGCAAGATTGGCGTGGCGACTTCTCGCGACTCGAGCAGGTCGGCCGGCGAGATATGCACCTGGTGCTCTTCGCCCCAGATCACGGCGATCGCGTGGACATGGTATTTCGAGCTATCAGGCGAAAGCTGAACATGGACATTGGCTCGTTTGCCTTCGACGAATAGCAGCGGACCATACTTCGCGTCGCCGCTGCTTTCGAGCACCGTCGCGCCATTGCCAACCCAGTAACCTCGTTCGCATTCGATGGTCTGGCAGCCTTGAATCTGGACGCCGCCCCCTTCGGTTCGCAGTTCGAACCCGCCCCGCATATGCTTGGCGGTGCAATTCAAGAAGGTGAGATCACGGACATCGTGATAGGTGCGATAGCCATCCTCCGCCAACGACTTCATATAGCCTGGCGTCACGCGGCGTTCGCCGTATCGGTTCGCGACAACCGTGCGGAAATCGATATCGGCCGCAGGTCCGCTCGTTTCTTTCAGCATGTCGTCCGTCGCCCGCATCTTGCCTTCGACGTAGCAATCTTGAAACGACTGCGTATGGCCTCCTTGGACGTAGAAGCCATGTCCATACGAGTGAACGTACAGTTTGCAGCCGATGATCTGCGTACCGCTGCCGACGATATGGACACCACTTTGCTTGTGATGCCCGATGGTGTAGTCACCCCCTTTGCCGAACAGGTCTCCATAGCCATAGGGCGACGAGCCTCGGACGGTAAAGGTTCCGTTTTGCACGGTGTTGTTTTCGCCCGAGATCGACAACAACGCCCCGCCTGGTGAAGTGGCGTCGCCAATGTTGGTGATCGTGAGGCCCGAGATCGTGTTACCTCGGCCAGAGATGACGAACTCGTTGGTGTGCACCGGCGGACGCAAGATAGTTCGCAGCTTGGTATCGGCTTCGATCTTCACCCCATCCATCTGAAAGACATTGTCGTGGCCGGTAAACTTCAGATAGGGATAGTCGGCCTGCGCGCGTTTCTCGCGCAGCTTCTCTTCCGTCAGCCAGTCCGAAATCCGATAGGTACCGGGCTGCATGGTGACGATGTTGCCACTCTTGTGCGCGTAGTGCTGAAGTTCTTCGAGACTGCTGACCGTCACGTTGTCGGCGAAAACCGGGGCGCAAAGCATCCATCCGGCCAGGGCAGCGGCGAAGGTGATTCGACAAAACATCATCGGTCAGGGCCTTTCCAGTCGAGACAATCGGCAATTGAGGTCTCTTTAACATAGGTCACAACCGGCCCCCGGGGTTTGGGGGATAGGCCGGTCCGCGATTCATTTCAAAAAGCTTTGCTGCCTGGCAAATAGCTCCAAAATGGGCCACCTTTAACACCGTTAACGTGCCGCCGCCGACATGGTCGCGATTTCCACCGCCCTACAACCGGTCGCCGGATCGGCGTATCCTGGTAGGTCTTGGCGACGAGGCCGATGCACGACCTGAATGCCCTGACCAACGAACCCACGCAAGGAAAGTGATGAGCGACCTACCCAATTGCCCGGAATGTGCTTCGGAGTTTACGTACGAAGACCGCGACCTGTTGATTTGCCCCAGCTGTGGTCACGAGTGGACCAAGGCCGAGGCGGCCCAGGCCGAAGAAGCGAAGGTGGTTCGCGATGCGGTTGGCAATCCGCTGCAAGATGGCGACACGGTTTCGGTGATCAAAGACCTGAAAGTGAAAGGTTCGTCGCTGGTGGTTAAAGTGGGGACGAAGGCGAAGAACATTCGCCTGGTCGAAGGGGATCACGACATCGACTGCAAGATCGACGGCATCGGCGCGATGCAGTTGAAGTCGGAGTTCGTCAAGAAGATCTAAGTGCCGGCTTGGCACCGCGCATGAAAAAAGCCACGCCCAGGTTCGCCAGGCGTGGCTTCGTGTTTGTGGTTCGGTCGACTAGTCTTCTTCTTTTTCCTCGTCGCTACCGAACTGCTGATCCATGAAAGCCTTGATCGAAGCCTTCGTTTCCGCGTCAGGAATCGATTCGTAAGCTTCTTCGGCCAGCTTCTTGGCTTTGGCCTTATCGTCGGTGCGGCTGTTGTACAGCATCGCGGCCTGCAACTTGACCTGCCAGTTGTCGGGATCGATTGCCAGAGCGTCGTTGACGGCGGTTGGCCACAGCGGAGCGATCTCGGCTTGTTCGCCCAGTGGCGGGCTGGCCATCATGCCAGCGAGCATGATCAGCGTGCGTGCGTCCTTTTCAGCTTTGGCGTGGGCGATCTGTTCTTTGAGCAGTGCGGCGGCGTCGGCTGGCTTGTCGGCAGCAGTTAGACACAATGCCTTCAGCACGCCGAACTGCAGTGTCTTGGCCTTCGGTGGGAACGCCTTTTCGACTTCGTCGAAGATCGCCAGCGCAGCCTTCGGATCGGTCTGGGCCAGTTCGGCTGCCGAGCTCATCTTTTCGTTCAAGCTGGCGTAAAGTTCGGCATCTTCCTTACCACGCCAGGTGCCATCGATCACTTTCGGCAGAACCGAGTCGAGGTCCATCGGGTGGCCGATGAAAGCGATGTTCCCTTTGCGATCGATCACGTACGAGCAAGGAATCCCGTTCTGCTGAGCGGCTTCCATGTAGGCCTGATAGGTCTTTTCCGTTTCGCAGAATGCGTAGTGGAACTTGTAGTCTTTGCCGTCCCCTTTGAGAAACTCGTCGACTTCAGTCATCGAGTTGGAAGGACCTTCCGTCGTGACGGCAACGACGACCAGGCCTTGATCGGCGTACTCGTTGGCCAGCTTATCGAGGTGTGGGAACGAAGCGATGCATGGGCCACACCAGGTTGCCCAGAATTCGGCGATGTAGACCTTGCCGTTTTCGTACTTCGGAACTTCGGTCCCTTGCACCCAGTTCACATCTTGCAAGGCTGGTGCCTTATCGCCAATGGTCAGTGTTGGACCATCGGCCGCTTCTTCCGCGGCATAGGTACAAGCCGGACTGCTCAGAACGAGACCCGCCAGAAGCAGTCCGAGAAACGAAAAACGTGAACGCATAGTGAACCCACCTGTGTGCTAGGGATGGTTGGTAAGTGGTCAGGAAACGGCATGTTTCCTGGTACGTGGTTCGCCGGGAAATTGGTCGATCGTCCGCCGGAACGTTCAAACCAAAGGCGACGCTGTTACAGAACTATAGTCCTTCGTCCGCCAGGTAGACAATCGTTCAAACACGCAAAACCACCCAACGTAGGGAGTAAATTCCCCAGTAATCGCCACCGCACCCCACCCAACTGTTCCCTATTTCACACAACACCCCGCGCTATGACACTTCCCCCATCAACAAGAGTGAGCAAAGCGAATTTGAAGAAGCTCGCTCGTGTTTGACCAATCGCTGGCGACGACTGCGAGGCTATGTATGATTTGACGTAGTCTCGCTTGGTTGGGTTTGGGCGTCGAGTGCGATCGTGGGGCGGGTTGAAATTGGGAACAAGGTAATAGGCATGACTGGTCGACTGATTTTGTGGGGTTGGTTATTGGGAACCGTCTTGTGGGCTTCTCCTGGATTCGGGGCCGAAGGCGATCCGGTCGCGGCGCTGAAAGAGTACCTCGGGCAGCAGTGGGAGTCGCGGGCACCGCTTGCCGAGCAGCCGATGGCGAAGGCACCCCTGACCTTGGCTCAAGCAAACCAGGCCGGCAAGTTGTTAGCGCTCGATTATCGAAAGCATCTTCAGGCGACCCGTCGGCAAGAGCTAACCGAGAAGAAGATTGTCGTCGACGAGTGGTCGATGCCGTTTGAATATTTCGTCTATGGCAAGAAGCCGAAGAATGGATATTCGCTGTGGATCTCGATGCATGGCGGGGGACAGACGGCCAAGGAGGTGAATGACGGGCAGTGGGAAAATCAGAAGCAGCTCTATCGACCAAAAGAAGGAATTTACGTCGCTCCCCGCGCCCCGACCGATAGCTGGAACATGTGGCATCAGGCCCATATCGATGTGCTGTTCACACGCTTGATTGAAGATATGATCGCCCTGGCAGACGTCGACCCGAACCGCGTCTACATCATGGGCTATTCCGCCGGCGGCGACGGGGTTTATCAGTTAGCGCCACGGATGTCGGATCAATTGGCGGGGGCCGCGATGATGGCAGGCCACCCCAACGAAACCCAGGCCATCGGCTTGCGGAACGTTCCTTTCTACCTGCAGGTCGGCGGTAAAGATGATGGCTTCGAGCGGAACAAGAAGGCGCAGGAGTTCGGCGACGAACTCGCCCGACTGAAGAAGGAAGATCCGCAAGGCTACAAGCACGAGGTGAAGATCTATCCTCAGTATGGTCACTGGATGAATCGTGAAGATCAGATCGCGCTGCCTTGGCTGGCGCGTCTGTCGCGCGTGAAGTATCCGCCGCGCATCGTCTGGCTACAAGACGACGTCACGCACGATCGCTTCTATTGGCTGGCGGTCGACAAGGCGGAGGCAAAAGCTGGCCAAAGAATCGTCGCCCGGCATGTCGACGGCAAGATTATCTTCGACGAGTTGCCACCCGAGTTGAACGAAGTTCGCCTGCTGCTGACCGACGCCATGCTGCCGCTCGACAAGCCGGTTCATGTCGAACTGCCCGGCGGCAAGACGTTGGAAGTCGAGCCGACCCGAACGATCGCGACGCTGGCCGAAACGCTCTGGCAACGGGGCGACCCAGAAAGTATGGCCGCGGCGGAAGTGATCATTCCGCTGAACTAGTGCCGGGATGGGCTCGAAAAGCAAGGCGTTTGCAGGCCGTTCTCAGCCGCAATCTTGGCTGCACACTGACGCCTTTCAGAAAGCGAATCCCCGCTGTAGCTAATTTCGCGAGAAACTACTTGGTGTGCCTCTGGAGATGTGATTATAATCCCCCCGACAGGGTCGTCCTGTGGCAGGAAGAGATGCTAAGAAAGGGGATTCCATGCTTATTTCGTCGAAGGGCCGCTCGGCGATGGCAACCATCGGATTGTTTCTACTTACGTCGATGATTTCCGCCCAAGAGATCGAGGGAGAAATCACCGAGGTCAAAGGTAGCTTCTTCAAGATCACCACTACCGAGAACGCTCTGGTTCCGGTCGGGCACAAAGGGGTGGTCGAGCTTGTCACCAACAGCCAGTCGACCGAAGTCCCCTTCGTCGTTTCGGCGGTCTCTGGCGATTACATTGTTGGCAAAGCGAACAGCTTTCAGGCCGAAGTCGGGCAGAAGGTTCGCTTGCAGCCGGTCCCCTTCGACTTCGTGCAACTGGTCGGCAAGCAGATGGACGTGAAGCTTTCGACCGGACGCGAGATGGCCGGGCTCACGCTTAACGAACTGGTCACCAACGAAGATGGCTCGACCGCCGCCTTGCTGGTGGAACTGCCGGAAGGTGGCGGAGCGACGCGACTAAGCTTCTCGACGATTCAATCGGTTTCGTATCGTGGCCGGCAAGTCTATCTGGCCGACATCGAAGACGTAGCGACGCGACCTTCTCGGTCGATGGCTTCCAACGCACGGCCGAACGCGGATCGACCTCGGACACGAAAAGAGATTCTGGAGGCCCGTGCCCAAGAGAAAGAAGCGGCCGAGCAAGCGAAATACGAACAATGGCTGACACAAGCCAAGAAGAATGGCGTCGTCATTTGGCCAGAGTTTACCGAGAAAGAACGGACTGACGCCGACCAGGCCGAGAAAGACATCGCCCAGGAAGTTGGCGCCGCGGTCGCTCCGCTGGAAGTCTACGAGACGAAGTACTTCATCGTCTTCTCGAATGGCAATCCGGCTGACATCAAGTCGGTCGTGGCCCATCTCGACTCGTTGCATCTACTGGTCTCGAAGATGTACCAGGTCGACCCCGATAAGGTCTACAAAGGGAAGATGCCGATTTACATCTTCCGCATGCAGCAGCAATTTCAGCATTACTTGTCGCGGTTTCTGGAGACCAACGCCGAAGGGCTCTCAGGGCTATGTTCGTATAGCGGCGATCGCATCATCGTGGCGACTTACATCACCTCGAACGCGATCGACTTTGCCGACACGCTGCTGCAATTGGCGAGCCTGGCGGAAGTGCGAGCCTACAAAAGCAAGTCACTCATTCGCCCTTGGTTCACCGAAGGCCTGGCCGACTACGTCAGCATCCGCCTGCTTCCTCAAGCGGAAGGACCCGCGGCGCGTCGCAAGTTGTTCATGACCAACCTGCCGCAGATGCGAAGCTTGAACGGGATGCTGCTGAAGGACAACGATCTGTCGGTCACCGAACGTGGGGCCAGCTCGCTATTGATCGAATTTCTGGTACGCACCGATGCGACCAAGTTCGTCGATCTGCTGGACAACATGAAAGCAGGCCTCGAGTTTGAAGAGGCTTTGCAGAAAAGCTACGACGGAACCTCTCAGGCATTGATCGGGGCGTTCGGGCAATCGATCGGTGCTCCGCAGCTGCTGCCGTAAATCGGCGACCTCCCCTACCCTCCTTTGCACTTTGCCAGGCGACGGATCGACCGCGCCGCCATGCCATGAAAACCTTGCCATTTGCCGGCCGACTGCTGGGATGTTTGCTGCTGATCGCCGGTCTCGCCTCGCCTGCGCAGGCGGACGAACCGACCGGCGAAATCGTTGAGGTGAAGGGACCGTTCTTTAAGATCACCCTCGCCGAGCCTGCCGCGCTGAAGGTCGGCGCTCAGGGCGAGATTCAGACCGACGATCGTACGATTCCGTTTCTGATTACTTCGGCGAGCGACGCTTACCTGGTTGGTCGGGCGAATGGTTACGAAGCCCAGGTCGGGCAGAAAGTTCGCTTCGCCGAGCCGCCGATCGATTTCACCCGCTGGGTCGGCAAGCCGCTGGAAGTGATCCTTTCCACCGGCCGGCAGCTTGATGGGGTTGTCTTGAAAGAAGTGGCCACCGACGAAGCTGGACTACCGAAGGCACTGCAGGTCGAGATGCCCGATAGCGGGCAGTCGGCACGCTTGAGCCTTTCGACGATTGCCAAGATTTCGCACGCCGGCGAAACGATCTTGGAAGCGGCCAACGATCCAGCCGCCGACGCTGCCGAAAGGAACGGAGACGACAAACGACCGGCTCGTCGCATGAGTGCCAAGGAAGAAAAACAGGCCCGCTGGCTGGAACTGGCCAAGAGCAACAAAATCAGCCCGTGGCCAGCGTTCACCGACGAAGACCGCGAAGCCGATATCGAAAACGAAAAGAAGATTGCGGCCGAACTGAAGAAGCAGATCCCGAACCTGGCTCTGCACGAAACGAAGTACTTCCTCCTCTTCTCGACCGCCAGCGAGAACGACCTCGAACTCATTTCGCGTTACCTCGACGCGATGCATGTGTTCGTCTCGAAGTTGTACCGCGTCGTTCCGATGAAGGTCTTTAAAGGGAAGCTGCCGGTCTACATCTTCTCGCAGAAAGAAGAGTTTCTGCTGCATGAACAGACGGTCGCCAACAACGATGCCACCGGCTTTGGCGGCATGTGCCATTGGGACAAAAATCGTGCGTACTATACCTGTTACATTTTGAAGAATCCGGCCGACTTCGCCCATCTGCTGGTCAATCAAACCAGCTTCGCGGAACTGTGGGCTTACAAAAGTCATCACAATGTTCCGGTGTGGTTTCGTCAGGGGCTGGCTGACTACATTGCCATGGAGGTCGTCCCGGCTTCCCAGCGAACGCAAAAGTCTCGTCAGGAAGGGATCGAAGCGATGCAGAAGTCAGGCAGCTTGAACGGCTTGCTCGACCGCTCGGACCGGCAAGATGGCGACTACGGCAACTCTTCGCTGCTGGTCGAATACTTGATCCGCCAAGATAACATCAAGTTCGTCGAACTGCTCGATCTGATGAAGGCCGGCATGAAGTTCGACGAGGCGATTCAGAAAAGTTACGGGCAAACGAAAGAAGAGCTCATCACCGCCTTTGGCCGCTCGATCGGATTTCCTGATCTGCGCCCTTGATTACGGCGAGATTAACGGTGCCGATTTCATCCCAAGGCGGTGCAGTCTGCGCATTTTCACAAAGATTCCCTTCAGCCAGATCGGTCTGGTTTGATATAATCCGAGCCTATCGAATTCGAGTTTTGGCGATCTCTAATCTCTTAAACGGCCTGAAAATGAAAATTGCGAAGATTTGCTGCTCGTCACTGGCAATCGGGGGGCTGTTGCTGGCCGCTGCCGTTTCGCTGGCAGCCGACCTGCGTGGACAAATCAGCGAGGTCAAAGGTCCCTACTTCAAAATCACCACCACCGACGCCACCGGATTGAAAGTTGGCAGCAAAGGTGTGGTCGAAGCGACCGTAGACGGCCAAACCAAAGAGGTCCCCTTCGTGGTGACCGTGGTCGCCGATGGCTACGTCGTTGGTCAGTCGCAAGACCACGCCGCAGCGGTTGGCGAAGCGGTACGCTTTCTGCCTGAGCCGGTCGACTTTGACCGCTTGCTCGACGAGATCATCGACGTGCAGTTGACCACCGGCCGCCAAATGGATGGGATCACGCTGAAGGAAGTCGCCAAAGACAACCAGGGCAACCCGGTCGCGCTCGTCGCTCAGGTTTCCGGCACCGGTCTGACGACTCGGTTGAGCATGTCGACCATTGATTCGATCACGTACCTGGGCCGACCCTACTACAAAGCGACCAACAGCAACTCTGAGGACAGCAAGCCCGAAGACAACGACTCTGGCGATGCCGGCGAAGCGATGTCGGCCGACAACGATCGCTCGACTGGAAGTTCGTCCGGGCCGCCGCGCACCCGGAAGCAAATCCTGGAAGAACGCGCCGCGAAGAAAGCGGAAGAACTGGCCGCCAAGAACAAAGAGAAGATGGAAAAGTGGCTCGCCCTTGCCGAGCGAAATCGCGTGCGACCTTGGCCAGAGTTCACCAAGGAAGAGTGCGAAGCGACGACCAAAAAGGAAAAGGAAATCGCCGAAGAGTTGAAGGCGGAAGTTCCGAACCTTGCTCTTTACGAGACCAAGTACTTCCTCGTTTTCTCGAACGCCAATCCGCCTGACATCGCTTCGGTGGCGACCCACCTCGACACGATGCATTTGCTGGTGTCGAAGATGTACCAGGTCGACCCCGACAAGGTTTACAAAGGCAAGCTGCCGGTTTACATCTTCGCCAACCAGCAGCAGTTTGTGTATTACGAACAAAAGTACATGGACAACAACGACACCGAAGGGGTCGCGGGGCTTTGCCACTCGATGGGAGACCGCTCGGTGGTGACGACCTACATCACGACCAACCCGAACAACTTCGCCCATACTTTGGTGCATGAATCGAGCCACGCCGAAACGCGATTCTATCGCAGTGGTGCCAACGTGCCGCGTTGGTTCAACGAAGGCCTGGCCGACTACGTCAGCCTGCAGATCGTTCCTCAGGCCAGCGCTACCAATTCTCGCCGTAAGGAAGGCATCCAGGTCTTGCAGCAAACAGGAACGCTGGGTGGCTTGATGCGGAAGAGCGACATCCGCCGTGACGAATACGGCGTCAGCTCGCTGATCATTGAGTTTCTGGTCCGAACCGACGGCGAAAAGTTTGTCGAACTGATGGACCTGATGAAGGCTGGCATGGGCTTTGAAGAAGCGATTGTGCAAAGCTACGGGGCCAGTTCGACCGAGTTAGCTGCCGCCTTTGGGCAATCGATCGGGATTCCTCAGCTCTCGCCGTAACGTGATGGAACCATGACTTCCCGCGTCGCCATTCCGGACGAAATGCTCTTCTCGTGCATGTTCCTGGTTCTGGTGATGCTTGACTTGCCGATCGCCAGTTTCTGGTTCGGCAGGTCACCGGCAATCATGGCAAGCGTGATGGTGGTGCTGTTCATCGTCCCTTCCCTGTTAATTTGGCTGTTGCCCGACTTCGGCGACAAGAAGGAATGGTTCACCGTCCAGATTTGGGCTTACCTGTTGATCGCCTCGCTGGTTGCCTGGGCGCATATGCTCGGGTTCTATGCCTGGCAGTGGCTGACCGCGTGACGTCTAACTTGGCCGCGATAACCTCGTTGCGGTGTCCGACCCGAGGTAAAGGTTCTGCGATGACATACCAGTGGATAAAGACCTGTCACAAGCCGATCCGCTACGAGTATGGGCATGGCCACGTCATTCTGGCCGACGTCGACGAGCAGCCAGACGGCACCTTCCGCTGGCGTCGCAAAACATCGCTCAAGCATCATGGCCTCCGCGCCGCCAAGGGCTTCGCGCCGACACGCCATGTTGCCCAGCGCCTCGCCGTGGAAGGCTTGGAAGCGTTGTAAGCTCATTCAAGTTTGCGCTCTGGGGTAAGTGATTCGAACGCGCGATTGTTGTAATCGTTAAAGGACGCGCTGAGGCATTCCCATCCGAACCTTCGGATTTCCGAGGATTTGCTTCCCGGTCGTTGGGGTCGAAGAACGCCGGACAGTCGAACGTTTGTCCAGGGTTGATTTGCGGACGCAACTTAACTGTCCGCTGGGTCTGCGTTTCTTCCGAAGGTTCCCACAACTTTCGTCTTGAACGGGGGAACTGGTCGAAAGTGGGGCTCGGCGGTCAAGCGACTTGCCTGGGCTGGGCGAGGCGAGATCACAAAGCTTGGGCGATCGGGCGAAACAACTCCTACCCAATTAATGGCTTTCATTGTTCGCGGTCGTGTCGAGTACGCGGCACATTCCTCGGTTGCGATTGGCATCGCTCGGGGGGAACTTGGTGCCGCTGGGGGAAGCCGAAGTTCGCTCGCCCGCCTCCGCGTTGCGTTTCTCCCGCAGCAGAAAGGACTTCCGACATTTGCCCCCCTAGTTGACCGGAACGCCAATTTTTCTAAGATGCAAACGAATAACACAGGTGTAACTCACCTCGTTCGAAATTTACCGGCCTATGGCAGCCCGGTTTAAGTTCGATTAATTTCACCATGCGTGTAATTTCGTGTCTTAAACCAGTGCTGTTGCTATGTCGGATTCATCCGAAGCTCCCCAACCCGATTCTGATGCCAACGCGGCTGGCCTTTCGCCGACCGTCCGTCTCCGCGAGGAAACCGCGGACCTGCATCGCCAGGTCGAACAATCGATCGACTGGAGCTACTACCTGCGCGACGCGCACCGATACGCGAAATTCTTGCGTCTAATCTCGACGTTCCTTCCCCCGGCCGATCAGAAGATCGATCAATTGCTGGGAACTCCCGAACCCTGGTTCCGGGATCGTCGGAAAGGAAAATGGGCCCTGGAAGACCTGCAACTGCTGACCGATCAGACCGAGAGCGAGGTTCTGCACAAGATCGCCGACTCGGCCACATCGATCACCGGGATTGGGTACCAATGGGTCCAGTCACCCCAGGAGGCAGCCGGCGTGCTGTACGTCCTGGAAGGTTCGACCATGGGGGCGATGCATTTGTGCAAGTCGGTCAGCCGGAACATTCCATCCGCGCCAGTCGGTTATCTGGCGGCATATGGCGACCAGACCCCTTCACGCTGGAAGACAACGAAGGCGTGGCTCGATCAGTTTCTGGTCGAACCGCATCACGTTAGCATGGCGGTGCATGCCGCCAAGCAAATGTTTCTCTTCTATCGAGAACAACTAGGAGGCCCGTCATGAACGATCGAAACCAACAACCCGGCAAGACGCGGGTCGATCTGACGAACTGCGATCGCGAACCAATCCATCTGGCCGGGGCCGTTCAGCCCAGCGGTGCGTTGCTGGCGTTCGAACTCGGCGATCTCACGTTGCAATACATGTCGCAGAACATCGACCAATGGCTTGGTGTTACGCCTAAGGTCGGTACGGAACTCGATGCCTTGTTCGCGCCGGAATCGACCGCCGCGCTGCGCCGCGTGGTCAAAGGGATCCGCGAGGTCGTGCGACCGCTGAAACTGCGGATGGCGAATGCCACGGACGAGTCGCACTCGGCCGCGGCTCACATTTACCGAGGCATGCTGCTGGTCGAGTTCGAGAAGGCAGAGCTTGAAAATCCAACTCCGTTGGCGGAAGAGCTGAGCTTGCCGCTGCAGTTGACCCGCGCGAATCAGCGATTGCAGCGGTGCACCGAACTGGAGCAACTGTACCAGGTGATCGCCGACGAAATGCGGGACATCAGCGGTTTCGATCGTGTGATGCTGTATCGTTTCGCCGAAGATAATCACGGCGAGGTGATCGGCGAATCGGTGGCCGAAGGGCTCGGTTCGTTCCTGGGGCTGCATTACCCGGCGACCGACATTCCGGAACAAGCCCGCCGCTTGTACGTGCTGAATACGGTGCGTTCGATTGGGGATGTGAATGCGACGCCGGTCCCGATCATGCCTGCTTGTCACGCCGACGCTCGGCATCCACTCGACTTGAGCTTGAGCTGCTTTCGAGCGGTCTCGCCAATCCATATCGAGTATTTGCGAAACATGGGCGTCCAGGCATCGATGTCGGTTTCGATCGTGATCGAAGGCCGCCTGTGGGGGCTGATCGCCTGCCATCACTACTCGGCCAAACCGCTCCGCCTGGAAGAGCGAGCCGCGTGCGAGATCATGGGGCTGGTGATCGGCAACTATTTGTCGGCCCGCGAACAATCGGAAGTGAACTTGGCCCGCGATCGTCGTCGTAAGCATTACCACAAAATCCTCGACCTGGTGACTCGAACGCCTGCGATTTGGCAAGCCCTCGATGTTCTGGGACCAGAGCTGGTGAAGATCGTCCAGTCGAGCGGCGTGGCAATTTGTTCCGATCGTGGTATTCAGACGTTCGGCAATACCCCTACGTCGGAAGGCATGGCTCGGATTGTTGAAACGCTCAACAACCAACTATTTGGCGAAGACCCTGTTTGGGCGACCCATTCGCTGATCGAGTCAGTGCCGGAATACAACGACGAGTCGTCGGTGAAGAGTTGCGGCTGCATGGCGGTTCCGTTGTTCGCCCCGGAAGCCAACTGGCTGCTCTTTTTTAGAGACGAATTCGTCAGTGAAGTGTCGTGGGCCGGCAACCCAGAGAAGGTCGCCATCGAGACGAGCGATGGCGTGCGGCTCTCGCCCCGGCTTTCGTTCGAAGAATGGAAGGAGACCGTCCACAACCAGTCGCGTCGCTGGTCGCAAATCGACCGAGAGATGGCCTCGGAACTTCGTAGCGGGCTGGTCGAGCTTTTGAGCTTGCGGGCAGCCGAATTGATACGGGTGAACGACGAATTGGGGAAACTGAACGCCGACCTCGATTCGTTCGCCTACGCCGCCTCGCACGATCTTCGTGAACCACTGCGAGGCATCAACCAGATCGTTTTCCTGCTGAAACACGAACTGGGAGCTGATCTGACCGACCAGATCACAGTGCGACTCGATTCCCTGGTGACGCTTTCATCGCGGATGGACGAGCTGGTCCAGGGCCTGCTTAAGCTCTCGAGAGCCGGTCAGGGCAACTTGGAGAGGGAGCAGGTAGACCTCCGTGAGGTGGTGGAAGAGGCGGCGGAAATGGTCGTCGGACGACCTACCCCCCGCGGAATCGAGGTGATAGTCAAAGATGACAGCACCCTCTGGGCAGACTACCTCTGTTTGCGGGAATTACTTACCAACCTCATTCAGAATGCCCTTAAATACAATTTGAGCGACGTAAAGCGTTTGGAGTTTGGCACTTTAGAGTCGGATTCAACGCAGGGTCGAGTTGAAAATATCTACTATGTGAAAGACAATGGAATAGGAATTGCTGAGGATATGGTCGAAGAGGTTTTCCAGATCTTCCGACGTCTCCATTTGGCTGACGATTTTGGTGGAGGCTCCGGCGCTGGACTGACGATCTGCAAAAAGATCGTGAATCGTCACGGCGGAAGGATCTGGATTGAGTCCGAGCCTGGTGCAGGCTCGACCGTCTTCTTTACCTTGGAATAGGCGGACGAACAATGCGAAATTCGATACCACCTGCAGTGTGTTTCATCGAGGATTGCGACTTGGATTACGAGATGGGCACCATGGCGGTGCGTATGGATCATCCTGAGGCTCGAATCCTGCGCGCGAAAAACTGCCGTGAGGGGCGGGCCTTGATCGCAAAGTATTTGCCATCGCTGATTTTCCTCGACCTTAATCTGGCGAACTGTAACGGATTTGAAGTATTGCAGACACTCAAGGAAGAAGTGCCGGAAGTCCTTCCTGGTGTGGTTGTTTTCTCGACGTCGTCAAACCCTGGCGATCGATTGCGAGCCCTTGCCTTGGGCGCTTCGGACTTCCAATCTAAGTCGGCAGATCCTGATCAATACCTGATGACCGTCCGCCAATTGACCGCCAGCTTCTTGAAATAATTCAGCCGTGTTGAAGTCTCATATTCTTATCGTCGATGATTCGCCGCAGGATCGCGATGCGATCGTGTCGGCTCTCCGCCAGGATCACCGCGTCCGCTATAAATTCACGGAAGTGACTACCGGCGGCGACGGTTTGAAACTTCTCGACGAGCGGGTGAAAGACTTCGATCTGGTCTTTCTCGACTATCGCCTGCCCGACATGGACGCCACCGGCTTCGTCCGCCGATTGTTGGGCGACGCGACGATTCCGCCGGTACCGATCGTATTGATCACCGGTAGCTTGCGCAGCTTCGACAGTAAAATCCTTGAACATGGCGTGCAAGACTTTTTTGGCAAGTCGCACATTACTGCCGAAATCTTGCCACGCATTGCCCAGAACGCCATCGAGCGGCACAAACTGCTCAAGGGGTTGGTGGAAAGCGAAGAACGAGCCGCCCAAGCGATGTTAGCGGCCGAGCAAGCCAACCGAGCCAAGTCACAATTTCTCGCTTCGCTGAGTCACGAACTGCGCACACCGCTGGCTGCGATCATTGGATTTGCCGAACTGCTGGAGAAAGACCCCAGCGCTCCCGACGCCCAGAAGATGCTCGGCATGATCGCCAGCAGTGGCGAACACCTGCTTTCGCTTTTGAACGACCTGCTGGACATCGCCAAGGTGGAAGCAGGGACGCTTGAAATCGAAACGATGGCCAACGACATCTGCCACGTCGTCGAATCTACCTGCGAACTGATGAAGTTCCGCGCGATCGACAAAGGCTTGCGATTCCATTGGCATCTGCCCAAGAATTGCCCGGTCCTCGCTCGCTTCGACCCGGTTCGTCTGCGTCAGGTTCTGATCAATCTGATCGGCAATGCCATCAAGTACACCGATCACGGCGAAGTCGAGTGTCTGATTCAATACGACTACGTCAATGAAATGCTGAAAATTCGTGTGAGTGATACCGGTCCTGGGGTGCATGCCGACGTGATCGACCGGATCTTCACCCCCTTTAGCCAAGGCCCTGCCTCTAGTGAGCAGAAGCGAATTGGTATTGGCCTGGGGCTGGCCATCAGCCGGCAATTGGCGGTGATGATGGGTGGCAGTTTGACACTGGAAAAGACGTCCAGCGAGGGCTCCTGTTTCATGCTGGAACTCCACGCTCCGGAAGCTTCCAGCGACGATGTCCCCTCGACCAATGCCGCGAACCATCAGCGACCTGCGGCGAGCGTTTCGTGGGAGCAGAAGTCGGTCCTGGTGGCCGAAGATGTCGAGGCGAACCGTTTTCTGTTAGAGAAGATCTTTGCCAAGTTCGGGATTGAACCGATCTTCGCCCACGACGGGAAACAGGCCTGCGACATCGTCGAGACCCGCCGCCAACAGGGGAGTCACTTCGACCTGGTGCTGCTCGATATGCAGATGCCGGTCATGGACGGCTACGAGGCCGCCAGCTACTTGAAGTCGATCGACTACCCGTCACCCATCGTCGCACTGACCGCCGCTGCGGTTGGAAGTGATGTAGAACGCTGCACCGAGGCTGGCTGTGCCCAGGTGCTGGTCAAACCACTTCGCTTCGACGAGTTGAAACGCACACTCCAGCATTACTGGGGTTGAGCCAGGCGACGCTTGACCATCGCCGCGTTAGGCGTTGCCGTTTTCTTGTTCCAGCAGTTCCGCCGCGTAGATGGCTAGCTTCATGCGTTTCGACTGGGCGTGCTTTTGAAGCTGACGGAACGCGTCTTCTTCAGTCAGTTCGTCACGTCCCATCAGAATGCCCTTCGCTTTCTCGATCGTCTTGCGATCGTTCAGGGCCTGACGCAAGTCTTCGTTCTCGTTCTTGAGCTGCTCGAACTGGCGGAAGCGTTCCCGGACGAGATAAATGGTCGGCTTGATCTGATCCGGCTCGACCGGTTCGACCAGGTACGCCATGACGTGGTCGCTCAATGCCTTCTCGACATCCAGCAGCGAATCGCGCGGCGTGATGACAATCGCCGGCGTCGGATCGAGATGGCTGATTGCGATCAAAGCATCAATCGCCGCCCCATCGACCAGTTCGATCCCGGAAATAATCAGGTCCGGAGGAGAGACCACGCCAAAGTCCATCAACGACTTGCTCGAATCGCATTCATGCCGAATGTGGTAACCCAGTTCGTCCAGCACTTCCCGCACCTTGGCCCGCGTCTCATCCTCCCGATGAGCCACAATGACCTCGGTCATCTCGACCTTTTTCAGCATCCTATCCATTGCACCCACACCACCCGCTTAAGCCGACCAAAAGAACCGAATTCATTCGACAAAATTAACCCCGACTAGCAAAGGGAGCAACCCCCACGGGCACCACGTTTCCGCAGAAGAATCGAACCAAATCCCAAATTGGTTGGATTGCCATTGTCAGGGGGTTAGAATCCCGTCTGACGTGTTGCCCGCCAGCCAATTGTTATTAACTCAAATTGATTCCATGGACGAAATACCAATCCCCAACGTTCCTCAAGAAACGACGGAAGGGAAGCGACGCTTTTGGATCGTCGGAGTCGATGACGAGCGATCGCAGCTCAGTATGCTTGATATCTCGAGCGAGAATGAATTCGTCTGGAGTTCAACCGAGGCGAGTCGTGAGATCAAGCCGCAGGATATCGTCTATTTCTACTCGATGGTAACCAAGCGGCTGGGAGGATTTGGAACGGTCGAAGAGGACCAGCCAACGAATGGTCCACCGACCGTCGTGGCGAGAGCTGTCACAGTTTATGGAGTAGACGCACCCACACTCTATGAAATTTCTGGGAGCAACGAATTCGCAGAGCTGACGCGAAGTTTGGGGAATTTTCAGGTGATTCGACGTGGGATTCCCATTTCATTCATTCAAGCAAGACAGCTGCAACAATTCCTGGAAAACGAGCAACTACCCGCGCCAGGGGTTTGCGTTGATGAGCTTGCCACTGAACTTCGAGCATTACTGCTAGAGAAGTTAGAAGCTCTCGATCCCGATTTGTTGCCGCTTACAGCGCGTAGCGATCCCAACGCGCCGCGTCTTGATTTCCTGGCTCGGATGACGGCCTTCGAAGACGCGAAGACCGCTCTCCAGTCGATCTTTCGACGAGAGGACATCGAGAGATTTCGAGCCAAATTGTCAAGCTATTGGCTAACCTACGATCTGCCTGGTAACAGTAGCAGCTTGTTCTCGCGAGCGCGATCAACGATCGGCGAGATTCAGTCACTGCTCGATACCTATGCGATCTATTGGCCTGGAAAACCTCAAGATGCACTTGCCGGTCTCAACTTCGGGCGACGCGAAACCTCGCCTAACGAAAGTCCGAATCGTCAGGTTGATCTCCTGAATTTGGAAACAACCAACCGGCGGTCATCAGGTCAGCTCGAGGCGATTCGCTACGCGGATCTGCGTGAAAAGGAACCGTTGATCTGGCGGTGGGAAGAAGCGGATAAACTGGGGATCAACGGCCCCGTGCATACGTTTGCCAAGTACATTGCCCACCGCGATCTGGTGCCACCCAAAGCGATTGGGATCTTCGGCGATTGGGGCTCTGGCAAGACGTTTATGATGAATGCGCTGAAGAGCCAGATCGCTCAGATCGCGATTCATTCGGCTAGGGCCCGCGAAACGAATCAGCCGACGGTCTATTGCAGCCGGGTCGTGCAAATCGAGTTCAATGCATGGCACTATGTTGAGTCGAATCTATGGGCGAGCCTGGCAGGTCATATCTTCGAGCAGCTTTACCAGAAGCTAACCGCGCAATCGAAGAAAGAAGACAAGGTTGCCGAACTCTTCAAGCAACTCGAAACCTATCAGCAAGCGTCGGTCGATCGAGACAACGCTGCTCAAAAGGTGGAATTGTTGAAGAAGGAATGCCAAACCAGGGCCCAAAAGCTTGGTGACTCGACGAAAGCGTTAAGGGAATATGCCAAGACAACGTGGGACACGGTCAAGCAGGCATTCGTGCAAGGATTGACCCAATTAAATAAGAAGCAAACGAAGCAACTCAAAGCTGCGAAGTCCGCGTTACACACCGAGAAGATCGAGGAGCTGATTGACAACGCCGGCGAAATTAAAGAGATGGTCAGCAGTTCATTCACATTAGGCGAGACGATTCGCCTGGCGGTGAATTCGTGTGGAATTGTGTTCTACGTGATTTCCTTTATCCTGCTACTCGGTTTAACGGTGGCTGCTCCACTGGCGTTGTCGCATTTCAAAATCGCTCCAGACGGTATCTTTAGTGCCGCGCTCGGAACTTGGCTGACTGGGGGCATCGCGGCGCTGACCTTCTTGAAAAATCGCGGGCAGAACATCGTTGATGCCATCCGCAGCACGAACGACTTGATCGAATCGGCACGCACGCAAGTCGAAGAAGAACGACGCAACAAGTTCATAGAACTGGAAGCGAAAGTCTTGGAAGCGGAGAACGAACTCGTTGCTGCGGAAAAGAAGCTAAATGAAGCCCAGGCAGAACTGGTTGGCTTCACGCCGCGCGGCAAAGAAGAGCAGTTGGGGACGATGCTCAAAGAGTTCCTGGGGAATCGCGTCCGAGATCGGACCTACGAACAGCATCTGGGGCTCATCTCGCTGGTCCGGAAAGACTTCGAAACGTTGACCCGTCTTCAACACGAGTTCTGGGTTAACTGTAACACGCCTGCCTCGCCCTTATTGGATGAGGTTGAAAAGCTCGTCCCACCTGGTTCGGAAGAGGTGCCGTTCGTTGAGCGAATCGTGTTATACATCGACGACATCGATCGCTGCCCTGCGGAAACGGTTGCCGAAGTCCTGCAAGCGGCTCACCTGTTACTTGGGTTTCGCTTGTTTGTGGTGGTCGTTGGTGTCGATCAACGCTGGATCACCCAGGCCCTGAAAGAGAAATACCACAACTTGATTGGATTGGGCCCGGCGGAAATTGACGATGATAAACAGGCGACCGCGACCGACTACCTGGAAAAGATTTTTCAGGTGCCGTATCAGATTCCTCTATTGAGCCATCGGGCGAAGGAAAGCCTGGTCGACTCGCTGTCTCAGCGAAATCTCTTTGAGGGCTGGCTCGACGACGATGAGAACGCCACCTTGCCACCTTTTTCCACCAGTCCCCGACAGGAAGACCTCGACTCCGGTGAACGCGACTGTTTGCGATGTTTGGCCAGAGCCCTCGGGCATTCGCCACGACGCGTCACGCGGCTATTCGATTCCTATCGTCTTTATCGATCGGGAATGACCGAAGGGGAACTCAAGCTATTGAAGGATAAACAGCATTATCACGAGATTCTCGTGCTGTTTGCCTTAATGACCGGCTCGCCAATGTTGGCGCCGACCTTATTCAAGAAACTGCATGACGATCAGGGGTTAAGACCAGATGAATGTGGTTTGCCAAACTTCAGTGACTGGTTTCAGATCAACCGAGAGGCGTGGTCAAAGCAATTTGAAGAACATGAGATCGCCTCTGCTGAAGCGGCGCTTGCGTTTCTAACGGAGACCGGCGCCGGCGTCGACTCACTCGAGCGACTATTGTTCCGGATTCCAGGTGTAACGCGATTCAGCTTTTGTCACAAGCAGTTTCTGTGGGCAGATGACGAAAACGTGAGTTGAGAACGGCGAGAACATTCGATGCAGTGGGTACAAGAACAAACCTTTCACCCCAAAACACAACGAGACGACTAACGCTCGCTGCGAAGGCTTTGGGGTAAAAGGTTGTGGTGTGTGCGGGGATGGTCTAGCGGGGCCGGCGTGAGGGCTGGCATGTGTTGGCGGGACGGGAGGTAGGCGACGCGGCTCAGGGCGAGCCTGTCAGCGGTTGGACTTCCAACCAAACCTTGCTGCCAGAGGCTGGCCAGGCCAACGTTGCTGATCGCCGCGCCGCCTGAAGCGCGCGGGCGAGGGTTGTCCTACCTGAATGTTCGCTCGAAATGCGATCGAATCGAAGGTGAAGGTGGAGGTGGAATGAAGATCGAAAAGCAAGCGAGCCAACGCGGCACGCCGCTGCGAATACCACAACCGGACCCCATCACGTTCTGGACGCAATAGCGCCACTCCGTCGTCGAGCAGAAGGACAGCCTCGTCCTTATGAAAGAGGTCGTTGCGATGGATCGCCAGGACATGGATCCCGCGACCATCGCTCCAGTTCAAGTTGTACGCTACCGGAGAGGGACCGCCAGCAAATGAGTCGGCCGGCGCTCCCCAGCAGAGACGAATGTCCGGATTGAGAAGACTTACAGCGACATGCGTGAACCGATACGCCGGGCCAGCCCCTACGGAAAGGTCGTACGACTTCTCCGTAGTGGTCCATTGGTTGGGTGTGGATTCGCAAATAAACGAATACAAATCGGGGTGAAACATGGTGTTGCCTCCAAAATCGCGGAAACCTTGTTAGGCTTTTCTTACACCCCCGCCCTGAGTCTCTGCAAACATCCTGCGGGAAACCACAGTGGCATGCTTGTTATTTAGCGTCGTTGCCATAAACCGAATCGCGACATCGGTTTGATGCAAGAACTGCAGTTTCATATGAATTCAAGTTCATGGCGAAGTGACCGCTCACTCGCGGCGTAGAAGGCAACGAGGTGACTTGCTGAAGGGGCATGGTCTGACCACTACAAGTGCGGGGATCGGCGTTGCTTTGCGGGGAGGCGCAACCGCCTGCACGTGTTGTGCAATCTATGGTTATGCAAAGCGAACAGACTTGCACAGTTATGCAAGGCAGTCGCTATTCGTATTTTCTTTAGGTGTGTGGTCCCATGAGTTCTGTTGCAGTTGCTTCGCAAAAGTCTTCCTGGAGTTGGTTTGGCTCGGATGCTCAGTCAGGTGAAATCCAACAACTGACCAGAAAATTGGAGGCGGCTGAGGCGAAGCTCGAGGCCATCAGCAAATCCAATGGGACGATCGAGTTCTCGATGGATGGAACCATCCTGGAGGTCAACGACAACTTCTTAGCGACGATGGGCTATACCCGCAAGGAAGTCATCGGCAAGCATCACAGCATGTTCGTCGCCGAAGACTACGTCAATTCGCCCGCGTATCAGGAGTTCTGGCACCAACTTCGATCGGGGCGTTATTTCTCGGATCGATTTACACGTATCGGCAAGAATGGAAAAGAGGTCTTCATCCGGGCGACGTACAACCCCGTGTTTAACGAAGACGGCATTCCGGTTAGCGTCGTAAAAGTGGCGATCGACGTGACCGCCGAAGTCGAGAACATGGAAGAGGCGTTACGACTTCAAGGAGTGGTCGACGCGTTGCCCACGAACCTGATCTTTGCCGACTCGGACCTGGTGATTCGTTATATGAATCCCGCTTCGCTCGCCTCGATGCAAAAGATCGCCCACCTCTTGCCCGTTGCGCCCAATAAAGTGGTGGGTAGTTCGATCGATATCTTCCATAAGAATCCGCAGCATCAACGCAACATCCTTTCCAGTCCAGCCAACCTGCCCGTCAAGTCAATGATTACGCTTGGCGACGAGATCCTCGAATTGCAGGTCCATTCGATTTCCAATCGTAGTGGCAAGATGATTGGTGTCATGGCAACCTGGACCATCATGACCGAACAAGCTCGCATTCGAACCCAAGTCGGCAAGCTGAATGAAGTGGGCCAAGGAGTGGCTAGCAGCGTTCAAGACATGGGAGCGGCGATTACCGAGATTACGCAAAACATCACGCGCACGGCGAACCTCTCGAACGATGCCGAGACGCAATCGAAACAGGCCGGCAAGTCGATCGATACGCTTGGCGAGTGCAGCGCCGAGATCGACGACGTCGTGACGTTGATTCGCGACCTGGCGGAACAGACCAATCTTCTGGCTTTGAATGCAACGATCGAAGCGGCCCGCGCCGGCGAGGCGGGGCGCGGGTTCGCGGTCGTGGCATCGGAAGTGAAGGCCCTGGCCACCGGAACTCGCTCGGCAACCGAAACGATCGCGGAACGGGTCGAACGGATCCGAGCAACGATCAAGGACGTGATCGAAGCGACCAATGGTATCGGCAAGAGCGTTTCGGAAGTGAACAGTAACACCACCCAGGTCGCCGCCGCGATTGAAGAGCAATCGGCGATCATCTCCTCGCTCGGTACGACGGCAGACTTGCTGGTGAACTTGAGCGACGAACTAGCGAAGCTGTAAACCAACAATCCCGTGCGGCCAACCCAATTCCATCAGGGGGCTGTGGACAAGTTGCCGGTCAGGTGGGCCTCAGAACTCCGCCGGCAACTTGTCCATTTTTGTTTCTTGGCTTACTAGCGATAGGGCTCCCCTGCTCTGCTGAGCAATCTGGCCTGAAGTTGGAATTCAACGGATCCCGTCGTTCTGCCGCCGATGCTTCGTAGTGACTTGCGATCACTCGAACGCCGACAGGTCTTGCGGCGGGATCGAGAGGGTTTCGATCGCGCCGACCCGCCGAGCGATCTGCGTCTCCCCTTCCCAGTCGAACCGCACAACGAGCGGAATCGTGAAGCTGCCACTGGAATTAGTATGCCGTGCGGCCTTGGCGATCTGCCGCGCCGTTTCGGGTTGCTGGTCGATGTCGAGCACCACGACCGTCGCGCCATCGAGCTGGCCCTCTTGCTGCCGCGAAAAAAGCCGCTGCCGCGTCGCCGGACAGGCGGGGCACCACCGCGCGGTCAGCATCACTACCATCGGCTTCCGCGACTGTTGATACAACGCGTAGGCCTCGGCGTAGCCGATTGGTTTTCGCCGCACTGGCTTCACCGCCGGTATACTCTGCCCAGGTCGAGAGGCATCGGGAGAGATTTCTAGCGAAGGGACTTCAGTCGGAACGATCGCGGCATAGGCCAGCGTGACCGCCGCTTGGGCCCGGGCGGCTGATTGACTGCGGGCCGGTTGTCGTTCGCTGCTGCCAGTGAAAGCCGCGAGAAGCAGCGAAAGCGTGAGCATCGATTTCATAGTTCAGTTTCCCAGTTGAAAGAATCGTGACTACCAGCCATGGCGATGATCGAGCGGCGCGTCGCGGCTGCTGAGCAGTTGGCTCGGAGGAATCGCCGGTGGATGCGAAAGGTAGGCAGGCTGCTGAGCCAGCGAACGGGTACGCTCTGCATCGATCGAGTCCTCTTCGGTCGGCGCTGGCTGACGCATATTGCGGTCGATCAACCAGTTGGCCAGAACGCGGACGATTCGTTTCCGCAGCGTGTCGTGCTGAGCGTCGGCCGGGACCGGGCCATTCACCACGTCGGCGGTTCGATCGGCCAGGGCATACAGCCCCAGCACCAACACAATCAACAACATCAAATAGTGGCTTGGTTTCATGACGTCACCTTACGGAGCAAGTGCGTATTCAGGGTGAAAGGAATCAGATTCGGCCGCTGGTTGCCACACTTCGAGGGGCAATTCGACCTGAACCCACAGCGCGTGATCGAGCTCGCGAAACGGAAAGCCGTCGTAGCCACTCACGCAGAACGAATCTTCGCCTGCCAACATTCGATCGACGACCGACTTCTCGACCCAGAACGAACCATCGGGCATGTCATCAGGCCACTTCGGCCCCTCGATCCAGTTCGGTCCCCAACTGTTCAAACAAAGCAGGCCGGGCCGATCGCCATGCCGTACGGCGACGAAGCACATGCAATGCGGCCATGTGCCTGAGGGCCGCGCGAAACCGTCGGCATCACGCTTCGAGGCGAAACCTTGATTCGAGCAAACCGGCACTGGGTAACCACTGGCAATCGCGGCAGCCGCCTCGTCGAAGTTGGTGACCAGGGCCACGTTTCGCACTGGATGCTGACGGGCCTGATCGTCAAGCTGGCCGTCGTCATCCTTGCCGCCATTGCCATAGTTGCCCCAGTCTTTGGCTCGTTTCGCCGAGTAGGTGGAAAGATCGACCTGATCGTATGGCTCGCGAAAGATGAGCCCGTACTCGCGAACCCACCGAGCCGCCGCCGCGCCGTAGCTGCCATCCGACCAACCACCTCGCGCGACGCCCCGAGCTTCGACCCGCGACCCGCCGTAGATCGACTCGGTCGCCACTGGCTTCCAGTCGGCGGAATCGCCCAGGCTCCACATCACCGCGAGATGAATATCCGCCCCATGCGCCCAACCCCAAGAAACACAGTCGCCGATCCCCTGCCGACCGACCTGCCATGGCTGACCAAACTTCTGCTGATGTGCCCTGTACAAGGCTCGATACAGAAAGACATCGTGCGGAGCTGCGGCGGCCTGGAACAATCCCGGTGCGGCCTGGCGGATGTTCGCTTTGGGCAACTGTTGTAGGAAGCGACGCGTTTCGGCAGGGCGTGGTTGATAGCCGAACAGTGCCGATGGCGGATCGTTTGGTTTCGGTTGAACTGCGAGCGAAGGTTTCGCCGGCGCGAGATTTGACGTTGTGGTGGGCACAAGCCGTCCCACGACTAGCAGGCCTGCCAGCAACGCAACCAACAGCAAGCCAACGTTGAGCGATGAAAGCTTCGAATTCATTTCCACTCCAGATAATCAGAGGCGTAGTGGGCGGAAGTGGCCAGGGTGCGATACGCGGCGATCCATCGGGCACGCCTGGCGGGTTCGATCTTGCCACCGTCGTTCCCCAGTTCGTTTTGCAAGTAACTTCCGGCAACGTCGGCTAAGGCGGGGTAACGCTGGGCATAACTGGCCCCGTGAAGCTGATAGAAACGACTCAGCTTCCGGAAGTTATCCAACTGCTGGCCAGTGCTCAGCTGCGGTTCCGTTTGGTGGCCATCGAAGTCGATCATCTCGGCGATCGATTCGCACAAGCAACCAAACTCGCAGGCATCGGCTGCCGCTTGCTGCGGCTGGTCCGATTGGGAAAAGACCGTCAGCAGATCGGGCCCGCCAGGATTTATCGGCGGCGGCGTGATGCCGCTGCCTGGCAAACGAGGAGCGATCAGCGAATACGCCACTAGCGCCACGCCTGAGAGAACGACGAGCGAACTACCCTTCATGTTGCGTCTCCTGCGATGGAAGCATGATGCGTTTGGCGACCGAATCGGCCGCCGTTTCAATTTCCGCCGCGGTCGCGCCTTGCTGCTGCATTACCTCGCGCAGCACCAGCCAGGCCGCGAAGGCCTCCGTTTGCGAGCGAGGAGTCGGCACGGTTGCCGCGGCCGAAACCGTCGAGACGCTGCGCAGTTGGCTGGCGACATTCGAGGACACGACTGCCGATGCGATCGGCTTGGCGCCGGAAAGCCATTTCCACAGCACGCCGCCGACGAAGATCAGAAGCCCAAGGGTGAGACTACTCATGGCTGATTTGCTCCTGAAAACGGAGATAGATCGCTTCGATCGCCCCGTCGGCGATGTGCAGCAAGAGCGACTTCAGCGGAACCCGCAACAGCGCCAGCCAGGTCGGCAGCGGCAACGTGTCGAGCAGTTGCGAAAGCGCGGCCATCACCAGCGCCTTCTTCTCGTGCCCCTGCTCGGCCAACTGCGACCCGGCGAGTTTCATGGCATCGATCAGAAACTGTTGCACCACGCCCCCGAGCAGTGCCCACGAAAAGTTCCCGCTCAAGCGACCTACGGCCTGAGCGATTAAGGATGCGGTTTGATCGTGAAAGGTCATCGATTCACCTCGACCCAAAAAGAAAAGAACCAACCCCAGCCACACTCCAGCCAGGCAAACAAGCGGCCGATTCTGCCGAGCCAAGAAGAGCTGTCCAGGTCATTGGGTTGACAGCGAAGCGACCAAGAACGAAGAAAGCCGGTCCTTTGGAAAGGCCGGCCTCAGGTCGCGAGCGGACGGTTTACTTTCCGAAGCGTCGCATCGCGCGGTACAGATCTTCGTCGCGTCGAAATTGCCCGAGCGGACAGGACCATAGTTTGGATCGCAGCTTTTCCCAGAGACAGCCGCAAGCAGGGAGCTGGCGGCACTTGAGGCGGGCGACGTTCGTGCTGTCGACAAACGATGGGCAGTTCCGGCAATGCTGGTCGAGCAACACCTGCATTTGCTCGACTGTGCGGTGGTGATTCTTTTGAGTCGCTTTCGTGCCAGGCGTCGTCGGCGAAGCGCGGCAGCGCCGCTGCGGACGAAAGCGGAACATCGGGGCGGCGATCGTCCAGCCGCAGATCTGGCATTTCCAGGTTTCGCCGTCGCGGATCAGGTCGCACATTACACGCATGTCAGGGTCGCCTTGATTGGGGTGCCATGAAATGGTTTCTCGGCACCGCTGATCGATTCCGAATACAGCGGCAGCGTAATCGGCTGACCGGCGGTGAAGCTGTCTTGCTGCACGTAGCCGCGGAAACGATATTCGCGGACGCTACTGTTGAAGGCTCGACGATAGATGACCGTCAGTTCCAGCTGGGCGATGTCGCGGCGAAGGTTCTCGTCGGCGTATGGCAGGTTCGTGGTGACGATGACTGACGTTTCGATCTGCCAGTCGCCGCCAGGGCAAACCTTGGGGGAGGCATTCTGGTAGCTGCACTGGATGCTGCCTGCCGAGCCAGGGTTCCAGTCGATGTTGCCAGACAGCCAGAACGCTTCGTCCTCGCCGCAACGATCGCTGGTGAGGGAAAGCCCTGAAACGTCGAGCTCGTAATAGACCTGATCGGTCCCGCCAAACTTGATGAGGGCCGTATTATCGAAGCCAGCCACGCCGAAACTGCAAAAGCCGGGCATCGCCCCGGCGCACGTATTGCGGCCGTAGTAGCCATCGTGCGGCGAGAGCGAACCGGCCGGGTAACGCACCATCGTCAGCGATCCGCCGTCGAACGAATCGGCAAAGAAGCCAAGCTTCGGCCCGCCCCGCTTCTGATAACTGCCGTCGCGTGGAAAGCCACAGCCCCAACTGGTGATCGCGTTAAGCGAGCTGTCGAGAATCGCCGACAACGTGACGTAGTTGGCGTACTCAGCCGACGCGGCAGAGAATCCGCTGAAGGCCGCCAGCTGCGGCATGTCCCACGAATCGAGCGTGACGGCCAACCCGCTGATGACCTGTTCCAGTTCGGCGATGACATCGCTTGAGGTTTTGGTGATCTTCAACCGATGGCAATTCGCTTCGTCGTCGGCATCGAAGATCCAGCCAGCGACGAAGGCATCCGAGCCAGTAATCTGAAGCTGCATTCCCTGGCGGTCGCCGGGATTGAGTCCGCTGGCCGGCGAATATAGGAACGCCCCAGGGCTAGTGCACGTGGCACCTCCGACCACCGGCGACCAAGTACCGGATGCGGCGGCCCAACTGCCGGTGACCGAGACGCATGGCTTGTTCGGCGTGTAACAACATTGGCAATGGCGACGATACATGGGGCCCCTTTCTAGCTAGAGATCGCGTCGCAGTTATAAACATCGAGGAACTGCCAGCGATTGTTGATCCAGCCAACGATCGCTTCGTCGCCACTGGTCGCGTTGTTCCAGCGACTGCCAGGGTCGTGCCCCATCGCTCCGCCGGTGGTGTCGTCGAAGGTGAAGCGAGCTTGATGGCTGCTGGTCGCCGACATGTCTTCGGTCAGCGTGACATTGAAGACGCTGCCAATGTTGGGCTCGGCTGGTCGCAAGCGAGCAGATAGTCCAACGCTGCGCGGCCCGGTCCGGAATTCGGTCACACTGCCGCCGAGTGTCTCGCCCCAGTTCCGCCACAGCACCTCTTGGATCTCGCTGCCCGGGAGGATGGCCGATTCGATGCCAATTAACACCTGGTGCCGCGGCACGATCGTCGCGGCGCTCAGCCACCTGGTAAGCATCGCATCGGCACGGCCGGCCAGGTCGGTTTCGTTTTGCAGTTCATCCTCGCCGTCGTAGCAAGCGGAAAGGTCTTCCCACAGGTCGACCACCGTTCCAGCGACCGCATCGGCATGCGATGTGTTCCGCGATTGATGAATGGCGGTTCGATCGCCGGTCCATGCTTCGTCCCAAGCTTGCGGCCAACCGGCACCAAAGACATCGTGCCAGATCGGAAACCAAATCCGAAGCTTCTCGGGAATGGTGGTCGCGTTGCCTGGGATTGGTTCGGCTTGAAAGGTGACCGAAATCGTCAAGGCGTCGATCGCCACCGATTCGGTGCCCCCTTCCCCGTCGTCGACCGTCAGAAGCTGCTCGGCTCCGACTTCGACGAACGTGAACGACGCGTCGCGCGGGTCGAAGGCAATGGTGCAGCCGAGCTTGGTCAGTACCTGATCGATCGCTTCCCAAACGCTGATGCCGACAAACTTCCAACCTTCCGGCGTGCCATGCGGCGTAAAAGGAAGTGTCGGCGCGGTCCCGGCGAGGGAAGCCGGAAGCTTGCTCCACAGGTCTCCCAACATGCTCGCCCAGGTCCAATCGCTGCCGCTATCGCGGGACTCCGGCAGGAAGGTCGTCGCCAGGCAGATCCCACGAAGGTTGTACTGGGCGACGCCAACGCTAGTCAGCTTCAGCAGGTGACGCACGTCGCGAAGCTCGACCAGCATCGCGGCGTTCGGGTCGGCATCGGCACCGCATAAAAGGCGTGTCGCTTGAACGAAGTAAAGCCCGGTGAAGTCGTGCGTGGTGGTGACCGGGGAAGGTCCGCTTTTGTCGACGATCTGCCACGCAAGGGTGACCGCGGCATCTTTGGTTAACGAGTCGACATCGCCACGCGTCATCAGTAGAAAGGCCTGACCTGCTTCCGGACCGACCGGGCAGCGATAGCTGTTGGCGAGCCGCGCCGCCGCGGGATAGATCGCTTCGTCCGGCAGCAAACAAGGAAGATCGTCGAGAGTAACCGCACTTGCGAAACGTGGGCTCATGCTTCACTCCCTTCTGCCGGACGGGCCGGATCACTGCGGCTGCCGCCGAATGAACTTCCCCCGAGCGCACTGCCCGACATCGCTTCGGCGTAGGTTTCCATCAGCGGGCGGACTTCGGCGGAAAGGTCGGGGTCGCGGCCGAAGTTGATGTGCGTGAGCGGACGCAGAAGGTCGTGCATGACATCGGCCAGAATCGACTTGAACTCTTCGGTGACCATGCCCAGGAAGTGGATCATCGGCACGGTACGTCCGCTGAATCCGCTGCCGGACGAAGCGGCTTCGAACACTTCGCGTATGACGCCCTGCCCTTTCCAAATCTCCCAGTCGAGCCGTTCGTTCCATTCGAGAATACCTTCCGGCCGACCGTTGTCGTGCGGCGGTTCGTAGCCGGTCAGTTCTTCGCCGTGACTGCCGAACAAACGCGGCAGCGTCATCGAAGCCCCGGCCAGACGCGTTTCTTGCGCGCGGCGAAAGAGATCGATCGCGTGGTACCGCTTCTTTTCCTGCGTGACCGGATCAGGAATCTCGATGACCTGATCCGGGACCCAGAAGATGTCGCCGCTGTAACCATCCTTCATCATCCGCAGCCGCAGCACATCTTTGGCTCCGTGGTCGCGCCACTTCTCTTCGAAGGGGACATAGCTGTTCTGGTTCAGCGAGCGCCCATAAGGATTGCCGAACTGGCTGTCGAACGTGCACCACAGCGAAGCAGGAAATGGAAGCATTCCATCGCCAGCGTCGCGCGACGATCCGAAGCGAACGCCAGCTTTCTCGCTGCCACGCAGTACGACGCGGCCATCGCGCGGGTGAAAGTCGTGCAATCCCTTCACACCCAGCATGCCTTGAAATTCACCTTGAGCGATTTCGTGATAGGTCACCTCGAACGGCATCCAGCCGTACCGCTTCGTGCGTAAGAGGGCTCCGCCGAAGTCGTGCCAGATGCGGTTCCATTGTTGCTGGGCGAAGCGAACCTGGCGCGGATCGCCTGACCAATTGACCTGGGCCGGGGCAATCGCTCCGTTGCGAACCATGAGTCCAAACACGACGTGCGGATCCATCAACATCACGTCGGCTTGCCACAAGGTGAATGGCGGCAACGACTCGAGCGAGAACCGTTGCCACGGCGGTCCCGATCGATCGCGATAGTCGCGACTGAGCGGAGGCTTATCGAGTAACCACTTGCGGGTGCGTTGGAAGACCGAACGAACCGATTGAAAGAACGTCGACATAAGTGTGAGCCCTGGCAAAGAGGAAACAAATTCGCCCCTTATCGAACGGCCCGTCCTCGATTTGTCCAGGTCATCGCGTGAACACCGACTCGGTCATGCCAGCAACGGATTGAATTGCACCAATCGGCCAAGTAGTCTCAGGCAAAGCTGTATTTCCCTTTTTCAGAAGAGGCAGGCATGAAATTCAAGGTCGTGGGCAAGATGCGTGATGGGACTCCCTTCAATCGAACGATCGAGGGACCGAATGAGGCAACCGTTCGCAAATACCTGGAAGAGAACGGCATCAGCATCACGCGGGTAAGTCCGGAAGGAAAAGAAGCAGCAGCGGATGGACCTGTACCGGAACAGGCGCCCGAAAAACCAATGCCACCGCCAGTCGTTTTCAAAAAGCCCGTTTCACCTGAGCCAGAACCCGCGAAAAGCAAGCAGGACCGTCCCGCCCTCAAGGTCATCCGACCCTACACCTATACGAGTGTTGGTACCGTTTTACTGACCCTGTTTGGGACGATGGTACTCGCGATTTGTACTCTTAATGTGTTTCATCTGGCAGGTGATGCCTTGATTGGGAATCTCATTTGTTCGATGTTGGGAGTGTTTCTGGGCGCTTTGATGCTCGTGCTCGCCGCAGTTCTTTATGTTGGGCTGTCTATTGTTTTTTTACTTACCAGATTCGGTGAAGCACTCGACAAGGCTGATTGATCGCAACAGGGTGTAGAATCGGCCTGGGCGTTGGCTTAGAATCGGAGGCTGTTGTCTTGTTGTTCCCGGAGGAATGGTTGTGCCAAGCTTGAATCGAATCGTCGTACTGACGCTCGTTCTCTGCTTGTCGCGGATTCCGCTTCCATGGGGGCATTCGCACGGCGAAATGGATGTCGTGCAGTTGGCTTCGCATCTGCAGGCCTATCATCCGGCAGGTACGGGAAACGATCTGGGTAAGCGCTGGCATTGGCATGTCACGCCTTCTTCGCAAGCGACCGCGCCGCTGCCTCGCGCGGTGATCGAAGAGACCTCGGAGACAACCCAGCCAAAGCATGTCAGTAATGTGGCTGTCGCGACTTCGTTGGAACTTACGTCGCCCCTGCCGCCCACCAAATGCGTGGCCGCGCTCCATCAGGCCGCGCATCGGCAACCTCTCTATCTTCGTTTGGGCGTCCTGCTGATCTAACGCACGGCGTCTGAATTCTTTCACGATTACGTCTTGTCGACGTCGCCCTGGGTCAGGGATCTGCCTGCGCTTCAGGGAATCTGCTTGGAATGAATCGTGTGCTGTGATGCGCGCTGCCGAGAGGTGGTGGCTGGAACGGCGCCGATTGGTTTTGTTTTCTGCTAGTTCATTAAGGAATTGATTTATGAAACGTTCGCTCTCTTTGTTTTCGTTGGCCCTGATCGCCCTGCTGGGCGTGGGTAGTTTGCTGGTCTCGTCGCCGAAGGTGCAAGCCGCTGACCCATCGCCTAAGGCGGAAGGCCCGGTCCCGGTCGAGCCTGACATGCACGAGTTCATGGAGTATGTCTTTCAGCCCACCTTCAAGCGACTGAAGCCAGCGATGGCGGAAGCACCGGTCGACAACGCTGGTTGGAAAGTGCTGAAGGAAGGTTCGCTAAAACTAGCGGAAGGGGGCAACCTGCTGCTGGCACGAGTGCCGAAAGAAGATAGTGCCGACTGGCTCAAGCACAGCGTCGGCGTGCGTGATTTCGGCGGTAAATTCTATCGCGCTTCGCAGGCCAAAGACTTCGCCACGGCAAAGAAGAATTACGAATCGATGGTCCAAAGCTGCAACGCTTGCCACCATCAGTTTGCCCATGGCGAACACATTCTGACTCCGTAGTTCGCGTGATGCGATCGACCATCTGGCAATGTCGGCTCGGGGTTGCCAGATGGTCCTTCTTTGCGGAACGCTCTGGCGATGCAGTGCTTTTCGCCGTCCCCATACAAGCCACCGGAGCCTAGACTTCGGCGTCCTTACCATGCAAGTGGGGAAACGGTTCGAGATGGACCAGCACGTCTCGCAGGTTCGGGAAGTCTTGGATGAGGCGATCTTTCACCTGGTGTCCGATCCGGTGGCCTGCGGCGACGGTCATATGCTGGTCGACTTCAATATGGATGTCGGCGAAGTACTCGAGGCCTGACTTGCGAACCCACAACGTTTCGACGTTTTCAACACCAGCGACCTGCAGTGCGGTGGCACGAATCTGATCGACGAACTCGGCATCGGCTTGCACGTCCATCAATTCGTTGGCACTGTTGCGGAACAGCTGAATGCCGGACCAGACGATCGCGGTGACCACGACCAGCGAGGCGACTTCATCCGCCCACACGAACATCGGACCACCAAAGCGAATCGCGCTAAGCCCAATCAGCACTGCCAGCGAGCAGAACGCGTCGGAGCGATGGTCCCAGGCGTTGGCAATGATCGCGGCGGAACCGGTGCGGCGGCCGACGCGGACTTTGTATTGGTACAAACCTTCTTTGATCAGAACGTTCGCCCCGGCGATCCATAAGGTCCAGATCGGCGGCGTCACGTGTTGATCGCCGATCCGCTGCAGTGCTTCCCACCCGACCATCAAAGCAGAAACAATCACCAGCAGCGCGACATTGGAAGCCGCAATCCCTTCGGCACGGGTATGCCCATAAGGATGCTCTTCATCCGGAGGATGCTGCGCCACGCGTAACGCAAAGAGAACGGCGACCGTGGTGACGACATCGCCAATCGAATTCACGGCGTCGGCGATCAGCGCGAACGAATGCCCGACGATCCCGCCAATCAGCTTGACCAGGCCAAGCATGAAGTTCACCGCCAGCCCGAGTAACGCGGCGCGGGTTACTTCCGTATAGACTTCTTCAATCGATCGCTGCCGTGCCAAATCGATGTCGCCCTGAGTGAAAGCCTTTCACGAAAGCTGGCACTTACCCAGAGAGCACCCAGTACCCTTCGTGAAACACTCCATTATAGGTCACCCCCAATCCACGAAAACCAAGCCAGCAGCCTGCTACGGGAAAGTTTCCGGAAGTAAATGTTGGACCGAACAATTGCCCGGTTTTGACCGAGCAAAACGGACGATTGGGCTGCGGGAAAGCCGAGCAACAGTGGCCCAGAATAGGGATGCCGATTGCGACAAGCAATTACTTCAATTGAGTCGTCAACGTGGTGGCTTCGTTCACAAACTTTCGGACATCTTCGTCGGGGATGGAAAGGTCTGGCGAGTGTACCGCTGTGTTGCGAATTTTTCGCATCGACTGGATGGTGAGAAATTGCTTCTGATTGATCAGACCGTTGCTTAAGGCGGTATGCTCCAGGCGATATTCGGCCGTGTATGGCTTGTCGTTCTCTTTTAATTTCAGTTTCAAGGCATCGACAACATCAAGCCACGCATCAAGAATGGCATCCCGAGGGCTTCGCGCAAGATCGACGCTAAGCGTCGTGATTTCGTTGGTCGGAGTCTCTGTGACCGATTGCAGTTCTTCCATTTCCTGCTGGAACTGTATCGCGGCCAGATCGGCCTCGCGAAAAGCGGGGGCCAGGAAAACACGTGTCAGCAGATAACCGGTGAAGAACCCCAGCACCGAGAACATCACCAGAATTGCACCGATCGTTCCCAGTGAGATGTTACTGTCGAGGGCAATATATTCGACCAGCGATTGAAACAAACCAGGGATCTGCTGCAACTGGACCAGGCTAATCCCAACAATAATCTTGGTGACCCAGTCCGAGACCTGTTCGAGGTTTGTGTTGACCTGTTGCTGATAGCGGCCATCCTCGGGGCTTGCTCCTTGCTGTACCTTCGGAATTCCAAACAGAAAGCCGAGCAACATTCCGCTCATCTGCGCGGCGAATGCCCAGATCAACGAGCTGGCGACAAAGAAGGTGACGTAGGCCGCAATCAGGGTACAACAGAAGAGAAAGGTAGCAATCCGCGACAAGTCAGTCACGCCCATCCAACGCCCCGAAGTCGCAGAACGAAGACGCTTAAAAAAGCTACGGATCATGGTCGTTCTTCCCTCAACGAGGTGGTGTGTCAGGTTGCGAGCATCAGCCTAGCAAAGTTGAATTGGCATGCAAGGAAATCCTGCGAATATTAAGAAAGTGGATATACATCCGTTGTTATATCTAAATGTGAGAGACGAACGTTCAAGTTCTAGGGTAATCTTGCACGGCCCCACTTCCTGCTTTACTTTAGCCAACTTCCACTCGTTCATCTCCAACTTCCAAGGCGTTTCGTGATGGTTAGGTTCTTCTCGATTTCTGGCACGGCTTCTAATGGAATGCCGGTGAATCGGATGATTGAGGCCAGTGACGAGGCCGAGGCGCGGGCCTACGCGGCGAAGGAACAGATCACCCTGAGTCGCCTTCAACCAATCGGCCAACAAGATCTGCCTCTTCCACCCCAATACCTAGCGCTACCGCAGACGGCGGATTCGACGGTGCTGAGGCTGGGTAATTCTGGGAACTCGCTTCTGGCGTTGGGCTGGTTATCGATTCTGTTTTCCGTGCTCTTCGTTGTATGCCTGATTCCGATCTTCCTGCTTCCTGCCATGCTGCTGGTGTTGGGAATGATCTTGCTGCAAATTGGTTTCACGCGGCGGGTCCGATATATTGCGCTGGCAACACGGGAATTGGATCGGCCAGCGCGAGCGTTGGACGAGGCCAGTTCCGACTAAACCCGCCAGGCCAATGCATCTCTGCCCCAAGAAGGAATGCCATGAAGTTCTCTGTCGCCGGTCGTGCGCCCAATAAAATGCCGTTCAGTCAGTTGGTGGTGGCACCTAGCGAAGAAGAGGCTCGGGCTGCCGTTGAGCAGGTTGGCTACGAGATCACCAGCATTCGTCGTATCGACGGAGAAGACCCCAAGCAGTCGTTAACGCCTCAACGTCCACGTTCGGCCCAAGGCCGCTTGGGCTGGTATGCGACAGGTTACCTGATGGCCGGATGGCTGGCATTGTTGGCGTCGCCCGTGCTTGTGTTTGTGGGCGTACCCTATCCGCTCTTCCTTGTGCTATTAGTGATCGGCTTTGGATTTCTGATTATCGGAGCGATCTATAGCGCTGCCCATGGTATTGTCTTCACGTTGGAACAGCAGCGCGAAACGAAATGAATCGCGCGGATTCCATTAGGGTTGTGCGTCATCGTCTGCCGGGGGCTCTGCAAGTAACGAGTCTTCGGGAATGGCGGTCTGCCGCAAGGCTTTTGTGTGCGACGACATGGCGTGAATTTTGACCTGCGGTACTGCCGCGCGAAGGTCGTCGATTTCTTTCATGCTCAGGTTCGTATCGGTCAGATCGACCTCTTGAATCTGGCCTGTCTTCAGCAGGTTTTGCAATTCCACGTGATCGACGTGGGCTTCGACCACGCTCAGCAGGCGAACTTTCAGTTCCTGCATCGCTTGCAGGTGCTTGGCCGTTAGGTTGGTTCGGCCGGCGTTCAGATAGTCGAGCGAAGGAATGACGGAAAGATGTTTCAATCCCTTGGCCGACAATGGGCAACCACTCACGTTCACCAGGTATAGCTGCGTATGCTTGGTAAAGCCCGCGAATCCTTCCCCAGTGACCTGCGTGTCCGGCAGGGCGAGAAGCTCGAGCTTTTTCAGAGGGTTCAAGCGCGCGAGGTCTTGATCGTTGAAGTCTGGCTTGCGAACCTCCAAGAACCAAAGGTCCGACAGGTTGACCAATAACGGCATAGCGACCGCTTTGTCGGCCGTTTTCGGCAGACAGACACTCGACTTCCGACCAGCGAAGTCGGTCACGTCGGCGCCGGCCGCCACTAATTGCTCCAGCGCCTCTTGCCGTTTGACGGAATCAAGCCACTGCCAAAGTAATACCACGCCAATCGCGGCGATACCAATCGCGATCAGTCGCGGCACAACACGGCGTGACGCAAGCCCGCGCGTCTCCGTTGTGTTCATCCGGTTTAGTTAGCCTCTTAAAGAATTCTGTTCCTTAGCCAAGACTTTACCGGCTCGTGCGAGAAACGCAAGAAATTGGCGCGGGGGTGGTCACGTTATGATCGCGCGGTCAGCCGAGAGGTGATGATGCTGGCAAGTTGCGGCGCGTTTTGTGTCAGGTTCGAGCACTCATAGAAACGTTTGTTCCCTTCGATTTTCTCCCAGATGCCTGAGTTATCGACCGCTGGATCGAGCTTGTTGACGTGCACGATCAGGTAGCTGGGCACCGTATCAGGCTGCCAACTGGTGGTGATATTCGTGATTTGCTCGAAAGGAATCGTCGCCTGGCAGGTCGGCAGCACGGCATGGACCAGCGTGATGTCGCTGTGGCGAATGATCAGTACCGCTTGCCGCCGAAACCAGATCATGACGGATGACCAGCCGGCCACCAGGATCAGAAAGATCAGAAAAATGGTCGAAAGCCCCGGCAATTGAGTGAACCCCAGCGGAACAAGCCCCAACCAGTCCGCTCCTATCGAAACGATGAAAAGCAGGCTCATCGCCAGCATGCCGATCCAGATCCATGGGTGGCGATAAATACGAATCTCAGAGCGAGGGTCAGGGCGCATAAACAAGACTAGCCTGGGGCCTGCGTGAAGCTGGTCGAAGAAGTTCGACCGGCATGGATCGCTACACCCATTTTAGCGTGTCGCGGCAATAAAGTCCCCCACGGTGCTCAGTTCGTTTCGCATGTCTTTATCGCGCTAGACTACGCAGCTTCGCTTGCGTCAACGCTTCCAGCCGCGCCGCTCGGGCCACGTCTTCTTGCCCGGTGGCTGCCAGGATCTGCTGATAGATACCATCCGGCGTGGTGGCTTCAGCAGGCGTAAGTAGCTGGCGGCGGGCATAGCTTTCGGGCCAATTCCTCAGCCAGGCTCGTTTCTCGAAAGCTGGGACATCGCGATACTGTCCCGGCGAGCCTCCATAAAGCAAAGCTAGAAGGCAGTCGTCTCTGCTTTTTTTTTACAGTCGTCCAGCCAGGTAGTCGACAGATGGGCGACCTGTTGCCAAAGCGTCCGAACCTGACTGTAGGCAAGGTTCGTTTCGCCAAGCTGCGTGGCGATCCATTCGCCCCACAACGGCAGCCAGGCATCGCCATGCGACTGCGCCAGGAAGGCGGCCTGGTCGTAGGCTTCCAAAAGGTCGATCGTTACTGGCGAAGCTTCCGCCGCGTCGTCGACCACAATCTGCAATTTCACCGATGGTGGTAAGGTAAACACGTTACGACTCCTCTCCTTCCAGCTCTTCGCTGGAAGGTGCTGAGGGAACGGAAGGACTGGCCGGCGAATCGCTCAGCGAGGCGACCGTTCCCAGAACTTTGTACAAACGATAGCCGCGCATCTGATAGACAATGTGCCCCACGCTGGTCGCCGGACCGATTTCGAACGACTCCTTCACCAACGCAACCGCTTGCCCGGCCAGCGAGGTCAGCGTGGGGAAGACTGGCAGGTATTGCACCCGCAAGCCTTTCGCCTTCAGCAGCACATACTGCGTCGGCAGGCCATGTTCTTCCGCGATGTCTTCTTGGTCGGTCGCATCGAACGACTGCTGCGGCTGAATGCCGTCGGTGCCGTACAGCGGATCGCTGATCGTGGCCAAGCTGCGCGAAGGATCGACCGCCCGTCGATGCCAGGTCGTGCGTTCGTCTTTAAAGAACTTCAATTGCACGTCGTAGTCGAGCCACGACGCGTTCGGATCGATCGTGCTACTGGCCAGTTCAACCGATTCGGCGGCATTGCTAACCGAGGGAGGCGTGTTGCTAGTCGCGATGACGACGCCACTGGCGGCCGAAGCGAGGTTGACCGAAAGGTTATCGGCCGACGTCGACCCGAGTCCCGCCGTTCCGCGCTGATGCCACATGCCGGCGATCGAACTGCTCCAGGTTGAATAGTCGCCACTCCCAGAGAGCGGCGTCCAGAATTTGTCGGAAAGGAACGCCCCGATGCCGCCACTTTTCTGCCAGACGATCTCGAAGCGACTCGTTCGGGCACGCTCCCACAAACCACGTTCAATCGACAAACGAATCGGAAAGAGAGCCGTCCCGCCGCTCGCCGCGGATTGCAGGTCGGTTTGCTTCTGCTGAGCCATCAACCAGAACTGCAGGAAAGCATAGTTGGGGGCGACCCCGGGGGCGACGGTCAAAGTCGCCGTCAGCCGCGCCGTGCCGCGAGCCAGTCCGATTCCTTCGGTTGTGAACGAGAAGGAACCTTCCCCTTCGGCGATCCCTGCCGGCAGCGCGTCGCCTGCGAGTTGCACGTCGACCAGTTGAAAGTCGATGCGGCTCTTATCGGTCGACTCGTCGTAAACTTGCGTGACGCGACGAAATCCGGCAGGCACTTCGACATCGATCGCCGCGCGGAAGCTGTCGGCTACCTGGGTTCCGCCGGAATGCTGCGAAGCAACTTGCCAACTGCCACGCGTGACCCGTGTCAGCAGGCCTTGATCGTCGAGGCGATAGCTTTGAGCGAAGTCGAACGACTTGAGCCGTTCGTCCAGTACGCTGGCAGCGACATCGGACGAAGCGATTTCAAATTCGACGGACCACTGCAGCGATGCGGTCTGCGAACCTTGCATGGTGATGGTGCATGCCAGCGGCCGAGGCCCCCAGCCGATATCGATGGCAGGGCTATCGAGGCCGCATCCAGTTCCGGCAAGCGAAAGCGTTTGACGCGGCTCTAGAAGTTGCCGACGAATGGCTTTCAACTGCGCGGCGGAAAGGGCTTCCGTTTCGCTGTAGAAGATCGCCTGAACATTCAGCCGGACACGCTGCCCGACGACGGTTTGTTGGGCGTCGTTGTATTGATTGGTCGCTGTGAATGACCATTGCGGGGGGGTCGAACGAACGGCCGATCCGGCAATGCTCGGGCCACCGCTGCCACCGATCTGCACGTCACCATAATGAATTGTTTGCGCAGAGAGGTCGGCCTGATTGATCGGGGTATGCATACGTAGTACCGTAGGGGTGCGTGGTCAACAAATCATGGCAGCAGGATCGACCTGCGACGAAGAGGTGGAACGATGGACGACGAGTTCGAAGAGGCCCCGCGACTTCCTGACGGGAGAAAGCACTTGTCGTGGTTGCTGCTGATCGCGCTGTTTTTGACGCCGATATTGGTGGTGGAAATCGCGCACCGGGCCGCGCATTCGCCCGAGATCAATCCCGCCATGGCCGACCCGACGAACGCCGCCGTATCGAACGTCCTGGGACGAAAAGGTCACGCGCGCGTCCTCGGCCTGGTAACCGTTGGTTCGGGGATGCTGACCGCTTGTGCGGCGGTCGCCCTGTGGTCCTATTCTCAACGTGCCTAGATGGTGTCGTAGTCCATTCCCGCAACTTAGCTGAGCGATCCCATGAAATACTTGCTGATTGGAACCGATGCCGAAGGCAAGCGATTCGAACGAACGATCGACGCCGTCGATAAGCAGCATGTACGTGCCTATGCCGAGTCCAACCATATCGAAATCGAGACAATCGACGAGATCTATGAACCGGCCGAGCCAAGCCCCAGGTATCTGTATCCGCTGCCCGATCGCAAGAATCCGTTGTATGCCTACGCGTTCTTTTTGTTTTGTGGTGGCGTCCCGTGCATATTGGCGGGGGCATTCGGGCAGTTCATTTGTTATACGGGGAGTCCGCCACCGGTGGTGTTCTTCATGACCCAGGCGATCATGTATCTCGGTATGTTCAACATCCTCATCGCTTCGATTTTCCTGACGGGTGCTCATATCATCGCCTCGCAGCAAGACCCGTAGGAAACGAATCGCCATGTCGCGACGCGTCTTGCGCGGCATCGAGGTCGGGATCGGCCATGTGCTCCAGCTGTTCCCAAAGCGAAGCCAGTCCGGTTGGCGGCGCGGGCGGAGTGCGTTCGGCAAGCAGCTTCCGTAGCAGCCGCGTTGTTTCCGCCAGTGAAGCTGAAACCGTCGAATCGTGACGGCGACTGGAAACAGTCGACGCGGGCACCGGCAAGCCTGGCGAGGCGGTCGAACTTAACGGGGGCAATGCAAGCGTTCGCAATGCGGCGGGCGAAGTCGTCTCTGGCAACGCTGGTTCAACAGCGGATGGCATCGCGGCGATCAGCGGCGTGAAGCGGTTCCACGCAGACCGAGGCGCGGGAGGCTGGCCAGGCAGCGGGATCGAATCGCGTTCGCTGGCTGCGTTGGTCCCAGGTAGCGGAATCGTCCGCTCCCCTGCTCCATCCACCATCGAGCGAACGTCAAACGATGCCGGCGCATCCTTCGCCGCCACCGCCATCCTTGGCGATTGAGGTGCATCGTGGAGAGGTTCCTCCGAATCGGAATTCGCCGGCGCGTCGATCGCAGCCTGATCGATCGCCTGGCGAATGGTCTCTTCGGTGATCTGGCCGAAAGGTGCTTCCGGCGAATCAGCCAACTGCGGCGAGACGAGTTCGTCGATCGCGTCTGGCTCGGTCAGGGGCTGCAGCCGAACTTGATAGGTAATCGTCTTCAACGGTCGAACCTTTTAATACCAAGGGGTGCTGGCGAACTACTCGACGTCCGATTCTTCAAACCAGACCAGCTTCGGCGTTTCGTCGCTGTTGTAGTAAGGGAAACAGCGGAAGACCAACGCCACGTCGCGCTGGGCCGGGCCAAAGAAGATCTCGGTGTTGTGCTGCGGCGAAAGAATCGCTTTGCCGAACGTCAACACCTTGCCATCGTTTTCGTAGGCAGGCGTGCCGGCGACCGGCGTCAGCACAATCTTCCCCGCCAGGTCGGTCAGCAGGCGACCGATCGGACCGACATCGCCGAAGCTGCTGCCAAACGGCCACAAAATATCGCGGACGTAAGGCTTCCACTCTTTCATCGTCAGCAGCAGAAAGCAGTTGCCGCCGCGATAGATCGAATCGACGACCGTCTGCCCGAACAGGTTCGTTCCGGCGATGTCTTCTCCTTCCATCACCCGCGACAGTCGGTGGGCACCTTCGACCAGGCCAATATCGCGAGCCGCCGGATCGGCCGCTTGGCCTGGCGTGCCGCTTACCGCGCCCGAGGCGTCGTACGTTGCCGTGTAAGGTCCAGGGGCAAAAGTTCCAAGGCTCATGCTTCGTTCTCGCTAATAGGATCGATGTGAAGGGCTTCGCCGAACTGGATTAGTCGGCCAACAAACGCGGCGCCGCCTGGCTTGGCTTCCAGAACTTGCGTTCGACGCGAACCGCGATAAACAAACGGAGACTGCAAGCCACTGCCGGTTGCCTCGGTCCCGCAACCGGCGGCGTGGTTGATGGCATTCAGCAGCGTGTAACTGCGATGAATGGTTTGCTTCACCTGCCGCTCGAGTGCATGAGGCAAGCAAACCGGCGCCGCGTGGGGGTCGTCGTCCAGCAGAAGGTTCGCCGCGCGATCGGCAGGAAACGAAGCGACCCGTCGCCAGACGCCCACTTCCAGTTGGAACCGCTCGGCCACGAAGTGCCCGGTGCTTTCGGCCGCCTCGGTCCCGGCGTCGGCGATCGCCACGAAGAACTCGCCGCAGCGAGCGATCGGCCGGGTATCGAGCGTCACGCGGCACTGGTCCGCCGTCCACCCCCAGCGCTGACGAAGCTGCAAGCAAACCGTTTTCAAAATGGCTGCGGTATGCATCGCTTAACCCTCCTGTTCCGGGCGGATTGTGCGTATCGGCAAACGTTCGCCGAGGGTCGTCTGATGATTGCTGATCCGCGGCAACGCCGTATGAGGCCGGGCCGCATCGGGCAAAGCGAGTTCGCCACGGGCAATCGCTTCCAACTGCTGGCGATACGTTTTGGCGATCTCGGTCAAACTGCTGTCGGCCGGATTTCCCCGACGCCGCACCAGCAGATCAATCGCCAGGTAAGCGTTGCACCAGCGGCACCAATCGCTGGCCAAAAGATCGGCAGTGGCGTAACGAGCGTGCAGGAAGAGATTCATCTGACTGGCGGCCTGCTCGATGGCATCGGTCGCGTACGAACTTTCGAGCGAGCCGGCGGTGCCATCTTCGTTGTCGTCCAATAGCCGCAGCAAAGCACTGGGGCCAAGGATTGACGTCAACTGCGTCGCGGTGCAATAAGGTGTCGTGCTCATGGCGCTTCAGCGAAAAAGAGGGATGGGTTCACCCAGGGTCGAGCCGCGCAGAATGGCGGCTCGACCCACAAGCAAAACGGCGTCGTCTGCGATTACGACTCGAAGACCACTTCGGCGTCGACGATCGCACCGGGGACGTACAGAAACGGCAGACCGTTGTAGACCTGGTGCAGGTCGTAGCCGGCCGGGTTGTCGCTGGGCGTCGCCCAGGCATATTGCCCGTGACGTTCCGCCGTGATCGCTTCGGGACTGTTCCCTTCGACCACGACTTCCGAGCCTTCCCCCAAGGCAACCCACGCCGGGCTGGGGCTCGGCATACCGTAGACATGGTTGTCGGCCAGGGCCTTCGTCTGCGTGAACGTGCCAGCCGGTCCTTCGATTTCCAGAACATGATCCATGATGTGGATCGTGACCCAAGGCACGCTGCTGATCAGTCCGGTGAAGTGACCACCAGCGGTCCGCTCGATCTTCTGCATCGGCATGTTGCCGATCCCGGCCTGCGACTTGATCTGCTGATTCTTGATCATCAGATTCCAGGTCACCGAGTTCATGCAGAGGTGTTCCAGCGGCAGGCCACATAACGCTTCCAACGCCGCGTTGATGCCGAAGATATGCTGCGGAATATCGGCGTCGTAGTTGCCTTCGCCATCTTGCGAATCCCAACTGGCGTCGACGATCTCGCCATCACCCAGCATGTCGAGCTGCCCACGATTGCCGGCTGGAATGCGGAAGTCGACCGACTGCTCGCCTGGCAAGCCGGTTGGCTCCCAACTATGCAGATACGACTGATCGGCGGCCGGGGCGAAGTAGTACTTGCCACGCAGCATGGCAGCGGTTTGGAACTCGATGAAGTTCAAGAACTTCTCGGCCTGGTACGCTTCCTGTCGGCCGATGTACGAGAGCCCCATCTGATCGAGCTCGCACGAAGGACCGCCCAGCATTCGCTGGTTGAGCATTTGTTCGTACAGCAGCGGAACCGTTTCGCCGAGACGCGGAAACGTACCGGTCACGTTGCCGACTGCCTGAGGCGGAGCCAGACGGCGCGGTCCATCCGGCGCGATGCCGCGCGGCAACTGCCGGGTGCCGTTGAAGACGTCGTAGCTGAAGTGCCGCCCGCCGGGACGCACCACGTTGGGTTCTTCGCCCACGAAGCCGAGCAGCCGAGCCAGCGATTGGCGTCCACTTTGCACACGCTTGACGACCCCCATGATGCGCTGCGGGGCGAGAACTTTGGAAACGCTGTAACCCATATTCAAAGGTCCTTCAGGAAAGGATTGAGGAGAAAGGTAAGTTCAGGAAAGTCCGCGGCGAAACGATTACGCCGAGACCACCGTCAACGCCGCAGGGCTGCTGCTCAAGGCGATCCACTTCAGCTTGTTGCTGGCGGTGCGAATCGCCTTCACCATCACGCTGGCCCCCAGCTTCTGGCTGGTGGTTTGAAATGCGATGCCATCGGCCGCGGCGTTGTTGACGGCCAGCACGTTGTTCCCTTCGGCCGAAGAGATGGTCAGGTTCTGATCGACCGTCTGCACGAAAGCGAACTCCAGTCCTTCTTCGATCGCCGGCAGCGTGATCGCGATTGCCCCCGCTTTGCTGGCCACGACCAGCTTGCCGTTGTCGCTGGAGGTCAACGCGAAGTCGGCGGTCGCATAGAGCGAACCGTTATGGCTGCACAGCGCCGAAGCCATTGGCATCGGGATCTGATCGAAACGAATGCCCTGGCGAATGAGTTGCTGCTGGGCCTGGGGCGTGAGCCCAATGACCGAGCTTTTCACCACATGCCCGGCGGCAAGGATCCGCGCCGAAAGCTTCGCTTCGCTCACGCCATGGGCGTCTTGCATGTCGAGCGTATCGAGCAAAATTGCGATCGCCGTTTGCGTGCCATCGGTCGCGGTCGGATCGTATGGTGCCAGAAGTCCAGAGGCAGCGATGCGACCCAGCACCAGGCCGGCTCGTAAGGTAGAAGTCGGCGTGTTGCCGGCGTCGACCGAACTGGCTGCAATAATCCCTTGCAGGATGGTGGCGTTGGTTTCTCCGTGCGGTCCCAGAAACTGAACCTGCGAAACGCTGCTTTCCACGGCCAGCGATTGTCCTGGCAACGATCCACGTGCGAATTGACCCATAGTGAGGATTCCTTGTAAGGAAGAGTTAGTGACGAAATAAACAGGTGAATCGGCTACCGGCCGATGCCGATCGAACGCAGCACGGCGTCGGTCAGTTGATCGTTCTGCGGATCAGGCTCTTCCCCCAGCAGTTCCGCGGATGGCGAGAGCTCGCGGAGATCGTTGTCGGGAAGTTGCATCGAACCAGGCAGCACCTGGCGAAAGAGATCGGCGACCTCGGTCAGCGAAACATTCGGGGCGTCGCTGCCGGTTTCGCTGAACTGAACACTCTCGGCCTTGCGCTGGCAGAACTCACGCAGCGGCAAGGGAAGACCGGCGAAGCGGCGGGTCAGTTGGGTCCGATGCTGTTGGTCGAGCTGGGCTTGAAGCCGAGCGACCTGCTGCATCTGGGCGTCAATCGCCGCTTGCGCCGGTTCACTGAATTGCAGGGACGAAGCCGTGTCGTCCGTCGTTTCGGTTGTTTCCGAAGGTTCGCTTTCCGTCGGCAGAGGCAAATTGGCCTCGATCGCTTCCAGCAATTGCTCAAGCCCGGCGGCCGTGTTGGTCCACTGCTCGTCGAGCAGAACACCACGAGCCGCCAACGCTTCGATCAGCTTGGTGGTGGTCGAACGGGGATGAAGTTGATCGTCGAGCGAGAACTGCAGCACCGGCTGAAACGCCCCTTGCTCTGGATTGCGGGGCGTTGCGGTCAATGCCATGTGACGAATCACCACGCCGAACTCGCGCCCCAGGCCATCGGTATAAGGGCCGATCTCTGGGCTGGTAAATTGCACGCGGCCTGATTCGATCGCCGTGGCGGCTTCGTCATCCAGCACTTCCAGCGTCTGCTCGAGGCTGCCATCTTCCAGCTGCCGAACACCGATCATCCAGCCAAGGTTGTCAACCGCCGAGTTCTCTTCCGGCTGCGGGCCACCGTCCAAGCTGCCGGGCGACTTGTGGGCTCCCCACAGTGGAATGCGGATACCAGCCGAGAGCATCGTGGCGGTTCGCTCGACCAGCAGATCGAGATCGTTCGCCGTGAACTCTTGCATGCGGTTGCCAATCTTGTACCAGCCTGGTTTCAGAAAAACTTGCGTGAGTCGTGTCATGGATTCTCGTGCCGAAGAAGGAGGTTGAATCGTTCAAAAGCGAGCGATGTCATACCTTGGTGTGCGAGACCGTCAAGGTCATCGCTGTACACCGATCGGCGGCGATAGCGCACGAGGAGCGCAGAAAGAAACTGCTAGAAGGGAGCCGTCGGAAGCGAGGGGCGAACGAGAGTATTCGCCCAGAAAGAGGTAAGTCGCGCAGAGGTGAAGTCTAAGGTTCGAGCGGGCGAATCACGCGGCAAGGGTTGCCCGCGGCGAAGACGTTCGCCGGAATGTCGCGCGTGACAACGCTGCCGGCGCCGATCACGCTGCCCGAACCGATGGTTACGCCTGGGCAGATAATCGCCGAGCCCCCAATCCATACGTCGTCGCCAATGACAATCGGCTTGCCATTCTCCAGCTTCCGCCGTGTGACGGCATCCAGCGGATGCGTGGCCGTATAGATCTGCACGCCAGGACCGAAGAGGCAATGATCGCCAATTGTGACCTGGCAAACATCGAGCACGACGCAGTTGAAGTTGAAGTAGCAGTTTCGCCCGAGCTGAATGTTTACGCCGTAGTCGCATTGAAACGGCGGCTGGATGGTCAACCCTTCCGGTGAAGTCCCCAGAATCTGGGCAATCAGTTCGGCCCGGGCTTCTTTGTCGGTGTCACGCGTCGCATTCAAGGCAAAGCACAAGTCGTGGGCTTTCTGGCGTGCCGCAACCAATTCGGCGTCCGATGCGTCGTACAACTCGCCTGCTAACATCAGTTCGCGCTGGCTGGTCATGGGGCTCCTTCAAGATTCGCTGGGCGAAGTCGTGTTCCTGTGGAAGTGTCAGGTCGCATTGTAAACCGTTCAACTCGGTTGCATCAGGCCGGTCAGGGCTACGTGCGGTCGAGCGAATGACCTGGACAGAGGAGCATCCATTTCTACAACGCCCTGCTGTGTGAAACTCTGAAACGTGAAGTTCTTACTGCGAGGCGATGTTCTTCGATGCGACTATATCCCAGTGGGCTGACAGGGTTCGATTGGCAAAGCGATTCGTTGGCGTGTCTGCTCTTACGAACCACGTCGCCCGATCCGACCGATGAAATCTCCTTCGACCCCCTCCATAGTTCGGTCGCCGATTTGTGGGCTGCCGGCGCGATGGAAGTCGATGTGGCTGGCTATGCCCGAAAGCCGCTGGTGGTTGGTTCGCCGGTGATCGATGCTGGCGAAGGCGAAGCGCGGTTCGATGCCGCCGATCTCGACTTTGGCGTGTTGGCTTCAGGGCAGAATATCTATGCGTTGATTCTGTTTCGCGAAGGGGACGATGACGAAGAGCGAACGCTGGTTGCGTTCGATAACGGTTCGATCCCGCTGGTGTTGGCCGCCGACGCTGCCTCAGGCAGCACGCTAATTTGGATCGAACCGCTAATGGAAGACCTGCCCAGCGGCGCGGCGATCGACCTGGGTAGCGACGCGACCGGTTCGCTGGCCAGCGCCGCGCCGAAAGGAACACGTTCGTTGACGCTTGCCGCGCCGGGCCTTGGTGCGGCGGCCAATGCCGGAGCTCGCTGCGAATCGGTTCGCACGGCCCGGGTCTCCACTCAGGCCACGCCGCCGGCGCTCGCCTATCTGAACAACGGTCCGCTCGAAGTGGTCTTCGACGCTGCTGGTGTGCTGATCATCCAGTCGCAAGGAGGTTAAACAATGGCAACCACCTACTTCGATCTCGGCTGCTATTTCACCGCGACGACCGGCGGCGGAACGATCTCGCTCGGCTCGGTAATGCCAGGCTATAACTCGCTGGGGAGTAGCCAGAATGGCAAGACGTTCAACGTCGTCCTGCGGGATGGAACTGCGTGGGAACATAGCCGAGGCGTTTATAACCATGCAGCCGGAACGTTGACGCGCAACCTTGTGAAGTCGTCGACGGGTTCGCTCCTGAATCTCTCTGGCAACGCGGTTCGTGTTGCCGTCGGGGACATTGCAGCGAGTGACTTTCAGGCCATGCTCGACCGGATTACGACGCTGGAAAATACGGTCACCTCGAAAGTCAATTCGTCGGCATTCAATACGTTTCTGATCAACAATACGAACGATCTGGTCTCGATCGTCACGCGGCTCGACGATCTGGAAGCGAAGCCAGTGGCCGTGGGCGCGGTCGGTTTGCAACTTCAGCGAGCATCGGCGACCGAGCTGACGATTCAAACCGGTTCGATTCACAACCACGATCTGTCGGCAAGGCTAACCGTCGAAACCGACATCACGCTCGATCTGACCGAAAGTGGCGATCTGGTGAACGGATCGCTTCGGGCGACCAATAGCTGGTACTACGTGCTGCTGGGGCACGCGGCCGGAAATATCGTCGCCGGACTGTCGAATTCGCTTGGTAAGCCCGCCAGTTGGAGCGATTGGCAGATCGTCGGAGCGATGCGAACCAACGCGAGCAGCGGCGGCCAGTGGGACCTGTTTCAGCAGCGGGGTGCTTGGTTCTTCTACGAAGGAGAGATGTTCGCCCTCTCGACCAACGTGAACGATACCAGCGAGACCACGGCCCGGGTCTGGGCTCCGCCCCTCAGCGTGCAGGCCAAGATGCTGTTCCGCACGCTGACCGCCGCGAACTATACGTGGGCTTACATTCGCAGTGTGTCAGGCGGGACGAACATTGTTTCGATTCACACTCGCCAGGGCGCGAACGAATACGTCGAGTTCGACATCGTCACCAACAACGATGGAAACATCTTCCTGCAGTGCGACGTCGCGTCGACCTGGGATGCGTTGCAGCTCATTTCACGCGGGTTTCAATGCCCCATAGGAGAAGCGGGTCATGTCTAATGGTATCGCCAAAATTGTCGACGGAAATGCCGTGGCGTGGGCCCCACTTCACGATGGCAATCGCTGCGTAACCTTCTTCGGAGCCCAGCCCGTGCCCGATCCGCTGCCGGAAGGATATGTCCGATCCGATACTTTTCAGGCGGCCTGGTCTGCCGGGCAACAGAAGCGGTCCGAAGTCGATGTATGGTGGAAAACTACGCTGGCCGAAGGATACGTCGTCACGTCAATCGGCGTCGAGATCGGCTGGTCGGAAGTCGATCGCCAGGTGGTTAGTCAGGGGATCGCTCTGCTGAACGAATCGCTGATGCTCGGACTCATCGCGCCGACAGATCCGATTCCTGGCTGGGTCGATCGGCATGGCGAACCGATCGTGGTCGCCGGAGCCGATCCCACCGCCGCGCAGCTCAAGCTCTTGGCACTTGAAATGGGTCAGGCGTTTCAATCGCAACGCGGCCTCTGGCTGGCCTACCGGGCAGCGATCGCGGCGGGCAATGTATCGTTCGTGGTGGGGGAACCTCTGTTAGAAGAAGGAGCGTAACATGCCCATGCTTTCCGGTCCCTGCCTTGGGGCGAGCCGACTCGATGTGCAAGGCTTTCCGCAGAAGGCTTCCTACGGAAGAGGACTCGTCCGGCAACAGATCTCTTCCCCCTTGCTGTCGAGTGCTGGCAGCCTAAATGCAGGACGTTGCCGTCAACGAATTGCCTGCGAGCCTTTGGCGTTTGTTGCTGGCAGCCAGGTCGGCATGAGCGTGGCCGCGATTGAAGTCGCCATGCCAGGCGTTCGCGTGCAGCTTGGCCAGCCATTGGTTCAGGTCGTGCTGCGTGTCGTCCGACTTCAGTTCGCTCTCTTCCCACAAAAACAGGGCGCCGCCATGATCCCAACGTCGCAATCGATCACGCAGCAGCGCTGCGACACGAAGCAAGCCTCCGCAGAAGTCGCCAGCGTCCAGCGGTCGGAAGCGGCAAGCGTGGTTACGCTCGTTTCCAGTTCGGCGACGTTCGCCGGTTCGGTTCCCGTAGCGCAAGCGTCGACCTGCTAACCAGCGGCTGGCGAGCCAATCCCCTTCTCTACTTGAAAAAGGAAAACCGATGAGTTGTTCGATCGAATCGTTTCATGTTCGTGCGTTGGTCGGTGTCGACACGGTCGTTCGGGCTCGGGTCACCGATGCCGACAATGTGCCGGTGACACCGGAATCGCTGTCGAAGGCTTACCTGCAGATCTTCGGCCCGGACGAGAGCGTCGTCCACAATGCCGAACTGAACCTGGCCGACACGTTTGCCAGTTCGCTGCAGCAAGGTCCGGAATGGACAGCCGACGGTGTGGGGTACAACCTGACCGTCACGCTGCCTGGTAGTGCGTTGCTGGACGAGACGTTTCGCTACCCGGCGGTGGTGTGGTGCGTTCCAACCGGCGGCAGCGACTTTCCGGTTCGCATGCTGGTGGAACTGACGCCGGTCCCCAAAGCTGAATACCCTGCCTAGGTCACGCCATGCCTTTATCTGAAAACCATCTCACGAAAGTCGTCCCGGTGGGGCATGTCGCCGAGTCGGATGCCAGTCGCGGCAGTGCCGAGCAATCGAAGCCGACCGCGTCGTCGCTATTGATGACGCTCCTTTCGCAAGACGAGTCAAGCACCGACGCAATATCGAGTCGGCTGGCCGAAAGCCCGGCCGTGGTGCGGTTGCTTTCGCTCGGCTGCATTCCGCAGGAAGAAGTGGTCGAGATCGTGCGGCTTGCCCCGGAGTTGGCTCGCCAGGCCGCGGAGAAAGGGAAAGTGAATGACTACACCGCGATTCTCCGCGTGCTGATCCAGGCCGCCAAGCTTCCTATCGAAACCCAACCGAAACAGGTCGAACATGTCCTCTCCGTACTCCCACCTGACCAACGAGCAGCTCTTATTGAGGCTCAGCTTATTGCGGCAGTTGAAATGTGCGGGGAAGCTGACACCACAACTGTTGACGCTGTTGGAGATGGACCAGCAGCAGACGACCCCTCGTAGCTACGCCCCGCACCAGCCGTTCGCAAAGCAGCGAACCTTCTTGGAGCTAACCTGCCAGGAAGCCTTCTATGGTGGCGGCGCCGGACCTGGGAAAACCGAAGCGTTGTTGATGGCGGCGCTGCAGTACGTGCATGTGCCCGGTTACGCGGCGCTGTTGCTGCGGCGCGACTTTGCCCGGCTCGCTTTGCCAGGTTCGATCATGGATCGAGCGAAGCAGTGGCTAACCGGCAGCGACGCCCGCTGGAACGAGCAGCGTAAGACCTGGAGCTTTCCCAGCGGCGCGACGCTGCAGTTTGGTTACATCGATTCCCCGGACGATCGGTATCGGTACGCTTCGACCGAGTTTCAGTTTATCGGCTGGGACGAACTGACCGAGTTTCGCCTGGCCGACGACGAATCGAATCCGTATCTGTTCATGTTCTCGCGACTGCGAAAAACACGCGGGCTGAACGTACCGGTCCGCATGCGAAGTGCTTCGAACCCTGGCGGCACCGGGCATGCGTGGGTGAAGAATCGTTTCATTAGTCCCAAGATCTTGAAAGCGACCGCCGAAGGAAGTACCAAGCAGGTCTTCTTCAACGATGCCCAGCGAAAAGATCGCGCGTTCGTTCCGGCGCTGCTGCATGACAATCCGGCCATCGATGCCGAAGCGTACGTGGCCCGGCTGTCGCATCTTCCGCCGGTCACGCGTCAGCGGTTGATCCATGGCGACTGGTCGGTCCGCGAAGAAGCGATTCTGCGAGGCGACTGGTTTCGCTACTACACCCAGCAAGAAGGGACCCTCAGCGCGATGCAGTCGGACAGTACGCTGCTGGGCACCGTGCATGAAGGTGACTGCACACGCTTCGCAGTCCTGGATACGGCTGGCGGCACGAAGGATAAGACGAGCCAGCGCAAGGGAAAGCCAGGCAGTTTCTCGGCGCTTGGCATCTGGGACTATGCCCCGAATCTTGGCAATGCACTGTTCTTGCGACATGTGTGGCGCGATCGAGTCGAGTTCGTTCCGCTGTGCGAGAATGTCGTGCGGATCTGTCAGCAGTGGAAGGTCCCGATTCTGTATCTCGAGAACGCCCATCATGGTCAGGCGGTCGAGAACATCATTCGCGATCAGGTGCCAACGCGGTTGATCTCGCCGGCGACGGGTTTGTCGCGAGGCGGCGTGCCGGGCAAGGTCGAACGTTCGTATGCCTTGCAGAACAAGCTTTCGCGCGGCGAAATCTTTCTGCCCAAGCACAACAATCAATGGCTACTGCCGTACGAGCAAGAACTGCTCGGCTGGACCGGGCACGAGGACGACGTCGCCGATCAGGTCGATATCAGCAGCTACGCCGCCATCTTGTGCGAAACGAACACGCCCAAGCCGATCAGCCCGACCTACGCCGCCAGTTTGTATGGCTTGAGGTAGAGCTTCCGCGAAAAGGTCACTCGGCAGCGGAAGGTGGCGAAACGATCGCTTCGCTGAGGACCCCTTCGTGATGGAAGATGCCGACATAGCGATAGGCCCAATGGAAGATCAGCACGTCGCCGTTGAAAAGATATTCGCCGTCGTGTGCTTGCTGATAACGCTCGGAAAACTGGACGAGCGTCTCTTGGGGCTCGACGACAAACGGTCCGCCTGGCTCGCGGTAGCTGTTATCGTTAATCACCAGCAGGTCGCCGACGGGTAGCCAATGAAGCTGAGCGATCAATTCGGCATCGGACTGCGACTCGAAATCTTCCACCCGTTGCCAGCGAAATTGGTCGCTTTGCTCGACATCGTGGATCAATTGATCGACGTCTTTCAGCTTCAATCCAAGCTGACGGAACAAAGTGTCGCGGAAGGTATCCCACGGAATCTGGTGCATGATGCGGCGACTTTGGAAGTACGAAAAGTAAGGACTTCGACTCGTTTGACGGGCCTAATGATACCAACGTAGCCCAGCCGATTCCATGCGACGCCTGCCCAGGGCTTGTTCGCTAGCGGGCCGACCATGCTACGATACTCGTTCCTGGCAAACGCTTGCGACCAGGACATTCAGGCGGTGAGATCGAACGGCCAGGGAGCGATGCCTGCCCGTTTTCGATCGGCGTGAACACCGGCCCCATCGATGGAGTAAGGAAACCGACGCGTGGTCGAACCGGTCAAAGTTTACGGTCTGAAAGAGGGGCACCTGGTTGCCTGGCATGACGGGCCAGAGCATGCGCCGCAAAGCTCGGAGGTACGAGGTCGCTGGACGGTCGCCACGCTCCAGCCAAAGATTCAGGCCTTTACCTTCGCAGAGAAGCATTGGCGGCGCGGGCACATCGCCAGCCTGGTGATGACTGGAGTGATCGCCGCGCTGTTTCTGTTCTGGCAGCCGATCGAATTTCAGATCGCCTTCGCGGTCGTCTTGCTCTTCCTGGCGGCGCTGAACCTGAAGTGGACCTTCCGCTATCATCCGTTTCGTTTGATCTTGGCCCGCGATCCGGCGGCGGTTGATCCCGACGAGGGAGAAATCATCGACGCCGCCCACGTCGACGCCATCCTCATTCGCGAGGGAGAAGGCCGCCGCGGCGCCGACGATCGCCGCGTGCAGGTTTTGATCCACATCGCCCCGGAAGACCGCTGGGAGATGGTCTTCCAAAGCTATTATCTCACGCGCAACAACGCGATTAAAACAACGCAGCGGCTGGCCAACTGGCTGAACGAATCGCGCGGTTAGCTGACCAGCGTGCCGTAGTTCAAAAAGCGAATATTCGTGTAGCCTTGTTTCTCGATGTACTGTTTGAACTGGTTGGTCACGAGAAACAAGCCGGTGCATTCGACCCCGAACAGGTCATGCTCGCCGACCGCTTTCGCCGAGATAAACAGTCCGCCGTCAGGATCACGCGGCGTATGCTGCACTCCGTTGTACGCTTCGACGCCGAGGAACTGTTCGTACACGATTGTACCGCAAGAGTCGCAGGTCTCGTCGATCTCGACCGTCGATTGGTCGAGCAGCGGGACCGAATGCGTCGGCTTCAGCCAGACCAGTTCCGGCCCTTCGTACGGTAGCCAGACACGCTTCACCCGGGTTCGCTTAGGTGGCTTGGGGCGGTATAAATTGGGATGGTCGGCCAGTTCGACGGGCTGCGTCGTCGCGCCGCGAAAGGTCTTCAGCAGTTCGCTAGCGATATCGGCCCGGACGACGACATCGCCGACCGAGAAAACAAAGTCACCAATCTGATCGCTGCCGTCCGACCACTCTGCCTCGAAGCGTTCGTGCGTGATGGTCAGCATCGCCCCGCACTCTTCGCACTCGGTTCCTTCCGGGTCTTCGTAATAGCGATAGAGCTGAGCGTAGTCGTGGGTAGCTGGAATCTTGATCTGCCATAGCACTTTGTCGTCGTCCAACGGTCCGTTCCTGCCTGCCCACTTCTTCGTTCCTGAATCGTTCCCGCCAGCATAACACCCCGTGCATGTCAGGTGAAGCGTCGCCCGTCTCGGCGGAACGCCGATGGCAGCGGTTGCCGGCGCCGCGATGTCGGTTAATTGACGAAGCTATGGGAAGATCGCGAAGTTGTTCTTCGGACTTTCGATCCTGCACGACATCATGCGGTTTGGTGTGGTGCTGGCCAACGATAGTCAGCTTAATGGCAAGCAATACCTTTTAATGGCAAGCAATACCTTTCGCAGATGCCGCAACCAGGGCAGACGAGCATGAACGACAGCCTTGGCTATCAGCTGCAAAATGGCATGTCGCTATCGCTGCGTGCTAGTGCGTGTAGAACGAGTGCAAGATGATGGCGATCGGGATGCTGCTGGGCAGGTGCTGCGAGACGACAGCTTCGCACCAGGGTCGGTTGCGGGCAAAGAAGCGGTAGTGCACTTGAAACAGCTTCCGCTTACCGAGCCGCGCCACCAGCTTGTGATAGGAAGGTGCCTGGCAGAAGATCGTTTCCGAGCCGAGCTCGTATCGCGAACCGGTCAGGGAATCTCCTTTGTAGGAGAGCAACGCCTTCTTGCTACGCAGGTCTCGCAAGATGCCGTTGCGAACTTCGAGCCCCATTAACGAACCTGCCTCCCAGCAGAACAGACCTTGATGCAGCTCGCATGGAAACGGCTCTTGCCCGGCGATACGCATTTCAAACGCCCGCGCAGAAAGCCGCCCGGTCCGATAGACCGCAATCCGATAACTCATCCCGAAAACCTCACCAAACCAACCGGCCCACCATCAACGGCCCGTCATAGCGTCTTCACCCGGCAATCGCCACACGCTTTACCACGCAGCGCAAAGAATACCAGGCACAGTCAAGATCTTACCTGACCCAACAGAAACCGCACCACCCTGCCCTTGGGATTGGCGGGTAGTGGAATCGAGAACGCAAATTGCATTGCGATACGAGCCAATCCGTGATGATGCCACCAATTCCATGACGAAGAGACAAAAATGGAATTGGTGGCCAGGGTTTGATATCGGATGCTGTGAATGAGCAGCCGTTGGACCGGACGTCAGATGGGCTATTTTTTAACGACGCCAGTCTTGGTAACGCGTTGGACAGTGTCTGCGCCGTTGCCTTCTACCAGATGAAATCCATGTCCTGGGTCGATTGTATTCCAGAAATCGAAGGCCGCATTGGTTGTTTGAATCCGGAAGCGTCGTGTCTTCCCAGCCTTAGGGTCGTCATGTGGGTGACGCGCCTGAATACCCAACGATGTGTTCTTGTCGAACATGAGGTAGTCGGTTTTCAGGTGGAGCCGCTTTTTGCCATCATCTGGAAGTTCGCCAAGATGGTTGCTGAGAAACTTCAGCCTTTCCAATTGTTGAATTGAAGATGCGGTTAGTTGAACGAAATCACCGTTTTCATTGGCAAGTTGAAGCTCTTCTAACTTGGCAACCTTTCCATTTTCCATATCACTCAAAGCTTTGGTGGCATCCTCGCGAATTCCTTTTATAGCTTTTAGCGCCATTTCAGCGTCTCGTTTGGCGGTCTCGATAGTATCAGTCCCAATCTCCTTCTTTGTTTTATCGAGGATTTCGCGAGGCATCTGTGCCGCGGATGCTCCAAATACTAACACAATGACGATGCCACAGACGGTGATCGCTCCAGTTGCTGCTTGTGCGAAACTACGAAGGCTTCGCAGTTCGGTCTCCAGAGCGTCAATTCGCTGGATTAGATTGGCGCCGTCCAATTTGCCCGACAGGTAGGCTAATTCGCGGCGGATGTCCTGGGTTTGGGATTCAAAATTGTTCGGGTCCACTGTTGGCTCCATGGTGGTAAGAACATCGTTGTTGTCCGCCTCGGTGAGGGGGCATTGTTAACGGTATTCCCATAGAAAGCTACCTAGTACAGCCAGAAAAATGCATATTTAAGAATGCGCAAATGTAGCAGTATGTTAGTGGTAGCTAGATCTTGTAACACTACAGCGGATTAGAAACCCGTCGACAAACTCTACGTTGCATTCTCCCCCAATATCTTGTCAATCAGTGCCACGCGGTACTCAATCGCGGTGGTTACTTGAGCGAGGGAATCTTCTCTCGAACTCGCTCTGAGGATAGAACGTATTTCGGGCAACCGATCGATGGCTTCCGCCGAGGTGGGAATTGATTGCCAGTTCTCTAGGATCTTCAGCAAGTTCGCCATGCCTGCCCAGAACTCGTGCTCTTCCTTCTCAAGAAGATAGGGCTTGATGATTGTCAACGTGTCGGCAAGCGGCACATTGGTATGGGCAAGCGCATTCAGGCCTGCGAGACGTTGGTTGAATTCGGTCGACTCAACCAACCGGCGAACGGGCTCGGTCGGAAGCTGAAACGCATTCCAATGGGTCGCGAGGTAATTTGCAGCATGCCACATCAAACCCGGGTTCGCTAACGATGTTTCGACATCCAGCAACGCAGCGATCGTCTGCTGAAAGAAGCTGGCGGGCAGTTGCTGATAGGGTAGCCTCAGCAGCAAATATTCGAGCTCGTCGGGTTGGCAATCCGTGAACAGGGCCCGCAAAAATGCCAGGTCGTTATCGGTCGGCCAATCTTTGGGCAGGTCATCCTCGTTTCGCTGGTTGGATACGACTAAATGGAAGATCGGCGCGGAACTTTCCGTGAACCCATACTTGCGCGTCAGCCAAGTGATCAAAAGAGGAACGCCACTCGGATCGAAATCCTCGTTCATCGAATCGCACTCTAACCCAATCGAAAGCGATTTAAAAACTCAGGTGAGTTCCACTCGACGCCGGTTTCTTTAAGTAGGTTCGGCCAATAATAGCTATTGGGCTGAACAAAGCATACGCGGGACCAGGCTTCGAAGAAGGCGGGCCAGTCATCGGCGAGCGGGCTCCCGTTGTCGCCGCTTCCACCGTCGAGCCAGTCATGCTTGTCGAAGATGGCCTGGCCGAAGCGGTCTTCGTTCAGATCGATCGACAGGAAATCGCCGTTGGCAATGCGAACCAGCGGCAGCCACTGGTGCATCCGCGCGTTAGTTCGCAGGGCCAGCTCAGGGTCGTCGGTGTGAGGGAAGCCATATTGGCGGGCCGCCTCATCGCTATACAGTCGCCAGTCACGCATGCCCAGCAAGCCTTCGACCGACGACGCGATTGGCTCCATCGTGAACGTGCCAAATACTTTGTCTTTTGGTGAAGTCCACGCCAGGTCGAAGCCATCGGCGAACTGCGTTACGAACGAAACATAGGACGCCGGCAACGAAAGCTGTAGTCGCTCTTGCGCTTCGTCGACGCCAGCCTGAGTGGCGGGCGGATTGGCCTCGAACTGCAGCGTGATTCCCAACGTGCTCAAGTGCTTCCGCACGCGCTCGACAATTGATTGCATGGTGACTCTTAAGTGGTGTGCCCAGGCGTGAGACTTGCCCAGTGTTACAGAATGCGGCAGTCGGTTATCGATCGGTGATCATAATGTGGCCATGTGACGATATTTCAGGAATTCTATCACGCATCTATCGAGCGCGCCATCATCCCTTTCTATATTAATGCCAACATCAACCATGGGCGGGGAAATGGGAGAAGAACGTGGTCGACGCGACGTTGTTAGTGCGGCACTTGGAGTCGAACGAGACGATTCCGCTGCGCGATGTGCATGCCGCGATGGAGTCGAATAACCTGTTAGTGCTGGGACTCCTGCGCGAAGTGGTCACGCGGCATTCTAGTCGCATCTTCCCGAAGCCTGACTGGATGGAGTGCCGCCGGGCAATCGTCACCTATTTGCTGCTGTGCGTCGAGCAAAAACCGGAGCTGGACGAGTACGTGTTGTCGCCTTATTTGGCCATGCACGATCTGCTGGGCATGTTGCGGCATTGGCAACTTCAGCCTGGCGAAGAACAAACGCTCGTGCCGGAGACGCTCGAGAGACTACGACAACTCTACCTGCGCGGCTCGGCTGAAACGCAGCTTTGCATCGAGAACGGTTTCTTAGAACACTTCCTGGAAGATCGCAACAATCTTAGTTTGCTCGACCGCTGGAAAACCGACCCGCAAACTGCTACCGCGATCGAAGAGTCGCTCAAGTGGAGCGAAGGAACATAGAACTCCGTCGTTACATCGTCCCGTAGGGTGCGTCTCGACGCACCCTACGAAGACTGATTGCGTTTTCGATCTACGACGTAGGATCGCCATGCCAGTTACAGCCACACCATAGACACTGCTGCGCTTTGGGCGTTTGAACGATGCGCTGGCATGCGGGACAGCGATTGATAAAGACCTGCTGCGGAACCTCACGCATGATTCGCTCAGAGACGCGGCGCCGGAAGGTATCGGGGCCGTCACGCAGCGCCGCGATTACCTGGGGATCGTTGCGAATTCCCCAGCGTGCTCTCAGATGATTCGCCATGGACGGGTCGGCAGCTTCCGCCTTCTGTTCCGCTAGGATAGCCTTGTTCGCCTTCCGTTCGATTTCGGTCAACAGCGACGTATAGTGTCGCCAGATATACGAACTTAGTTCGGCGTCGTCATCATAAGAGGCTGTCGAATGAGTCATGGCCTCGTCATTCCATGGTCAATGTGCATTTCGCGCGTGGGTAGAGTAAGCTTAGCAGGGTCAAAAGAACCAATGAAGTTGTTGCCGTGTTCGGTGAATACAACTCCTGGGAAATGGGACGCGTGATAGAAATCGTGAACGATACGAATCACGTTCTCGATCTCGAAAATGAAGAGGCGAAGGTTATGCGTACGAGCTTGTTAGCGATCGGTGTGGTGCTTGTTCTGGCTGCGACGGCTTGGGGCGGCGACTGGGCGGCAAGCAGTCCGGCGCCGGTCACGTTGTCGGCGAACGAACTTTCGATCGCGACCGGCAAACCGTCGCTCGTGTTGATGTCGCATGTGTCGACCCATATCCCGGTCTGGTCCCTTTCCGGCGGAACGGCAGGGCAATCGGTCTCTGGCGTTGTCGGCGGATTCTCTCGCGAATATGCGGCGGTGAAAGTCGAGATCGTCGTGACCAGCAACGACGAAGCGACCAGCCCACAGTTCGCCGATGTCTATCGCGTTCATCTTTCGCAGATGGTCGTCGGCGAACCATTCACGTCGCGGTATCGGCTGGGGAAGCCGGTGCAAACGGCCTTGCCGGCCGGACCGCTTTATACGCGGACGATCTTGCTCGAATCGTATTACCCGATCGTGCCGGACGCTCCGATCACCGTTCGCATTCAACGTGAACCGGCGTTGCCGGAAGACACCTTCACGCGGCCGACTGGGCTGGCTCTGGTGAAGGTCACGCCGCTGTATGCTCCGGGCAAAGCTCACGTGGTGCAAGACGTGCCTGGCTATAACTCGTGGCCGATGACTCAGGCAATCGGCAACAAGCTGGTCTGCACCTACAGCCGCGGATCGGCGCATTCAATTGGCGAAGATGCCCGAGCGGTTTTCGCCCGCACTTCGACAGATGGTGGCAACACCTGGACCGAGGAAACGGTGGTCGCCGACACGCCAGGCTACGGCGAGGTGACGGTTGGCAAAGGGCTCGATTCCCAGGGAGCGATGCTGCTGTGGGTTCGCCGAATTGGGAAAGACTGGAACCACGATCTGTATCGCACCACCGATGGCATCACGTTCCAGCGAATCGCAACGCCGAAGATGGAAGTGCAGCCGATGCAGGTCACCGACATCTTCCACGTGCCGGAAGTTGGTCTGATGTCGCTTTGGTTCGCCGGCAACTATCAGAAAGACAACAGCCATGCCTGGGGAACGCTGACCAGTACCGACGATGGCGAAACGTGGACGCAAAAGACGATCGAGTCTGGCCTGACGCACGAAGAGTGGCCGACCGAGCCGGCGGCGGTTTACCTGGGCGATGGCAAGATTCTGGGGATCGGCCGGACCGAAAGTGCCCGCAGCCAATATCAGTTGACGTCGACCGATTCAGGTAAGACCTGGAAGCGAAGCTCGACCAACATCAGCGATATCTCCGCATCGACCCCCAGCTTGATCTTCGATGCCGACACCGGCCTGGTGAGCAACTATTACTACGAACGTGGCACTGGCCTGGTCCGTTGCCGCGTGGTCGATCCGCAGCAGGTCTTCGATCAGCCGCTCAGCTGGCCTGGGTCGAAGGTGATTGCCATTGGCAGCACCATCGCATGGGACTCGGGCAACGCTAACGCCACGGCGATCGGGCGAAAGCACTTCGTTTCGTACTACTCTGGCAAAGCACCTGATACGTCGGTGTTCGTGGCGGAGCTGTCGGCCCCGCAAAGAAACGACTAACCAAGTTCGCCAGAATCGGGGAACGCGGCAACCAGTTGAGGATAGAGGCGAGCCATCTCGTCGTCATCGTCGAAGTCGAACTCTTCGCCGGCCGGGTCGCTTGGGTACGGCGGGAACTCGAGGTCCAATTCCGATACGCCCAGCTCTTCCGCCACGTCGAACGCAACATCCTGGAAGCCCTCGCTTAGCATGTACGGCAGGTCCTTTCGCTTCATTGTCGGGGCCAGTTGGTCCGGGTCGTTGATCGCTATCTCGAAGACGCTTCGCCCGAGGCTGATCAAATTACTTCGGAAGTCGCTGAAGCTGTCGTCGCCGCAACCACCGAACAGCCAATACGCCGCGCCCCATAAATCCCAGCGATACGCCTCGATCTTCTTCTGCTGAAATAACGTGATAAACTCCCCCAGCGCTGCGTGGCTCAACTTCGAGAGTTCCGTCTCCAGCGACGCCAGGTGAGCATCGAACAAGTCGTCTTCCGAAAACGACTCTCCCAATCCCTCGAGTGCCGCGGCCCGCGAGGTTTCAATAAGCTTCCAGAACTGGTCTTCGGTCATCGTGCTATCTGCCGTTAGGAAGGATGCCTTGCTGGAAAGTAATGGTCGCCCGAGTTTTCAAACGCGAAGATAGCGCAGGTGCGTTGCATCGGGTGTCGAGTGGGCTGATTCGATTTTGAATTGAGGAATCCCTTCGTCAAGGTTTTCCCAGAGGCGGCGGCCGCCGTGGAATAGGACCGGCGCCAAGGCGATTTCAAGTTCGTCAACCGCGCCCAGGTTTAAGTATTGCTGCACGACATCGGCTCCGCCAGAGATCCGAATGTCACGATCGCCGGCGACGTTGCGCGCCTTTTGCAACGCACTCTCGGGGCCATCGTTCACAAAGAAAAACGTTGTTCCGCCGGGCCGTTCCCAGGGCTCACGCTCTTCGTGGGTGAGCACGAAGACTGGCGTATGAAAGGGAGCTTCCTCAGGCCAGCTTCGTTCGCCGGCGTCGAACATGCGCTTGCCCATGATGCTGGCTCCGCTGCGCTGCATCGTCTCGCGCAGCATGTCGTTGACCGGCCCGGTTTCGCCGCCGCTGCCGAACTGCAGGTTCTCGCGAAAATATTGCTGCTTCAAAATCCAGCCCATCAGCGAGCCCCACTTGGCGCCCCAATTTTTGTAGCTGGGATCTTCCCAATGTTCCAGATCCATCCCTTCTGGGGCCATGTAGCCATCAAGACTCAGGCCGATGTTCACAAAGACTTTGCTCATGCGATTTCTTTCCGAAGAAGATATAAGGAGCCATGCCGCCCGGCATCGGCTGCGACCTCGTTCAGCACAAAGGTAACTCTGTCGGCAACTGCTTGTTGCGGAAGGGAGCAGACCTGGTAGCCGGTGTCGGTGTAAGCGGAAACGGTCGGCGGATACGAAGCGACCGCCTGGTCAAAGTGCTGAACGCGTTCGTCGTCGCGCTGATAAATCTCGGCCCACGGCTGAGCGACGATCACCTTCGCCGCGTCGCGATATTTCGCCCCGGGCCTGCTGGCAAGCGGCTTCTTTCCAGCCGAGAAATCGGAGCCATTCCGGAATCGCGCGATTGAAAAAGAGCGGGCCAGCGTAGGTTGCGGCGCGTTCAAAGTCCGCGACACTGCGTTCGAATACGGCCTGTATAAATGCCTGGCGATCGGTGGTTGGAAGCAATCTGCCTCCGATTTTCCGCTGCTCACGCAAGATGGTGTTGGCCGCTTCCGGAACCGTAGCGTAGCCCAGTTCTCGCCGCGCGGCAATCCGTATCGATTTGCCAGCACCCGACGCGCCGGTGATCACATAGCACCAATTGCCTGGCAGCATAGGAGCCGCCATCGGGAAAGTGTCAGGCCGAATCGCGACCATAAATCAGCACTTCGCACGAGGTCGCCACCACGAAGGTTCGCCCCGTCGAAGAGAACCCGGCGGAGCGGAACTCGCACGGCTGGTCGGTCCCTAGTCGGGTGATGTTGGCCAGTTCGCCGGTCAGGCCAGCATAGTTTGACGAGAGAAAGATGTCGTGCTTCGGCCACGGCAACTGGACCACATGCAGGCTCCATCCGTCCGACGTGCCGGTTGCCAGCCCGCCGCCGCACAGCCCAGCCATTCGGACGATGGCATCCTGCTGGCGGCCAATGCCAGGAGCGGTTAGGCCTGTGCGATCGTCGTTGGCGAAGAACTCTTCCGGATCGCGGGCCAGTCGTTCGCCGGTCTGTCCATCGAACAGGCCGCGGCCTTGATGCGAAACAACCAGCAAGTCGTCCGCCCCTTCGACAAAGCCAACTTCCGTCAGCCCACCAACGCCGCAACCACCGACCAGCCGCCAAGGGGCCGGCGCATCGGCATAAGGCAACCCTTCCAACCGCTCGCGAAGCTGACGTTGATATTCGTTGGACATGGTCTGCCGGTAAAACCCAAGTGGAAAAGTAACTCGTCGACCGATGCCACCGTGCGAAGCAAGCCCCGCGTCGGGAATCGGCCTGCGATATGCTAACGTGCGAAAAGGGTGTCGGGCAAGTTGATGCATCGCTGCCGCGACTTGCGATTGGTGCGTCGAGACGCACCCGACACGAATGAATGACGTTACTGCCGTGAGGTTCTGGCGACTTGAATCGTCTTCGGCAAGTACTTACGCTCTAGTCGTCGCAGGCCGATTGGAAACTGCGTTGGACACTTTTCGGGAGCGAACGATGGAACTTGAACTCAAGCCGCACGTGGGAACCGACCTGTTGCCATTTGGGACGCCTCGCAGCGAAGTTCGCGACGGGTTGTTGGCCGGCAAGCAGTTCGTGACCCGGACCAGTGAACCGCGGAACGATTTCTACGTGTCGGATGGACTGATCCTGGGATATGACGACCAAGATACGCTCGAGTTCATTGAAGTCTTCTCGCCGTCGAAAGCGACGTTCGACGGGATCGAGCTAACCGACAAGGCGACCAAGGTGGTGATCGCAGAATTTGAAAAACGGGGCACAAGGTTCCGTTCGACGACGGCGGCTACGACTTTCGCGAGCTGGGAATCATCTTCTATTGCCCGGAAAAAAGGATCGAGAGTTCGTCGATCTATCGCGAGGGATACTACGACTGACGCGGTTTCATGAGAGGCCGATTCCCAGGCCCCTCACCCTAACCCTCTCCCCTCAGGGGCGAGGGGACCGGAGCGCAGGCGAGGAAGGGTTCGTTGTTTGTTGGCGGACTAAGCGAGTGCGGTCGGCGTTGAGGGGGAGGTGTGGTTCGATGGTTTCTACGATCTGATGCCACAGGGTTCTTAACGCTGGGTTCGTGATGCTGTTGGTCGGCTGCTTTAGCACAATCGTTGGAGCATGAAGTGGTCCCAGCCCGATCATGCCGACGTGGTTGTCTGGGGGAAGTCGCTCGGGTTCGGCGTAGGTTTGCACCTGGCGGACGTATTGACGAAGCCTCTGGTTCTCGGCGGCGGACAGCGAACCTTCGACCGTGACAGTCCGGCGCTCGTCAGGCCAGTCGGAACGGACCTCGCCGTAGAAACTGCCGTCGGGATGGATACCGCGAACGAACGCCCGGAGGTGGCGTCCATCGCCGGGACGCCAAATCAAGATCACGCGTTGTTCGTCGATCGATGGCATCGCCTCACCGCAGAAAAGAGAACGGACGCCTACATCTTATCGGGTGGGTGCGAAGGAAGGAAAGGAATGGGCCAAGGGGTAAATCGGCTTGCGGGCGAACCTTCCCAGGGTGAGAGGCATGAAAGGTCGTTTATTCGTTGAGGGGCGTTCCCTTCCCTCATTTTCGGTTCGGGGTGAGCACGTTGTGGCCAAATTGATAGATGCTAGCAGTAGTGATATCTCGGGCACATTCTTACGGCTGTGAGACTTTGCGGGCATGCTTTTAGCATTCTCAGAAAAACTGCGGGAAATACTCATCGAAGTTCAATCCTTGAATTGCATTGGCCGATGCGAGAGGTGGGGATTGTGCTTGTCTCGATTCAGTGTTTGACGGCGAGAAGCAACGGGGAGCGCGGATCCATCAGCGGGCCATGGACTGGTCGATCTCATGCAGGTGGATATCGAGAACTTTTGGAGAGATGATGCGATGGAACGCAAATTTTGGGTAGCCGTGCTACCAACCTTGGTAATCGCCATGTGCGGTACCGTGCATGCTCAAGAGGCTTCGCTGACCTCGTACAACGACCTGTTGTCGCGGATGGAAAACCTCGAACAGCAGGTTCAAGCCCAGTCGCACCAGATCTACAGCGGTATCAATTGCGACACTTGCGGTTCGCAGGACGTTTGTGGCTGCCAGCAGGAATGCGGTCGCTATTACGCTACCTACGAATCGGTCTTCGTGACGCCTTATCAATCGAACAACACCGCGATCATCGCTCAGAACGACCCTGTGATCGAACACCTCGGTTTCGATTGGGACCTGAAGCAGTCGAACCGTATCGAGCTGGGCTACCTGGCACCTAAGGGTGGCTTCGGCTGGCGTGCTCGTTACTGGCAATTCGACCAGAACACCTCGCTGACCGTTGACGGTAGCAATGGTCTGGTGCAGGACGAAGGGGTGATTGCTTGGGCCCAGACCGACAACGACATCGTTGGTTTGGTCGACGTCGACACCGCCACCATGACGCAGTCGATCCGCGTCAATGTCTTGGACCTGGAACTGCAAGCTCAGGCCACCAAGAACTTCCTGGTCAGCGGTGGTTTCCGCTACTCGGAAATCGACCAGAACTACCTGGCCGTTACCGACGCTGGGATTGGCATGGGGGACATCAAGTTCCGCGGTTATGGTCCAACCTTCGCTGGTGAATACAGCCGCAACGTGATCGGTCGCTGGGACGTGTTCGCCAGTGGTCGTGGATCGCTGCTGTACGGTCAGCAAGATTTCCTGGCCACCGACGACAACTCGAACATTTCCTACAAGAACCGCAACACGGGCACCCTGGCTGGTGCGTTTGAATTGCAGGCAGGCGTGAAGTGGACTTCGCGTAACGAACGCTTCTTCTTCAAATCGGGTCTGGAAGCTCAGTATTGGGCGAACGTTGGTAGCCCGAACCCATCGGCCACCTTCATGGACGACTCGGACGTCGGTAACTTCGACGACGTGTTGAACGAAGACCTCGGCTTCGTCGGCTTCACCCTGGGCGGTGGTATCCAGTACTAAGCTGGTGCTGGCCAAACGGCCAACGACAATTCGGAACGAACAAGACGCCTTCGTGCCTGCCTGGTACGAAGGCGTCTTCGCGTTGGTACCCAGCAAAATGTGCTGCTAGCGAGCCACGATGGGCCGACGCTAACTGGTTTCGCGACCAAGCTTTTCATGCGATCGGCCGGCGAACTTCTCTTGACGTGATAGCGGCCGATTGATTACATACTCTCGCCCTGTTTCTTGGGGGTGACCCGCTACGTCTGCTGAATGAGTGCCGACCATGAAATCTGCCTCTCGTACCAACACCGATTCCGCGAACCTGTTCGATCGCTTCCGTGTGCTGCTGGCCCGGCCGGTCGATGGAGCTTCGCTGGCCATGTTCCGCATCTGCTTCGGTGCGGTGATGGTCTGGCACATGGTGAAGTACTTTGGCAGCTACCAAGACACCAACCAGGTCGACGCCCTCTTTGCCCGGCCGGTGATGCACTTCACCTACCCTGGTTTCGGCTGGGTTCAGGCCTTCAGCGAACCCTGGATGAGCATTCACTTCGGCGTGGTCGCCGTGGCGGCAGCCTTGGTCATGCTGGGGCTGTTCTATCGAACCGCGATCGTGACACTCTTCCTGGGATACACCTACATCTTCCTGATGGAGGCGTCGCTGTATAACAATCACTACTATTTGATCAGCCTGCTGTCGTTCGTTTTGATCTTCATGCCGGCCCAGCGCTGCTGGTCGATCGATCGGCTGATTTCGCAGTACCTGGCGAAGCGCCGCGGCGAAACCGAACTGCTGCCAACCACGATTCCGTTTTGGCCGGTGCTGCTGCTGCGAACGCAGTTGTTTCTGGTTTACTTCTACGGCGGCATCGCCAAGTTCAACTACGACTGGCTGACCGGCGAACCGCTGCTGATGCCAGGCACCACGCTGCACGACATCCTCAGCAGCACGATTGGACTGCCTGCCGCGGTGCAGCCGATTCATCTTTGCTTGTTCCTTGCCTGGTCGGGGCTGGTGTACGACCTGAGCATTGGCTTCCTGCTGCTTTCGAGCCGCACTCGCTTGCTGGCGATCGCCGCGACCGCGCTGTTCCATCTGCACAATCACTTCATCTTCCCGATTGGTATCTTCCCGGCGATGGCGTTCACGTCGACGCTGATCTTCTTCCGTCCTGAATGGCCACGTCAACTGATGGCCTGGGTTCGTCGCCCGACGTGGAAGCTGTGGGAGACCAAGGCTCCCGCGAACAGCACCGGCAAGCAAAAGGGAAAGAAGAGCCTCCCGGCCGAGCCGCGCCCGATGCCGCTGGCTCTCGGCGCGACCTTAGCCCTCAGCTGTTTCATCGCCTGGCAGGCCACCTGGCCGCTGCGTCACTTCTTCATCCCTGGCGATGCCAACTGGACCGAGGAAGGCCAGGACTTCAGCTGGCGTATGATGCTTCGTGCGAAAGCGGCCGGGCACCTAACCTGTCGCGTCGTCGATCCTGTGCTGGAAACCACCACGCCGGAAGGCCGCCCGGGCATCGATTGGAACGCGTGTCCTGCCGGCACGCCGCAAGCGATTCACGTGGCGATCGATTCGCATCAGTTCAAGTGGTCGCACCACCCTGGGCTGACCATCACCCAAGATCCGATTCTTGGTCGCCGCTTGATTTACAACCCAAGTGCCCTGCACACCGAACGGGCTGAAGCGATCACCGTCGGCACGCAGAATATTGAAGCGCAGTGGGAAAAGACCTTTGCCCGCACGCCCCGAATCGAGACAACCATTTCGCTGACCGAAGCGATCGCCCAGATTCGCCAAGACTTCAGCATGAAAGCGAAAGAACTGAAGCTCAGCGAAGCCTCGACGGCTGAGTTTCTGCGCGAACTGGAAGCACTGCAACTGCAAGACCTGGCCCACGACGACGCCCAGCCTGGGCACGAATCGCAGCGAGCTCAATTGGTTGGCAAGCTGCAAGGTTTGTACAACTCGCCGCTGGCCGACATCGTTCGCCCGGTGCTTGATCGCCTCGAACCATTCCGATTGCAAGGTGCCCCGCTCAGTGGCAAGCCGCTGCTGGTGATCTTAGACCCAGCACTGGAAGACGCCTCGGCCAGCGAGACCGAAGCCGAACTATTGAAGCTTTCCAGTGGCGAGCCTTACATTGTCTGGACCGATTTCTCGCGGCTGCGTCCCGACGACTTCCGCCGCTTGCCGCTGCACTACGTGACGTTTGAAGATCGCTCGCTGCACATGGTGTGGAACCACTATCAAGAGATCGAATTGTTCCAGCTGGAAAAGGCCGCCGTCCGTCCCTGGATGATCCACCAATATGCTCAGCGCGTGAGCAAACGCTGGCGCGAAGCGACTGGACGTCAGGCGCAAGTCCGCGTCGAAAGCTACGTGATGATGAACTACACCATCCCACAAATGCTGATCGACCCCGAAGCCGACCTGGCCGCCGCCAACCTCAGCAACTTCGGCCACAACACGTGGATCCTGCCCCGCAACTATCAACGCATGAACGTCGCCACCCAGCCTGGGGCGACGTTGCAGCGATAGGTTCTGCGCGACGGCAACGCTTTCATCTGATCTAGAACCCCCACGTCACGTACCACGCATCGATCACGGCCGTCATGCAGTGCTGGGTGCCGAGGCCATAGCCGATCGCGGCGAGGCGGCGTCCTCGGGTTGTACCGTGAGTGCTATTCGCGCTCAGCCAGGCACCTGTCGCGGCCACGAAGAATAAGATGACTCTGGGGGGAGGCACGAAGCCGACGAGGTTCTCGATCGGCTCGAGCATCGCCGGTACCAGAAAGCAGGCGACCGTCATCGCGATCACCAGCAGGTACATCGGCCACGACCAGCGCGAATGCTCCGACGGTTGCCATGGTGCGATGATCGCCGCCACGCCCAGCAGGCTGGTCACAATCGCCAGCAGCGGGCTGATCCAAAAGATCCACAGCGGCCCGTTCACAAGTCCGGCGTATCCATAGTACACCATGAACAGCCCGAAGCCGCTTACAAACGAGCCAATCGACAACAGACGAAGCACCGGAGAAACGCGCACGCCTGTCGATGCTTGCGATTCTTGCGGCGAGGCAAACGGATTGGATGGTTCAGAAGGCATACGATCGCACGGTTTAAAGGCCCAGGTCTGGTTGCCTTACTTTATCCCGAAGTCGTCGCGACGAACAGAACGCGGCGCTGCGGCCAAGCCTGGCGAGTGCTCTTCCCGAAGTGTGGCATTCTGTCTGATTTTATGCCAACATGATCGATCGCGATCCCCTGCCCCAACTCTTTTCTCACCCCGTGTGACGCCCCATGAAACAAAAGCCGCTTGCGTATCTCAAGTCGTTGAATGCGAACTATTCTCAGAAGCTGCATCGCTGTCGCTGGTCGCCTGAAGATGCGCAGGAAATCGTGCCTCGGTTGATTACCTTTCTCGACGACCCGGATCCATTCGTTCAGCAGGAAACGCTGCGGGCGTTGTGCCACATCGGAACGCCAGCCTTGGCGGCCGGGGCACGCGTCGTAGAGCTTACCCGTTCAAGCGAGCAGATGACCAGAATCGTGGCGGTGCAAGCGCTCGGGCAAATCGCTCAAACCGATCCCAAGATGTGCATCGGGCCGAGCATCGCCGCGCTGCCTGATGCAGAGTGCCGCGTCCATGCGCTGCGGATCCTCGAGTTCCTCGGACCAGCCGCCGCCGAAGCACTCGACCATGTCCTGCCCTACTTCGACAACCCCCTCGCCAAAGAGCGAGCCCACGTCCTGCGCGTCGCCGCAGAGATCGCCCCGACCGACCCGAAAGTAATCGCGTTGATTCAGCAAGCTCAAACCGACCGCAGCCAGGAAGTAAGAAAAAGGGCCGCGAAGCTGGCGTGAGGGGTTGCTGGCTGTGGCTTCGATTTGCATTTCCCAAAAGAGAGCTATCTTGTTAGCATCGTCTCGAAGGTTGGTCTACGCACGCTTCTCACGGTTGGGTTGTGCTCATGAAATCGCTACATCACCTCGGTGGCATCGGACTCACGCTTGTTGTCGTAGGTGCGATCTTTTTATGTTCGCTGCGTGAGGAATCTTTGAGCGTTGGCAATGCGAAAGCTTCGTTGGAATTTCCGCTGCAGTGCGTGGATGAATTAACGGAAGTCGAGCGATTTCTCTGGAAGAGTCAGACAATCGCAGCGGAGGACTTTCTATACCGAAGAGGTTTCCGGGGCCGCCTGGTTGCGATGCAGGCAGTGGGGCCGCCAGGGGAATGCGAGTTTCCTATGGATCTGGAAGGTCTCGCAAATCGCGGTTTCATCATCACGTCCGATATGCGGGAGAATAACTTGATCGGTCGCGCCCAGTCCTATGATCTTCATTTTGAAGCGGACCAAGGTGCCCGTGTCACGGTGCTAGGTTTTCGGGCAGGTGCCCATGCGGAAGGGAAACTTGAAAAACTGCTGCTTCAGATCGGCGTTTATCCGCAAGATATCCGAACTCTTCACGTGGGTGCCGGTATCAACTAACGCAACCGATCTCGGTCGAAGAGTTCTCAGACAACACTCGCCCGTAGCGGGTCGAGGTAGTTGAACTCGGCTTCTTCCCACTTCTGTTCCAAAGCGTCGACACCGAATTCGCGGGCGAAATCTTTCTCGGCCAGCGTGATCGGAACAAGCCACAAGCAGCGGACGGGCGCTTGGGCATCCGCGACCGACAGCCATTCGAGTTGAGGACCATCGAGGTAAGGCAGCGACAACAGGCCATGCGTGCAGTGCGAATTTGCCAGCCATGGGCGGCCGAAATTCACGGTGTGCCCCAGCCCTAGCGGCCGCGTCGTTTGATGGTAATAGGCGACCGCATAAAGCAGTTCGACCAACAGCTCGTCTTCGTACGGCGCGAACAGATGAAGCTCGAGCGGGGCTTCGTCATTTTCCGGCGCCATACCACACGTCGCATAGGTGACCATCGCCCGCCCAGGCCGACTAGCAAACTTCAACACCTGAAACCGCGGGTCCAACGCCTCGGTCGGCCCCAGAGACCACACGCATGCCTCGCCCGATACAAACCACTGTTGGGCATAGTGCTGTTGAAGCTGTTGGCGGTACGTCATTGTCATCGCGGGTCGATCTTCAAACTGTCGAGCATTTGCTGAACAGTCGTTACGGCGGTTGGGTCGGCGGGACGCTCGGTGATGAAGCTGGCGAAGACCAGGCTCTTGCCGTCGGTCAGATACCACAGGCAGATCAGGTCGTCGTACGTTTCGAAGGTGGCCGTAATGCGCTGGACCGGTTCGGACTGGAAGGTCGTTTCTAGCGGCTCGCCCAGTTCGTACGCTTCGGCATAGTCGTTCAGCAGTTCGCGGAGCGATGCTTCGTCGATCTGCGGCAACTCGCCTGACTCGAACATCGCTGCCGAAAACTGGAGCGCCCCGGTATCGGCGTCGCGGTCGGCCAGCGTGATCGGCGGATCGTCGGCGTCGACTTGATCGGTGATGTCCTCCCAGTTCGCAGGACATTGCAAAGAGAAGCCTGGGTAGTGAAGCTCACGCATGGTCATCGCAATCCGCCATTCAAAAGGAAACAAGCCTTTGGCCTGATTCCCCGCCAAAGCAATGCTCCAGCCACCAGACCTACGTCAGGCTAGTGTCCCTGGCCCCTGCCGATCCATCAAGGGGAGTTCGCAAAACCTGCCAGTGCGGGGGACGTGCTATCGCAGCACGCGTGAAAAGAAATTCAATAGGTTTCAGCGTCCACTATTGTCACGTCGCGCCGTGTCAGGGACAACAAAGCAATCGCGAACGCTCTCTCGACAAACCTTCCCCGCAGACGAACTTCTTCAGGATGACCATGACCGCCCAGGCCACGACGATCACGATTTACCTTGGCGAATTTTCAGGACGCGATTACATCTTCGCGCTCGATCCTGCTGCGGCGAAGAAGTTGGTCGAGTCGAGCTGGCGGTTCGGCGATCCGGCTGAAAGCGAGGATGCCCTGAGCGACCAGTGGGCGAAGGCCGAGGGAGACGATGGTTGGCGCATCCGGGAAGTCAAGGTCGCGGCATTGTTGATTCCGGTGCAGCTGCTTCTGGAGGAAGGCACAGGCCACGTTGCTTGGCGTTGTCCCGAGTGCCAGGTTGCCTACAGCGACGACTGGCTCTCCGGCGATACGCTGCCGATTCTATTGAGCTGCGGCTGCAGCGAGCGGTCGAAGTACCTGGTCGGCGATGGGGAACGTCCGCCTGCGTAGGCTGCTCATTCGTAGAAGCAGATGAACAATTTCAACGCGTCGTTCAATCGATTCATCAAGCCGGGCGAGGCTGCGTTCCCAGAAACTGCTCGCCATTCCAGCCGAGCGGTTGTAGCTTGCGAACGCGTCGGCGATCGAGATCTGGCGGGTCGGTGTCGTACGACTGCAGCCGGCAAGGCATCAGCGCCGTGGGTTCTTCCAACAGCGCGTCGCGAAAGGTCATCAGCAGTTGTTCGACCGACAAATTCCGGTCGCACTGGCCCCACAGTTGGCACCCGGCCGAGGTGCCATGCACGTTGAAAAACGCGAGCGGCTTCATCTGTTTCGAGAAGGCAATGAAGTTGAGGTAGTACCCGCCCCCGTCGTGATGCAGCGTGTCGTTCGCCTCGAAGCCAAGTCGCTCGTTCGTCAGAAACATCAATCGAGCGAGTAGCCACGATGCGACCGGAGCCGCACCCAGCGGAGGCAACCGATCCCCTTCGACCAGCAACGCATCAAGCGACGTTTGTTCTACCCGAACCCCATCCGGAAACCTCGAAGCCATCGCCTGAGGATCGACCACAAACCCAACCTCCCCAAACCAAAACACGCCATCCACTCGATTGTTCCTGAAGATAAAGGGAGACGCTTGTTTGCGCGAAAAGCGGCAGAACCGTAACCAGTAAGCTAGAATCGCAGGTTGTGACGACATGCGATTATTTTGCGTTGGAGGCCGTATTCTAATACGTGAGGTCGCCCGCATGGAATCATTTCAGGAGTACCAGTGTGAAATCGAATGCGACACGAAGGCCGAGGCTTGCGACATACCTACTTGGTACTGGCCTGGTGTTTGCCTTGTTAGGCCGCGTTGTTTCGGCGCAAGAGGAAACGTCAGAAATAAAGCCGCCTCGCCCTGGCATGATTTCGATTGAAGCGGCATTTAAGGACAAGCCCAACGTCTCCGCGTTGGTGGCGGCCATGTTGCAAAACAATGAGACGGAGGCGCGGACGTTGATCGCCAATGGAGCCGATATCAATGCCAAAGGGGCCAATGGTCTCCGCCCGATCCATATTGCAGCGTTATACGGAAGCGACGAGGGGGTGACGCTTGCCATCGCCCTGGGCGCGAAAGTTGATGTCGCCACCGGGCATCACGAATCGCCTCTGCAGTATGCGCTCTATCCGCTAAGGCATCCAGAAGTCTTTCGCACACTCGTTGAAGCGGATGCCGATTTAGCGTGGGCATCGGAGCAAGCCAAGCTTGCCACATCGCTCTCGCTGGGCGAGTATATTCTCGGTCACGGTATTCAGTTCGGGCGTGACGATCCGGAGCCTATAAAGCTGTATTGGTTCTATCTCGAGAACGGCGGTGATATCGATGAACTGAATGCTAATGGGATGAGTATGCTAAGTGTTGCATTCAACCAGTTTAGCTACAACTTCGCTGGAAAGTTGCTAGACCGCGGCGCGAATCCGTACTCTGGCGAGCCTTCGCTGATGGACTTGCTAGAGCGCGAGAACGACATTCGGCCACCCAAGAAACTGGCCGTGCCATTCAGTCAATTTATTGAAAAGACGAAACAGCCCCGCGACGTTGAAGGGCTTAAGGCAAAGGCACAAGAACAGCTGACGGCCCATCGCAAGTTTCGCGAGCAGTACGAACAAACTCGCCGCTATCAAGCCGAGAACCAATCGTCAGGCGAAATGAAGAAGGCAATCGAAGTGATCGAGAGCGAGCTTAGCCGCCGGAAAGAAGATTGACGTCTTAATCCTGCAGCGCGAATTCCATGGGTTCGTCCTCCTTCACGCCGCATGCGTCGCGGAAGACTTCGGTGCAGAGGGTGGCGATCTCGGGGGCGGTTGCTGGAAGGGGGAACGACACGTACGTGGTGTCGATGTCGAATTGATCGTCGTGGGTAGTCGTCTCCTCCAGCGGCTGCACGCCGCGGCTGGCGAAAAGGGCTTTCACGGCGGCCAGATTCTCGTGCTGGCCATCCGCCGAGAAACTTAGCTCGAAGCCACTGTCGCCCCGCGAGATGAGTAACGCTTCGTGTCCTTCCCGGGCCGAGATGATCAGCGATGGGTAATCGCGCGAAGAGCGAAGCAGCTTTGCGATCAACGGCTCGAACCGGGCATAACCATCGTGCGACACGCGGAGCGGTTGTCTCGGAATAAGATAGAGCAGCCCCACCACGCAGCAAAGGGTGCCGATCAGCACGAGGATCGCCGGCCAGGCCTGGTTGCTGACAATGGTTGGGGGAGACGATTCTCCAAACGCCGTGAACGAACGGGTCACCAGCGTGATCGAGCCCTCTTCCTCGGCCAACTCCGCCGGGATCGCGCGCCGCATCATCACCGTCGCGATCAGATGCACCAGCGAGAATGCCGTCACCGGCAACAGACCAAACGCCAAGCTAAGCCATAAGAACGTTTTCATCGGATCGGTTAGCCTGTCTTGTCTTCGTTATCATGGGTGTCTTCACGCAGGGCCTGGACGGCGGCAAAGATCTTCGGGGCCAGGCCATCGTCCCAGCCATAGCCACTGAACTTTTTGATCGCCCAGTGGGTCGGCGGAATCATGTGCCCGGTCGCGGGATGCCAGAGCGACGATTCCCAGTAAGGCGACTCGGCCCACCACTCCAGATCAGGTACCATCGCCTGAAGCATCTTGGCAATCAGCGTCCCCAGTTCGATACAGGTAATCAAGTAGGAGTTGGCGTCGTCGGTCGGGTCGGATTCGGCGATCAGTTCCGCGATGTGCTGTTCATCGTAATACTGATCGATCGCCTGAATCCAGCGGCCACTCAGCGGCGGCTCGAGTCCGACGAGCTTGCCGAAGTCACCAATCGCGGCGTCGGTCATCGCGACGGAAAGATGCTGGATGACGCCTGCCTGGGCGTCGGGGTGAAGTCGGCTGAGCTCCGCCGCAGGCCTTCCGATATGATCGCCGTAACACAATAAATCAGGCCGCGTTGCCTCGAAGCCGCGCGATGCCAGGTCCACTTCCGAGTACCACGGCGCGAAGAAGCGTTGGAAGAGATCGTCGCAGTCAGGAAGGTTGGGCATCGGTTCCACTTATCAGCGCGGCCAGGTTCGCAAAAGTTGTTCTGAAGTTACCCTCTGCCACGTTCGTCGTCAAACATGCGCAGACCCTGACTGACAACTTTCGTGAAGGGTTCCAGTGACTTAAGATACGCATCAACAATCCCCGCGCGGCGCCACATTCGCTTCTTCCTTTTGGACGGGGCAACGTTGCGGCGGCGAGCAACGAACAAGGAAGCAGGCATGGATACGATGCTGACGGTCGATGGTCACGAGATTCGCGTGATGGAAGGTCCTTATATCGAAGCAGGCAAGGTGACCTCCGCTGCCACCGAGTTTGGCCGCAAGTTGATCGGCATGTTGCCTGCGATGAAGAAGGCGGCAACCGACTCGCTGCTGGAAACCTACAACGATTCATGGGCCGACGAAGAAGAAGGCTTCCCCGAACTCGACGCCGCCCAGTTCGAAGCGAACCTGGCCTCGCCCAAGATCGTCATCTTCGACGACCTGAACGCCGCCTCGGTCTTCTTCGAAGACTCCGACATGTTCGGCGGCCACAGCATCGACGTCACGATCGATGAAGGCAAGATCAAAGGAGCAACGCTGGTGGGTTAGTGGCTGGCCTGTGCTTCCTGGTGCTTCCTCAATCCAACGAAAAGCCCCTCACCCTAACCCTCTCCCCTCAGGGGCGAGGGGACCGGATGCCATGCGAGTTGAAGGTGTGGCCGGCGTCGATTGGTGAACCTCGGTCCGAGCTTCGTGTCTTTTGCGGCATGGGATGTGACGCGTTTGATTCTTATGAATACTACCGGTCGCTGGATCTTGAAAGCCTGTTGGCCATTGAGCGGCAGCAGAGGGGCGATGTCGATTTGCTGGTGCAGATTGGCCTGCGATACATCAAGCGGCAAGACCTGCATCAGGCCAGCACCTATTTCCACCGGGCCTGGCGGCTCGACCCGAGCGATGCGTGGCCGCATATCTACATCGGCCACTTATGGTATCGCATCGGCCACTACGATCAGGCCGCCGAGTCGTTTCAAACCGCGATCGACCTGATGCCGGATGAAGCCTGCCCCTATTGGTGCCTGGGCGATGTCCGCCAGGCCCAAGGCGATTGGCAACCAGCCGAAGCCCTCTATCGCCAGGCGGTCGCCATCGACCCCGAAGACCGCACCGCGCAGGAACGCCTGGAGCGGTATCTCCTGAAGCAACAAACGCGCGACGACCTGCAGCTGTGAGGCGGGTTGGTTTGGATTGCGGCAGGATCAAGTAACGGGGCATGTCAATCAGCCTGCAATCCGCTCAGCTTTCTCCACACTAATCGCCAAGCTGTGCGAGGTACCAGGTCCAGAACTCTCTTCGTTTTAGGCGATCGCCGGGGAAGTCGGATCTCCAATACATGCCGCCTGAGAATGCACATGCGGCGTAGAATGCGGGGCCGCAGTCGTCGAGGTCGCCTTCTTCTTCCGGAGTGTCGTTTTCGAGGGACTCATCGTGGCAAAGTACATGGCAAGCCGCCCATGCTGCGTGTCCGGCACATAGGGCCGGAAAGCACTCGTCGGGTGAGTCCCCTTTTTCACCTAGGAAGTTCTCCAAATCATCGAGCGGCGTGATCTCCGCGCCGAAGTCGAGACCGGTTGTCCTCGATCTCTCGAAGTAGTTGTCCAGCAAATCGAACGGGTCGGTGTCCGTGGGGAAGGACGTTACCCATATCGGTTCGACATGCTTCGCGCACCGGTAGGCCAATACTTCTCGCGCCTTGCGATCGAGCGACCTCAGGATCGACAATCGAACCGGGAACGGCAGTTCGCCATGCTCGTCAATAGCAGCCAGGTATCGCGACGGGGCATTCATGGGCGTGTCTCTAAGAGTTGGTTCTTCGGCATTCGCAGACAGACCGGATTCAATTCTTGAGCATATCGATCGCTTCTTGCCGGATGAGATCGATGTCCGAAGTTGTGGCTGACTGGATGGCTGCGATTGCCTCGGGCGTTTCGATCGCAGCGAGCGCCTGTAACGCTTTTCGCGGGACGTTATACCACGGATCGTAGTCCCAGCGGTATCCGATCGCAGCGATGAGGGCCGGAATGGAGGCTGGGTCACGCAATTCGTCCAGCAGTTCGATCGCTTGCTCGTGCCAGTCGTTGCACCGCGTATCCAAGACGATCTCGCACAGCACCGGCACATAGTCCGGACTAAGTTGGAACCACGCCGCGACCATGACAAAGGAAGCCAATTCATACTGCGGTTGCTCACGAATCACGTGTAGCAGCGCGAGCACTTCTTCGCTGGAAGGAGGCGTCGCGCGAAGCTCCCGCGTCATTTCGTCCAAGATACGCCTGGCTTTCGAATATTCCCTCGCCGCAGAGGCCTCACCGCAGCGCGTCTGGTAGCGTCTCAGGAATTCGCTCAACATGGGAAAACCGCTTGGGTGGGACTCGGCAGTTTCAACTTCGACTGAGGTTATATTCCCTCCAGGCCACTTGCAAGAAGCCGATGGAATGAGGCTTCGACTCGAATGTGTGCCGAAGGCAGTGAGTTGAGCCGAGGACCGACGACGCGCTGGCGAAAGGTCACGGATAAACTTAAGATGAAAAGCAGGTCGGAGGCGTCGCCTGACATCCCCGTTCGGTTTAGGAATCAGGAGTTTTGCCATGAGCGAGTGTCGTGTGCTGCTGGTTGCCAGCAGGCTCGTGGCGGACCACCTACCGATTCTGGCGAGGGAGTATCCGTGGGGGCGATGCAGGCTCGTGGATCGGTCCGAGCTTCAGGGGGAATCTTCCTATCTCGCCGAGAAGAATCATCTGCTTTCGGTGGGTGAAAACTATGGTATCTATAGCGGCGTGTTTGGTCCGCTGAAAGAGACCCCTTTCTGGCGCGGCAAGCAAGTTCGATCCGAGAACCGCAACGGACGGATGGGGGTTGCCGGCTGCCATGTGACACGGCAAGACTTCTCCAAGTACCTGCAGCGGTTGCTGGACATGGTGCATCGTAGCGGCATGTTCCTGTTGGTTCCGGTGACCGATTCCCAGCAACTGGATATCTCAAAAATCAAGAGCCCAACACGGCTTCAGCTTCACGAAGCCATCGAACTGTGGCCCCACATTCTCAGCGAGAAGCGAAGCAACATCGTGATCTCGGACCTTCATCCCGAAGCATGATACCAACGGACGAACCATGACAAGCGAAGCAGCAATGTATGGAGCGATCGTTCGCGGTGATGTCGAAGCAGTGCAGGACCTGCTTCGGAGCGACCCGCCGCTGTTGCACGCATCGAAAGTGGGAAAGAATTGGCTGCACTGGGCGGCGCAGCGAGGCAACACCGACATCGCTCAGATGTTGGTCGATGCGGGGTTAGAAGTCGACTCGCGAACCGACGATGGAACGAGCACGGCACTCGATATCGCCGCAGGTCTGGGAAGAGTCGAAACCTGTCGGTGGCTCATCAAGCATAACGCCGACGTGAATCAAGGATTCGGCCAAACGGCTACGCCTATTTTCAGCGCCATTTACGGAAAGTCGCTGGAAGTGGTAACGCTGTTGGCCGACCACGGCGCCAGCTTAGACGCCAAGTTCGGCGAACCAGCCATCGATGTCCTCAGCTATGCGAAGCAGTATGGCACGCCTGAGATCGTTGCGTTCATTCAACAGGAAATGGCGTCGCCTTCGATTCCGTAGGCATTCTTTTCGCGAATGTTTGGCGCCGTCTGTGTCGATTCCACCTAGGCTCGCTGCATCGAGCCGAGGCCAGGTTTTACCGAGCCCGTTCTCCCCGAGGCATTGTGTTGCGTCTCGGGGAGGCGATCGCGATACCCGCCTCGGTTGGCGAGCGTTGCTATTTCACTTCTGCCACCAGCGGCAATCGTTCCCGGGAAGAGACGACCACGCCGCCGGGCTTCTCGATGGTAACGGCGAACAGGTAAGGCTGTTGCACTTGCAGCTTCGCGTCGATCGGAACGATTGTTTCTCCGGTCGAGCTGATGTTGAAGACACCCCCATCGATCGGTGTGGCCTCGCTCTGGTTTTTGTCGAAGATCCAGAGCTGGTACTGCTCTTCGGTGGGCTTGTTAATCGGCAGACCGCGAAAACGCATGTATCCCTGTTGCTGACGGTTGCTCCACACGACATCGCCGCTGGCACCTTCGACCGGGGTGGGACCGCTGGACCAATCAACTTGCAAATGATCGTTGTCGGCGGCGAGAAGCTCCGCTCGACGCTGGGCGAGGTCAGGCTGGGCCACGTCGCGCACGTTGGAAGACCACCACGAGAACAAGGCAAACGCCAGGCAGGCAGCCGAGACGAGCCAAGGCCAATATTGGGAGGCCTCGCGTCGTGAGGCGTTCGGTTGGGGATCTTCGCTGCGGGAAGGCCGTTCGACGGAACCGGCTCGCTTCGAGGCAAGCTCTTCTTCGGCCCGCGCCAGGATGGCTTGCTTCAGGTGCTCGGGCAGATGTTCCGATGGGTGATCGGACCAGGCCATGTCGAGTGATGCCACTGCTTTTTCCAGCGAAGCATCGGTCGTTCTCGCAGGTTGTCGGGCCAATTCATCAAACTCCGATTGTTCCTCCGGCGACAAGCCGAAGAGCAGCCGCGTGACCTGAAGTTCTTCCCAGCGATCGGATTCTTCGTTCGAGTGGTTGCTCATCGCGCCTCCGCTCCTTTCCGCGGCCGCAATGCTCTAAGCTGCATGCAGTCCCTCAGTTTCACGAGGCCGCGCCGGGCATGTGTTTTGACCGTGCCCAGGGGAATGCCGGTTCGCTCGGAAATGCGCGTCTGCGGTAAGCCATGATAGATCGACAACTCGAGCACATTTCGTTCGTCGCTACGGAGACCTTCCATGCAGGCCGTGGCCCGCGACGCTTCTTCGGCGATTTCAGTCTGAGGTGTCTGGGGGGGCGAAGGATATTGCAGGGCTTGCTCGTCGATCGGTTGTGATTCCAATTCGCGGCGGTGCTTGCGGAGACGATCGATCAGTCGCCGCCGCGCCAACATCGCCACGAACGTCGCTTCTTCCGAAAGCTCTGCTCGATAACGTTCGGCGTTCCGCCAAATATCGACGAAGATCTCTTGGACGGCGTCCTCCGCGTCGGTGGTGGTGGGCGAAAGGCGACGTGCCAGCGACCATACCAGGCCGCCATATTTCTCGATGCATGCGGTCGTGGCGGTCGAGTCTCCGGCCGCGATGCGCTGCAAAAGCGAGTTCTCCAAAGTCAATCTCCTGAGGGCCATCACAAAAACGCGAGGCCGGCAAGCAAACCGACCTCGCGAATGGACTGTGATTTCAGCGGGCGGGAACTACTCTGGCATGATGACCGAGTCGATCACGTGAATCACCCCGTTCGAGGTCACGATGTCGGTCTTCACGACGTTGGCTTCGTCGATCATGACCTTACCTTCCTTGACGGTAACCTTGGCGGTCGAGCCTTGGACCGTCTTCGCCTTGGAAAGCTTCACCACATCTTCCGCCATCACTTTGCCTGGCACAACATGGTAGGTCAGAATTGCAATCAGCTTATCTTTGTTCTCAGGCTTCAGCAGCGAGGCGACGGTCCCTTTGGGCAGCTTCGCGAAGGCTTCGTCGGTCGGAGCAAAGACGGTGAAAGGCCCTTCACTCTTCAGGGTATCGACCAGGTCGGCTGCCTTAACCGCGGCAACCAGGGTCTTGAACTGTCCAGCGGCGACAGCCGTGTCGACAATATCCTTCGGCTTGGCGTCTTCGGCGACCGCCCAGGTCGAGGTACCCAATACGGCGGCAAGTGCGATCAAACCAGCAGTTAACATCTTCATAGTCATTTTCCTGTATTCACTAAAAGTTTCGTTCGGATGCTTCCGGCCGGAAAGCAATTCAGGTCGACCATTTCAGTCTGTTCACGTTCGTATTCGTACCGATTCGCGTGGCGGATTCGAAAAAATCGTTCGAGTCGCGTTGTTTCCAAAAATCGTGGATAAGACGCCCGGTTTCCGAGAAAATGAATCTGTCGGCGTTCCCTTGTCGAATGAATTGGGAGAAATGAAGCTCAATCTTCGGGGGCACCTGTTGGGCAGGCCACAATTTTTCGGTTTTCCAGACGCGACCTGCCGGGAACAATCAACCAACGATGTCCCGGATGGAAGCAACTTCTTTTAGGAGAGACTAAATCATGATGCGTTTGCAGATCGTACTCGCGCTGACTTCCCTTATCTGTTTGGTAGGCTCGGTAACCGCGCGGGAGGTGGAAGAGGGAGATCCCCCGACACATGTCGAGGCCGCGAAAATGATTTCCGACGCGTTGACGCAGGCGAAAGACCAATCGGCGGAAGCTCGGCTAGAGAGCTACCAACGCGTCGCCAAGGCCGTCCAAGAGAAGTGCCCTAATAATGTTCTGATCGCCGAAAAACTTCAGGCAGCCGACAACGTCGAGACGCTCGAGAAAGCGCTTCGCCAGTCGTACGACATTCTCTCGTTTGAAATGAAGCACGAGGCTGACTTGCCTGAGGGGTTTCCCGAACCGACACCGGTTGGCGAGATCCGGGTGAAGCATTATCCGGCGTATCGCCTGGCCAGGACGGAATCGCAGAGAGATTCCGGCTTCTTCAAACTGCTGGCCCACATCACGGTCAATCGGATTGAAATGACCGCCCCGGTCGAAATGACCTATCAGTCGAGCGAAGACAAATCACTCGAACAGGTCGACATGGCGTTTCTGTACGGGGACCCAAAGCTTGGCGAAGTTGGTAAGAAGATGGGTGGCGTGAAAGTCGAGGATGTTCCCGCGATGACGACGGTCTGCATCGGTCTCAAAGGAGAAAGCGACCGCGCGAAACTGGCGGAAGTTGAGCAGCGACTGGAAAAGTGGTTGGCTCGCGAGGGTTCCGAATACGAGCGAGCCGGCAAACTACGCCTGCTCGGTTATAACAGCCCACAGGTCGCGTCCCAATCGCGCTACTACGAAGTGGAACTACCGATCCGTAAAAAGTGATCCGGCAATTACCAGTAGGTATTTCTCTCCTGCCAAAGGCCGGAGTCGTGACACCTTTGGGGGCAGCGGCTCCGGTCCGAGGCGTAGGGGTGCCGCGGCTTTCGGTACGATGAGTTTGCTCTATTGCCACTCTTTGGCTAGTTTATAAACTCGGAAGGAAGCCGGAAGAGGCTTCTTCCAGGCACCCAGGCCGGTTTTCTAAGTTTGGCTCGTTCTGAGCGCGAACTTTGCAAGGCACGCTTTCTCTTCGTCGGGAATGGGGAACCCAACCCTCGAAACCCTGACGGATCTTCGAGAGATCGTGAACCGCAGGGCTGGATGCGTTGTTCGTTTCACTTGCGCCGACCTCCACAAAGCGAAAACAAGCATGGGAGAGCAACCTCACATATTCGAAGGGCTTTATCGCGCTAAGAAGCAGGTGCTCAGCAAGGTGACCGATTGGCGCTGGTACCATGATGCCCCTGGCTGGGTTCGAGATCGCTTCATGCGTTGCGAGCACCATTATGTTGCTGGTAGTTCGCTGGAGGTTCGCGAGCATATTGTGGCGGAGGCAGGTTGCCATTCAGCCAATCGGTACTCGATCTCGGTCCTGAAGAACAGCTGGGCGGAACGGCCGATTGAATGCGAGGTCGTCGGCAAGCGATTCGTTCGGCCGAATGTGCCTGGTACCTTGCTGATGTTTCGGAATTGCGATGTTCAGCATCTTCAAGGGCATGGCCCGTTTCATTCGCAATCGCTGAACCTGGAGTATCCAGAACTGATGGCGCGGCTGGAAGTGCTTTCCGGCGGCCGCCAGGTTTCGCTGGAACACCTTTCGCAACAGAGTCATCACGACGAAGGTTTGGGAATTCTCATCGGCGGCGTCCTGCGTGCTTGTCGACGACGGCACGAACCAGAGAATGACTGGGAAGTCCAGGATGCTTTCGACGCCGTGCTGCAGCGTTTGCTGGTGCTGGCCGGCGCCGCCTCGAAGCCGATTTCAACCGACGACCAACTTCGCCCGGCGGCGGTCACGCGGGCAATCGAGTATCTGCATGCCCACTTCAAGACGAACGTCAAACGAGATCGCCTGGCCGAGATCGCGGAAGTGAACCCCAACTATCTCTCGCGGCTGTTTCATAATTCGACAGGGGTCACCATCAAGCAGTATCTGTTGACCCTGCGGATCGAGCATGCCAAGCAGTTGCTCCGTGGCGACGACGTGGCGATTGCCGACGTTGCCACCCAGTGCGGCTTCTCGTTGCATTCGCACTTCTCGCAAGAGTTTCGGCGACAGGTCGGCGTTTCACCCAGAGCCTACCGCTTGCGAGGGAACTGAGGCAGAGCGTCTAGTTACGTGGCAAGCTTGTCGCGAATTTAAGCAAAACGCGCTGCCGATTGGCACGCGCCGCCATCGGCCCGCGCGAGATTTCTGATAGTTTTCAGCCGGCTCGCTCGGTTTCAGCTTCTGAGACGGGGGAACGCGTTGCTTCGCAACTCTCGATCATGTAGTGAGTTACGCGATTGTTTTCGATTTCTGGAAAAGGTCCCATAAGTCATTTGGCATCCACGAGGAACAGCACATGCGAATCAACAAAGCATTGGTGCAATTTATTTGATTTCGTCTTTCGGGAGAGACATCGATGCCCTCGACATGGTTGCGGAGAAAAGGTTTTACGCTTGTGGAGCTGTTGGTGGTGATTGCCATCATTGGGGTGTTGATCGCCCTCCTGTTGCCGGCAGTTCAACAGGCCCGCGAAGCTGCGCGACGGATCGCGTGCATCAATAACATGAAACAGTTTGGACTGGCGACCCACAACTATCACGACTCGTTCAATACGCTTCCGCTGTCGATCAACGCGAACCGTGCGGTTCTGCCGTACATCGAGGAAGATGCTCTGTCCGAAATGTATGACCCTGGTTTGGCCTACGACGATGGAACCAACGTCGCCCTGCTGACCATGATGCCCGATACGTTCCAATGCCCCAGTGCACCCGAATCAGGCGTCCCCACCATCGAGACCGGCGTGCAGACCTCCGACTATGCCTTTTCCGGCGGGAGCCCCTGGGGCGAGTTGCTTTTTTCTCCTTCGATCCACTACGCCCGGTATAACTTCGCACTTCAGTCTGGCAAAAGACCTTTTGGCAAGATTACCGATGGCCTGAGCAATACGATGCTGCAGATCGAATCGGGAGGCCGGGCCCACGTGTGGATTCAAGGTCAGCGTTTGTCGTGGTATCCGAACTACGACTATCACGGTTCAGACTGGGCGTGGGGTGAAGATACCGAAGCGTGGACCGGCACCGGTGCGGTTTGCTGTGGACAGCTTATGTCGACCTACGCCACGTTCACCCCGAACCCGACCGATCCGACGGGCGGCATTCCTACGCGGGTCGACTTTACGGGGGGCAATATCAATCAGACCAACATGCATGCGTGGCCTTATTCGTTCCACCCCGGGGGCGTTGGTGTTTTGATGTGCGATGGCAGTGTTCACTTTCTGCCAGAGTATGTCTCGCCAGATGTCTTTAAAGCGATCGTCTCGTCGGACAATGGCGACATGATCGAAAGCGGTTACATCCAATAGGGTTGGGCTTCAGGCCAGGAACGAAGAGATATGCAAACGAAAACAACGTGGCCAGCGTTTGGCCTGGCAATGCTGCTGTTCGCGGCTGGATGCGGGACCGATTCGTGGAAGGCACCGCTCAATACAGTGCACGGAACGATCTCGGTCAATGGTCAGCCTGCGGATGGCGCGATCGTTCGACTTCATAAACATGGCGAGCCGGTCGATCTTCGCAAGTCGACCCCCTTTGGTTTGGCCGATGCCGATGGTAGCTTCCTGGTGTCGACCTATAAGTACAACGATGGATGCCCGGTGGGGGAATATGCGGTGACGCTGGAATGGCCCGACAAGCAAACCTCGGCGGACCGGCTGAAAGGCAAGTATCGCCGCATCGACAAACCGTTGATGGAGGTCACCATCGAATCAGGCAGCAATGAATTGCCGCCGATCGTCATCGAGGAAGTGGGGGTCTCGTTACCAGGCAAACCGCAGTAGGCGTTTCGCCCGTTCATCCGCTTGCCTTGAATGCACACAAGCCCTGCTAGGGTGACTGACATCATCGATCGACTTGCCTCGTTGATCCGATACAGTCTCCCTTCCAGGGCTTGTTTTCTTTCCGTCGACTCGTCTTGGTGGTCGCAATCTTCTCGCTTCGGGCTCTCTCGATTCGCCCCCTGAAAGACGTAGCCGCTTCCATCCCCTGCTCTCCTGGTCGGGCCGTTGGCGAACGACCGCCGCATCGACGAGCCGCGCATCTTGCTGGGGAAGCGCAGCGGACGCTGCCACTTTTTCCGGCATGGCCGTCTGTTTGGTAGGCGAGTCCACCTGGCACCGCGCGCACATTTCTGAAACCAAGACATTACCGCGAAGATTCTTACGGCAGGAAACAGCGGGCCCTCGAGCGGTTCGTACCCACCTCAAGTGCTTACCTGGAAACAACGTACCGCGTTCATCGAAGGAGAACCAAACTCTGCCAGGGCAAGACGTGGTGGTCGTAAGGCATGACGATTGCCGTTTTAATCAGGCAACTGCACGCTCCATCGAGATCGAACCTTGGAAGTGTGTATTCAATAAAACGCTGATAAATACGCTTATTTTTCCAACGCATCGGAACGGCCTCCGTCCACTGACAAGGTTTCTCATGTCTCATGATCCGCCCACTTCCTCGGTGACTCGCACCGCGGAATACATCTCCCAGGTCCGCGCTCGCATCGGCACGGTTGTTGTTGGTCAAGATATCGTTGTCGAACGTCTGCTGATCGCCCTGCTCTCTTCGGGGCATCTTCTGCTGCAAGGGGTTCCTGGACTGGCGAAGACGCTGCTGGTGTCGGTGCTTTCGAAGTCGATCTCGCTCGACTTCTCGCGCGTGCAGTTCACGATCGACTTGCTCCCTTCCGACATTCTCGGCTCCGAGATTCTCGATCAACGTTCGCAAGAGTTCAAAGTCCAGAAGGGCCCGATCTTTACGAACCTGATGTTGGCGGACGAAATCAATCGCGCCGCGCCGAAAGTTCAGTCGGCCCTGCTTGAAGCGATGCAGGAACGCAAGGTGACCCTGGGGGGCGAGAACTTCTCGCTGCCCGCTCCGTTTCTGGTAATCGCCACGCAGAACCCGGTGGAGCAAGCCGGAACCTTCGAGCTTCCCGAAGCGCAGCTCGATCGTTTCATGCTTTGCCATCGTCTGCGTTACCCGACCCCGGAGGAAGAAATCATTGTTCTTCGCCGGAATGCGAACCTGGGGATCCGCCGCGAAGGTGCCGGAGCGATCGCCAAGACCGAGTTCGACGTTCTCGAAAATGAACCGGTCGGCGATCTCGAGGATCTCATCGCCGCGATGCAGGCCGTTCACGATGTGTATGTCAGCGACACGTTCATCGAACACATTGCGGCGATCGTCGAGAAGTCGCGCCGCCACCCAGCCCTGGAACTGGGAGCGAGCCCTCGTGCCGGCATCTCGCTGATTAAAGCTTCGCGAGCGCGTGCCTTGATTCATGGTCGTGATTATGTAACTCCGGAAGATTTGTATGCGTTGGCCGACGACGTGCTGCTGCATCGTATTCGGCTCACGTACGAAGCGTTGGCAGATGGATTAACGGGCAAAATGGTCCTGGAGCAGATTCTCAGTGAAGTGGGTTACCTGCCCGTGGAATCGAACTCGGCGGTCACCGAGTAGTCGGTTTCGCGCTGGATTTGCCTTCTCCCTTGCTTGCCGATCCCGCCGGAGACCCCGGCCAGAATGACCTTGCTGAAATTCTTATGACGCATCATGCAGTACTTTCGGACGACGAGTTCCTCGACTCGAGACGCTTCCTGGTCGCGGCGAAACGACTTGCCAACGACCTGGCGTATGGTACCGATCCTTCCCAGTTCTTAGGATCCGGCACCGAATACGTGCAGTCGCGGCTTTATCAGAGTGGCGACCCGATTCGCTCGCTCGATTGGCGCGTCATGGCCCGAACCGGCAAGCCGTTCGTCAAGCAGTTTGAAGCGACCAAGGCGTTGCCTTGCTATTTGCTGATCGACACGTCAGCCTCGATGACGGTCAGTTCGCTGCCGCGCAGCAAGTATGGGCATGCGGTCATCATCGCCACCGGCCTCGCCTTGGCCTGTTTGGATCGCGTGAGCCCGGTCGGTATGATCGCCGTCGGCAGCCGCGATCTTCGGATCCGTCCGTCGTTGTCGCGCGATCAAATCTTGACGTGGTCGCACGAGCTGAAGAAGTATCGCTTCGACGAAAGCACCTCGCTGACTCGGCGGATCACCGAGTTGGCCCCGATGCTGGTCAGCCGGGCGATGGTGATCGTGCTAAGCGATCTGCACGATCCTGGTTGCGTCGGCGCGATTCGCCTGCTGGCGCAAGACCACGATGTCTGCGTCTTGCAGTTCCGCGATCCAGCCGAGGTTGGTCAGCAAGGAACTGGCTTCATTCGCGCTCGCGAGGTCGAAACAGGCCACCTCTATATGGCGAAAGGGACGCAAGAGCTCGCCAAGCAAAGCGCGATGGAACAAAGCATGAAACGAGGCGGCATCGACCACATGCTGATCGATACCGGCAAGCCGTACGAACGCAACCTGAGGCGCTTCTTCGCTTCCCGCAGCATCCTGGGAAAGGCGCAGCGATGAAACGAACTTTGCCCCAGCTTGTCTTCCTGCTGTTGGTCGTCGGCTTCCTTTGCTCGCGTGAACGACCCGCCAATGGCCAGACGTTGCCGGAAGCGTCAACTTCGTCGACCGTCGGAATTCCGTCCGTCCTCCGAGACGTCGAGATACCCGGTCCGTTGCTCGAAACTCGGCCGATCGAGAACAGCATGACCCCGGTTGTCGTCCGGGTCCTTGCCGCCAAGCGAGCCGACCAGGGCTTTCGCTACGACTTCGAGTACTATGCGCTCGAGCCAGGCCAGCACAATCTGATTGATTACCTGACCCCGGCTGAAGGGGAACCGCTCGCCGAACCTTCGGAGCTGTGGGTGCAGGTGACTTCGGAACTAACCGAGAATCAATCACTCTCGCTCCAGGGAATCCTGTTTCGTGCCACTTCGTGGTTTCGGACGTATACGGTCCTCTTCTGGATGGCTGTGATCGGCTGGATTGCGGGGCTGGTATGGATTCTGAGGGTTGGCAAAAAGAAGGAAGCCCCAGCGGTCGCTCCGCAGCAGATACAAACGCCATGGGCCCGGCTGCAAGAGAAGATCGGCCACAAACCGATCGAGGAACTCACCGGGTCGGAGAAGGCGGAGATCGAACGGCTCGTCTATACGATCTGGTATCGGCTGAAGGGGTCGGACCAGAGTGCCTCGGAAGCGTTCGTGGCACTGAAGCAAGACCCCGACGCAGGCCCCATGCTGCTGAAGCTAGAGCAGTGGTTGCATGTGCCGGCGGGGGAAGCGATCGACTTGGACGATGTATTGCGGCAACTGCGTCATCAGCAGCCACGTGACGAGGCGTCTTCCCCATTGCCAAATGGGGCCAAGGAGGCGATGGGAGCATCATGATTAATTTCTCGGCACCCTTATGGCTGTTTCTGTTGTGCGTGCCAGCCCTGTTGATGGTCTGGGTGTGGACACGTCAGACCGGAAGAATCGCGTTTCCGCTCGATCACTCCGAGCTACCTCCGTCACGCTTCTGGCTGAATGTGCTGCGTCTGGTCGAATCGCTGCCGGTGCTGCTGTTGGCGGTGGTGATCTTGATTTTGGCCGGCCCGCAGCGGATGGGCGTACCGCAAGCGAAGCGATCGCTGACCAACATTCAGTTTTGCGTCGATGTCTCCGGCAGCATGACCGCCAAGTTTGGCGACGCAACCCGTTACGACAAGGCGATGGAAGCGATCAATGGCTTCCTCGATTACCGAGAGGGGGACGCCTTCGGCTTAACCTTCTTTGGCAACGCGGTGGTGCACTGGGTTCCACTGACGACCGATTCGTCGGCACTGAAGTGCGCGCCACCCTTCATGCATCCCTCGAATCCGAATCGCTCGGACTGGTTCCAGGGCACGGAAGTAGGCAAGGCATTGCTCGCTTGCCAGGAAGTGCTCAGTGCACGATCCGAGGGGGATCGCCTGATCGTGCTGATCTCGGATGGCCAAAGTGCCGATCTCGCCAACGGCCAGGCCGAGGCCATTGGCAAGTTGCTCCGCGACAGCAATATCGTCGTCTACGACATTCACGTTGCCGAAGAGGACACTCCGGCCGAGATCGCCACGATTGCAATGTTAACCGGCGGCGAGGTGTATCACCCCGGCGATCCGGAAACGTTGGCCGAAGTGTTTCAACAGATCGACAAAATGGAACCGGCGGAGATCGAACGAACGGTCGGGCAACCGCTGGACAACTTCCAGCCATACTGCCTGGTGGCGTTGTGTCTCTCGGGCCTGTTTCAAATGAGCCTGTTCGGCTGGAGGTACACCCCATGGTAGCCTTGTTTGCCGCACTAGGCGTCGGCTTGTTGGTGGCGTTGGCCGAAGGGCTTCACCTGCGACGGGTCAACAAGATTCGAATCCTGGCGTTCGGTCCGACCGGTCGGCCGCAGCGATGGGCTCAAGCCGCGCCGGCGCTGCGCGTGCTGGCGCTTTCTCTCTCGACTTGGGGACTGGTAACGCTGCTGCTGATCGAGCCCTTGTCAGGGGGCAACAGCCTGATCGAAACCGAAAGAAAGCAACATCTGATCGTGCTGCTGGATGTCTCTCCGAGCATGGATCTGCCAGATGCCGGTGTCGACGGCAAGCAGACCCGTAAAGCCCGGGGCAAAGAATTGCTGGAGTCGATCTTTCAGCGAACCGTCGTCCATAACTTCAAGACCAGCGTGTTTGCCGTTTATACCGACGCGTTTGCCGTTGTGGAAGAAACGACCGATCCCGAAGTGATCAGTAATATTCTCGACGATCTGCCGATGTACTCGGTCTTCCAGAATGGCAAGACCAACCTGTTTTCAGGGCTGGAAAAAGCGGCCGAGCTGGCCAGCCGCTGGGAGGCCGACAGCACGTCGATCATCATCGTCAGCGATGGCGACACGGTGCCAGCCACCGGCATGCCGCGGATGCCTCCGTCAGTCAGTCAGATCCTGGTGCTGGGAGTCGGAGACACCGCTTCTGGTACTTTCATCGATGGTCATCAATCGCGCCAAGATGTCTCGACCTTGAACCACACGGCGATTCGCCTGGGTGGGCACTATCACAATGGAAACAGCCAGCACCTGGAAACCTCGCTCGCCCGCTCGATCATGGCGGTCCCAGAGGCGAAGCCCTTCGAGTATTTAACGATGCGTGAGTACGCCATGCTGGCGATCGGTCTGGGCAGCCTGCTGTTGGCAACGTTGCCGGTGTTGCTGGATTGGTTCGGTACCGAGTGGAGTCCTGGCCAGCGACATCCGCGTCCATTTCGCCGGAAAGAGATGGCCACTGTATCGGCCCGTTCCGCCGCGTCTCCGGAAGTTGGTCTCGCGCGGAGGGAACTGCTGTGAAGTTGATCCTTCTCACCATTTGGATTTTGGTTGGCGTTGCCGGCCTGGCTTATCACTTCGGGCCAGGTCAGGGGCAAATGACACGTGACCAGATTTCGAGTCAGCTGGCGGCGGCTCACCGTTACGCGCTGGACGGCGAGTATGACGCGGCAATGCCCCTTTACGATCAGGCGTTGTCGAAGCTTCCCATCGAACAGCGGGCTAAGGTGTTCGAGGTTCGGATCGAGAAGGCGAAGCTGCAGATCGAAGCTGGCGCCACTCCCAAGGCGTATGCCGAACTGGTCGAGCTGGCGCCGCTGGTGCTGCCAGACAAACAACTGCCTGCATCTCTGAAGAACGAGCTGACATCGGCTTTAGGGGCAGCAGAATTCTACGGTACGTGGATCATGCGACTGGAAGGAAAACCGAAGGAAGTCTGGCTTCCCTTCGCCGAATCGTCGCGACAACGATTTCGATATCTCAGCGAGGCCACCCCGCCGACTTCGGACGACGCGCTGACGTATCGGCAGAACCTGGAACGGGTCATTCGACTCGAACGGATGACCATTGAAGAGCTGCAAGGGATGCCCCTTCCTCCAGCGGTAGGCAATGCCATGTCAGGCGACCAAGGCGAAGGCTCAGGCGATATGGGCGAAGGCAAAGGCCCCGGTAAAGGCAAAGGAAAAGGTGACGGCCAAGGCCCACCGACCGACGACCGCGAAGGAGCTGGCGCAGGCAACCTCATCCGACGAGATGGTTCCTAGCGGCAGACCCAACCGTGCAACTTCCAAGAATGAATTCTTCAACCTTATGAATATCTCATCGACCGACACAATGTGCGAATACCGAGGACAGGCAGAGGTGAATTTCAAATTGTTCAAGCCGCTGATGGCGATGCTGTTGGCCACTGCCGGGTTGGTTGGCACGACGTACGGACAAAGCGTTACGGCGGCCAGCAAGCCAGCTGCCGAACAAGCGGAACCCGCCCCGGCAGAACCGTCCGCGACGGAAGCCAATCCGGCGGATGCGAAAGCTGGCGAAGACGCTGCTGCCGAGAAGCCCGCCGAAGAGTCGCTTCTGCAAGCGGCAGAGAAGATCAAGTTCGATCGCCTTCCGGCCAGCATCCTGGAAGCCTGGAAGCAGGAAGGTTCCCGCAACTCGGACGAGCCGACCGAGGAAGACTCGGACGTGCAGCGCGAGCTGAAAGCCTTGTCGCGAAACGTGACGCTCTCGGAGTGGGCGGAAGTTGCCGACTACCTGAAGAACCTGCCAGACGAGACCGGTTCGCGGGTCTATCAGATGATGCTTACTTCGCTGGCCGGCAGCCAGAACGGCAATCCTCAGCCTGGCATGGGTGACCCGGCGATGAAGAAGTACGCCGTGACCAATGTCTTCACCGCGGACGATATTCTGGGTCTGATCGCTGCTTGCCCTGGTTCCTTCGACAAGGAAACCACGACCAAATTCGCACCGATCCTGGAGCTTTCGTTGGAGCAAGGACACGCCGTAGAGACCTTCGCCACGCGGTTCTCGAAACAACTGGAAGGCGATTCCAACTTCCCGCTGAACCAGCGCGAGGTCGCACGACTGCTTGTCCTGGCAGGGTATCCGGCCAAAGCTGGCCCATTTCTGCCGACGCTGGACGAAGCGATTGCCGAGGACGATCACGACGTCTTGCTGCTGCTCACCGAACACTTCCTTGCCGACAAGGAAGCTGGCGCGAGCAAAGATCACAACGAACAAGCATGGAAGTCGCTGCAGGCGATCTTAAGCCTCGACGACTTGCCGGAAGGGGTCGAGATGGAGGCGGTGACGCGCTGTTTGGACCTGGTGCCGTCGATGCCGGAAGACCAGGGAAAGGCCTGGCTGCAGGAAAGCTTTCAAGAGAAGTCGCAGCGCGGCATCATGATCCTTTCGAGCCTCGGTTCGCAGGTCTCGCAGGGGCTTCCTCGCTATGCCCGCGATGTTCCGCAGCGGCTGAAGTACTTGCGTCTGCAATCGCAGGCGGTCGATGCCCTGGTGACGACGCTTGAAGGAGAGCCCGAAGCAAAGCGTGCGCGCTGGATGCCGATGGTTTCGCTGTTGGCCGAAAACTGGATGCGAGAAGCCGAGATCACCTTGGACCTGGCCCAGGGAGGCAATATCAACTCGCAGCTTCGTCGAGACCAGTTTGGCAACACCTATTTCATCAACGCCAACCAAATGATGCAGCAGAATGGGCCGGTGCAGCCAATTGCCCTCAGCGAGATGATTCAGCTCGCTCCGAAGCCATCCTGGGAGGCGATGATCGTTCCGAGCTTGAAGCCGGAATTCATCACCATGATGACGAAGCTTTATTTGAAAGCGGGGGAAGAGATCAAGGCATTCCCCTACATCGAACAGCTGGCAACGCTGATGCCGGACCGGGCCCACCAGCAAGCCGAAGCGTTCATGAAGACCTGGATCACCAATCACGATCTGAATTCGCAGAACCGGGCCAACGCTGGCCAGGTATTCATGGCCTACGGATATCAGCCCCGCTCGGCGAGCATTCCTCTGACCCGTTCGCAGCAGGAACGGAACCTCAGCGAATTGTCGGCCTGGCTCGATCGCCTGAAAGCACTTCCGATCGACCCGATCGATGAAGGCATCTTGCTGGAAGCGTTCATGAAATGCCATTCCACGGCGGAAGTCTATCGGTTGGAAGCGATCGAAAGCGTGTTGGGGGACGTGGCAACGCTGGACGACACAACCCTGGGAAAGATCGCCCAGACGATGCGAACCAACCTGGCAACGGTCTGGAAAGATCCGAACGTCCAGCAGCGGTTTAAGACCAATCGAAAAATGGAAGACCTGCAGGCCGAGATCTTGCGTGGTTACCAGGTCGCCTATCAGTTGATCGAACGCGGTCTGGCCGCTCATCCGCAAAGCTGGGCGCTCAAGCTTGCCTATGCCGCGCTGCTGCATGACGAGAACGCCTACCTGAGCGAGATCGATGCCCACCATAACTTTGAAGAGCAGCGACAGAAGGCCTTCACCGCCTTTCACGAAGCGGCCGAGTGGTACTGTCAGCAGGTCCCTCAGCTCTCGAAGGATGACTACTCGCCCGAGGTCTACCAGTTGTGGTTTCTGGCGGCGCTGGGTGCCTGCGACGTTGGCAACATCGACGAAAGCAACCGCCTGGCCCCTTCGCAGCCTCCTAGGATCATCGCGGCAATCGAACAGTTGCCTCCGCCGGCACGCGAATATCATCAAGAGCAGTTTGCCAACGGATTGTTTCAGACGCTGTCGGGGGTCAGTCCCAACGCGAAGTACCGATACCTGAAGACCGGGCTGGAAGTCGCCGGCGATCATCCCCTGACGAACGAAGCCCAGAAGGTCTTTTCGTTTTACAAAGATCTGGTGACTGAAATCCAGTTGGATGTCGCTATCGATGGAAGTGATGTCGTCGGCCACGAGACGCCCTTCGGTGTCTACGTGAATATTCGGCATACGGCGGAAATCGAACGCGAGTCAGGCGGATTCGGCAAATACCTGCAGAACCAGAACAGCATGGCATTCGCTTACAACTATGGACGTCCGAAGGAAAACTATCGCGACAAGTTCGAGGCCGCGGTCCGTGCCGCTCTGGAAGAACAGTTCGACGTTCTTTCGGTCACCTTTCAAGGGCAAGGGACCCAGTCGAAATCGCTCAACCAATATGGCTGGCGAGTGACGCCTTACGCCTTCCTGCTGTTGCAGGCGAAAGGACCCCAGGTCGATACCATTCCGTCGTTCTCGTTGGATATGGATTTCGTCGACACGTCAGGCTACGTCGTCCTGCCGATCGAGTCGGCGATCATTCCGCTCGATGCGGCACCCATGAAAGGAGACCCTCGTCCTTACGGCCAGGTGAAGCTCGTTCAGACCCTCGACGAGCGGGAACTCGACCAGCAAAAGCTCGCGCTGGAAATCAAAGCTACCGGCAACGGGGTACTTCCCGAAGTCGACCAACTGATCGATATGAACTTCCCGGGATTCGAGATTACCGAACTCAAGTTCACCCCGGTATCGGTCACGAAATTCGATTCTGCTTCGTCCGATGTCATCATGACCGAACGAGCATGCAACGTCTCGCTCCGGTCGGTCGACACGCAGGCCCCGATCACGACGTTCCAGTTTGCGAACCCGCAAGCCAAAGCGGCTATTGAAGAGCTCGTTTATCAGCGGTTTGATGACGCCGATATTCTGACAGTCGGCTCGACGATTCCTCTCGCGAAACCGGTCCATCACTTCAGTTATCGTCCCTGGATTGTGGGGGGCATGATCTTTGTCGTCTGCCTGGCTGGCGGTCTGGCTTACATGTACCTCGCTCCGAATGCAGAGGTTCAGGCGCAAGCAGAGCGAATCCAAATGCCGCCAGAGATCACTCCTTTCTCGGCCATTAACTTCCTGAGGCATTTGAAGCAGGAAGCGGATTTCAGCGAGCAAGACCGCTCGGAACTTCAAGGGACGATCGATTCAATCGAGCGGATGTATTTTCGCCAGGGAGAAACGCAAAGCGTTAACCTGCAAGAGATCCTTCAAAGCTGGATGGAGAAGTCACGCTCGATCGCCTGATGCCCACGTAATGGTGTGCCTGGCTTGGTGAAAGATGGTTCGAACCCAGCAGGGCTTGCCGCCGTTCTACGGCTGGCCTGGCAACATGCAGCCAGCTTCACTCCTGGATCGGATCGGCCCATACCGTAAATTTGTGCAGGGTGTTCTTTCCGAACGTGGTTGTCAGCGCGACGTCAGCGGCATCGCGGCCACGGGCCATCAGGACACGTCCAATCCGAGGAACATTGTTCCGCGCGTCGAAGGTATACCACTGGCCATCCAGATAGGCCTCGAACCACGCACTGAAGTCCATCGGATCGTGCGCCGGGGGAACACCGATGTCTCCCAGATAGCCGGTGCAATAGCGCGCCGGAATGTTGCAGCAGCGGCAGAACGTGATTGCCAGGTGCATGTAGTCACGGCAAACGCCCACTTGCTCGAGGTAGACCTCCAAGGCCGTTCGCGTCGCACGCGCCTCCATGTAATTGAAGCGGATGTGGGAATGAACGAAGTCGCAAATCGCTTGCACTCGGGGCCAGCCGGGCGCGGTGTTGCCGAATAAGCTCCACGCAATATCCTTCAACTCGCTGTCGACCTCGCAATAGCGGCTCGCAAGCAAGTAGAGCATGACTTCGTTGGGAAGTTCCTGGACTTGGAGTTGGCGACTGCCAGGTGCCTGAAGATCCGTAAGACCGCAATCCTCGACGACCGCCTCGTTTCGCAGCGAAATCCGCCCTGCCGGGGCGACGATGCGGGCGCAGCGGTTGCCATACAGATCGTAATACTCCGTTCCCGGCACATTCGGTGCAATCACGAGGCGATCTGGCCGCCTCGTCGTTAGCTCTCGAGATGGATGCAGAAACAGCATCAACACCATCGGCGCTGGCTCGGGCGAATCAAACTCAATATCAAACCCAACACGTATAAGCATATTACCTGCCAATTGTTCGCCGAATCTGCGACGTGCATTCCAAGTCGTGAAGCGGAGAGCCTCTCCGTCGATGCGTGATGCGCGACGTGATTCGCTCCGCGAGTCGTATGGCCGAAAGCCGCCGAATCTATTTTTCGCGCTCGCTTACCTGATAGGCGAGCGTCGCGGCGTCGTATGTCAAGCGATACCTGCTGCCGACCTTGGCATCGGATGCCTCAAGAGCCTGCAATACATTGTCCATCGCTGCCGCGTTCAACTGCTCGTCGCGAGCACTGACCGCATCCAGCACGATCAAGCCGATTCGTTCCGAATCCGATTGAAGTTGTTCGCGCAGATAGCCCTTCACGAGTGGATAGGGCCGGTAGTCATTCGTGCTGTGGGAACGGAACCGTTCGTAGGCGTCGGAATCGGAAAACCCATACAGCACTTGACGAGAAGAGTGACTGGTTCCCTCCTCGAGCCGGGGCCCAACCCGTTCGTGTTCATCCATCAGGACATATCTGGGCGTTGCGAATGATTCCGAATCGGGAACCGTACTCAACGCATCCTCAACTATTTGCCGCATTGTTGCGTTACCTTCCGGGCAGTTCCAAGGGCATTACCTCGAGGCTGCCGACGTTTGTTAGAAACCGTTTGTCCGCCGCAAATCGCGACGGTAATGTTGCGTAGCTGTCGCCACCGCAACACATACCCACCCCTGCTCGATCGTTGGCAATGGTCGCCGATCGTAATCGTGGATGAGGATGGGCAATCCTTCTTTCAAGTTGGCTCGGCTCAGAGCGAAGCAGAACCACGCGCCAACCGCTTCACCATCAAAGCGAGATGCACGCACCATCGATTCGCCTCTTCTGCGTGCGAGGCGATTCCCGAGAAAGGATCACACGCGATCCTAGACGAACATTTCTGAAAGCAATCCGCAGGGACCTTTGACGCGAGATCCCGACCGAGCGAAACCGATTCGTTCGTGAGTATCCAAGAGCACAACAGCCTCGCGATGTGGTACCAGAACTCCACATCTTATTCCCGCATTGCTGCAAACTTCAGCTGGCTGACCTGGGGTCCGTCATCCGGAACGTGGTCGCATCGCAACGTATTTCGCGAAGCCCCTTCAGGTGTCCGCATCCTATGCCTGATCGATTCGCAAAGCAAGCAGCAGTCGCTGACGGCCAGGAATTGACAAACATACTCAAGCAGAGGGCTCGTGAGTCGATCGACGGCGTTCGCCCCCTTCCCTCGCAAACAGCCCACACTACCGTTTTCGGGCCGGAACTACGTATTGGAAGTGTAATAGTTACGAATCTTATGGCGATTGTCGGTCGGTTGGAGGCTGTTTAGACATACAATATTTGCATGTACGGATTTCGTATCTTCACGCCGTTGACCGGTACTTCGAGGATTCAACCCAATGTCAATTGCACGAATTACCCGCAACGCGTTCTTGGCCGATCGCCAAGGAAACAAGTTTGCCGATGTGGTCGAAGACCCTGAGCAGCCCTTCGAGGCGGTGCTGGAATTTTTCAACGATGCCAATCGGCAACGACGCATGGAAGAGTCCGAACTGCACCACGATCGTGCTCCACTCGCCGGTGTCGTGCGAGAGCTGGAGTCGAAGCCCGATATCGACAAGTTTCTCTCTGAGATTCATGTCAAACGTACCACGCGACTGCGCCAAGCGATCGGTGTGCTGGTGCGGATGATCATGGAACGCCGAGGATGGCGTAAGACTGGCAAGAAGGGCTCGCTCGGCGTGCGTGCGACCACGGTCGATCAAGTTCCGCGTCATAACAGCGGTGGGCTGGCATTCTGGTTCGTTCGCGCGGAACGCTACGAGAGAATCGAAGGAAGTGCGTTCCGTTCAGTTCAAGAACGCTGCCAGGCCTACTCTGCCGCCCAAACAACCCAGCGCTCCAAGCCTGGTAAAAGACGCACGACAGTAAGGACGGCTTCATGAGTTCACTTTCCTGGCTGACCGATTGGTTTACGCAACGCGACCGCGCCCACGTGCTTTACAAACGGGGCATGGTTCGGGCCCAGAAGCACGATCATCAAGGAGCCGTTGTGTTCTATACAGCGGCCTTGGATGCCCCAGAAATCACCCCGGAACTGACCGCGATGGTTTTGTACAACCGCGGGCTCGTCTATGTGGCATCGGGAATGGCTGAGCAAGGCGCGGCCGATCTTAATGCTGTTCTCACGATGAACGAAGCAGGTGCGAACGTCAAAAAAGCCGCCCAACAAAAGCTCGCCAAAATAGAATCGCGGACCAGGCACCGAGTCTAACGACGATGCAAAATCGCATGGCACAAAGGAGTGACCAATGCTTGTCCTTGGCCCAACGTCAACCGAGCAGATTTTGATCGGTGAAAAGATCATCGTCACCGTGGGGGACGCTCACACCGTCGAGATCGTCGTCAGCGATCCGCGTGAGGTGAAAGACGCTTCGAACGCGAGCCCGCACTAATCACAACTACTCTGCAATGGTCTTTGTCGGACCGAACGGATCCTTTCTTTTCTCAACCAACATTCCGGCAGAATTCGTCGCCCCATTCCAGCCTCGCTCTGTCACCAAGCACCTTACCTGGCCTGATCCGTCGCCATGCATGATGGCGACCGCCAGCCTTGGTGGTGCGAAAGCAGAACAACATGTATGTCGTCTGGAGCCTGGCGATTGCCACCGCCATTGGTTTGGTTCTTGTTGGCTATTGGTATTTCCAGCTTTGGATCCAAGCCTATTCGACAGGAACCGGAATTCGCTTCCTCGACCTGGTGTTCATGTCTCTGAGGCAGGTCAATCCTCGCGCGATCGTTGAGTGCAAGATTATGGTGAGTCAATCAGGAATGCCCGCGATCGAGACCAGGTTGCTGGAAGCGCAATACCTGGCCGGAGGAGATATCCGCCGGGTCACTCTCGCCGTGATCGCCGCCGACCGCGCCGGTATTCCTCTGGATTGGGATACGGCTGCCGCCATCGACCTGGCTGGCCGAGACATCCTCGAGGCCGTCAAAACAAGCGTCGATCCCAAAGTGATCGTATGCCCTGACCCGAAGGATGCCCGCAGCGACGTTCTGTTTGGAATCGCCCGAGATGGAATTCAACTGAAGGTTTGCGTGCTGGTAACGGTCCGGACGAACCTCGCGCAACTGGTCGGCGGAGCCACCGAGTCGACCATCATTGCTCGCGTGGGGCAAAGCGTCATTTCCGCCATTGGTACCTGCGAGCATTATCACGAAGCCCTGCGCGATCCCATGTTGATCACGCGGAAAGTGCTGTCAGAGAAACTCGACGCCAACACGGCGTTTGCGATCGTATCCATCGACATTGCTGAAATTGAAGTCGGACAAAACATCGGAGCACGGCTTCAGATCGACCAGGCAGACGCGGACTATCGTGTCGCGATGGCCTTCGCCGAACAGCGCCGCGCCATGGCAATTGCCAGGCATCAAGAGATGCGAGCGAAGTGCTCTCAGAGCCAGGTTCGCGTCGTCCTGGCGGAAGCCGCCATCCCCAAATCAATGGCCGAGGCGTTTCGCGCCGGTGGCGTGCAAAGCGATCAGAAGAGGCCCAAGCCTCAAAAAGTGCGTTCCCCATTTCCGCACCTCAAGCACCTGGCAGCCTTGGCATAGCGGCGAGAGATTGCCAACGCCTGCTTGAGTCCAACGTGTTCGCTCGACGGACAAGACAACTTCACCTTGGCGATAAGAGCCAATCGGCTTCGTTTCCTGGTCTTCAGATCCTAATAAGAGACGGTACTACATGAAAATATTGACGGGAACTCCAATCTCTCCGGGATTTGCAGGCGGAATCGCGATCATCTACGACTTCGAGGGGGAACGGAGAATTGAACTCCCGCAGCATCCCATCTCGGATGTCGAGATCGAACTCGAAGGACACCGGGTCGACGATGCCCTCGCCCAGTCCACGCATGAGTTAACGTCAATCGAAGAACAGACCAACCGGCTGGCAGAACGCCTGGAAGCTACCGAAGTATTATCTGCCCACGCGACGATCGCGCAGGAACTCGCGGCCCTCGTTCGTAAGCAAATTGCCAGCGATCGAATTAATGCCGAAGGCGCATTGAATGCGGTTGTTCAGGAATTCGCCACGCGCTTCCAGCAACTCGACAGCAACTACCTTCGCGAACGGGAACAAGATGTGCGCGACGTAGGACATCGGCTGTTAAGACACCTGCTGGATCCTTCCTTGAATCAACGGGAACCGTTGCCCAAAGGCTCGGTTGTCGTCGCGCGGGAACTCTTGCCATCGGAAACCATTGAACTCGTCAACTCAGGCGTCGTCGCGATACTCACAGAGTTTGGTGGTCCCCTCAGCCATACGGCGATTATTGCCCGGTCGTTGGGGATTCCGGGCATAAGCGGCATCCCGGAAATCACCTCCTGCATCGAAGCTGGGACTAACGTCCTGGTCGATGGGGAAACCGGCTGCATCGAGTTAAACCCGTCGAGGGCAGTTGAATCTCGGTTTTGGATTCGGGAGAAGCTGTACGAGAAACGTCATCATGCGAGCGTGGTGGACGAACAACTTCCTTGCATCACGGCCGATGGGACAACGATCCAGTTACTAGGCAATATCGGGATCCCGCTGGAGGCTCCCGAAATCACGAAACATAACCTGGCCGGGGTCGGTTTGTTTCGCACCGAGTTTCTGTTCCTTGAGTCCGCCAAGCGGCCAAGCCTGGCAGAGCAAGTCGAGATCTATAGCGGCGTATCCAAGAGCTTGAACAATCGCCCGCTGACGTTAAGAACGTTTGACCTGGGAAGCGACAAACTGCCGCCGTTTCTGCAGTCGTCCCGGGCCGAAACCAACTCGATGCTGGCGTTACGGGGACTGCGATTCTCTTTGAAAGAGGTCGAACTGTTGAACACGCAGTTGAAGGCGATCTTGCAAGTCGGTCGAACGGCCGACGTTCGTATTTTGTTTCCCATGGTGATCGGTCCCGACGACTTCTCTCTGGCGATCGACGCCGTCCGAAATGCGACGGGCTTTGTGGGCATCCAACAAAGGCCACAAATCGGTGCCATGATCGAAACGCCAGCGGCGCTGTTTGCCCTCGACGAGATTCTGGAGTTAGCCGACTTCGTTGCCATTGGCACCAACGACTTGACCCAATACATGCTGGCCGTCGACAGAGATCTCGCCGAGGGACACAATGACTGCACGGCCATGCATCCCGCGGTATTGCGAGCCATTCGCTGGATTGTGAAAAAGGCACGTACGCACAATTGCCCCGTCTGTGTATGCGGAGAAGAAGCAAGCAATATCGACTTTGCTCGTCTCCTGATTGGGCTGGGCATTCGCGAATTGAGCCTGGCCCCTTCGCGTGCCGCCGATGTGCGTCACGCTTTGAGAAGCGTCGACTGCAACGAGGCGAAGAAGATTGCTTCCTTGGCTCTGAAGTGCCTGACAACCTCGAGCGTTCACGAACTCTGCAAGCGGTTCTAAGAGCCTGCCGGACACGCTCTTGTCGGCGTCTTGGGAGGTGTCAGCGCACGGGGCCTGGTTATCATAAGCGACGCTGGAAGAGGTGCTTCTGCAGCGCACGGCGCCAGGGCTCTTCCTCGAGAACCGGTTCCGGGAAGTTCTTGATTTCCGCAAGGTTGTCTTCCTTGACTTCAATCATCATCAGCCCGTCGTTCACGCTGGTGAGATACAGGAGCTGTTTCTTGGTGTCGGACGTGGAGTGCCACAACCAGATCGAGCCACTCTTACATCCGAAGCCATGCAGCGTCCGGTCGGCCGACGATGTCACCGAGCTGACCGAATCGACGATCAACGTCTCGGGATTGCGCTGGGGAAATGGTTTGGCGTTGAATTCCAACACCTGATCAATCCGTGACCAGCGAGGCGAACTGAGGACCGCACTCGCGTCGGAGTTGCCGTACATGCCTAAGATCAAGGTGCCGTCCGGAAGAATCCCAACCGAATGAGCAAACCCGACCGACCCTTCCGCCGCAAACGTACTTCGGCCCGGCAACACACCTAGCGTCAGCAGCAAGCAGGTAGCGAACATGCATGCCTTGAAGCAGGCGATGCGGTATGGTCGCACGGAATACGCGTCGCTGGGCGGTATCGTGATCGATAACATCTGGCCGCTATTCTTCGGACTCTGGCAGCTCTTGTTCCAGGACTCTGCCGAGGTACTCTCGCCACGCTTCGAGCCCTGCGGCTGGGTTATCGGAATGGTTGAGTAGCTCGCCATCCGAGCAGTCGAGTGCGCTCCAGTTCCGTTCTTGACACATGGCGACGATCGGAGGCACGATTTCGTTCGACGCGCGAACGTGAAGCATCATGCTCGTTGCAGGAACATCTTCTCCAAGGTTGAATTCAATCGAATCAATCGACGAATTGAAAATGCCCCATGCCTCATTCGACCAATCGGTGCCGGGGAAGAAGCGGCTGACGGAAGAACGAATCTCGGAGTGTGAACCGAGCGGAAGTGGCGTAGCGTCATCGGGGATCTCTGCAACCGATTCGTACGGTTGGCCAAACTTCATGAGCAACACATCCCAACTCATCGCGACCTCTTCCTCGATGATTGTCCCCTGCGAACCGCTGGCGAATGCCAGGCAGGCACACGGGTTGGCCTTGCGTAATTGGATATGGATTGAAACTAGCGTCTGCCACCGCGCGATGCAAGCAACGTTTAGTAGCATCGCGGTTGAAACCAATGTCCCGTGTCTGAAGATGTCAGAAACTAAAGAAACAGCCAATGTTCAACGCCCAATTTGAACGTTGGTTACGGCCAAAGACCTAGGATTAGTCGGGATGCGAAAGACCTTCGATTAGGATGGCATAAATAGTCAGATCGCTAATCGATTCTGACGCAAAAGAGTTAAACAGCCAATCAGTTCAAGTCTTGCAACAGCAAGTGCCACGCCCTGTTGGGCTTTAATGGTGTCCCAAGCGAACTCCTCACATTGTTTGCGATCTGAAAAAATCGAAACTTCAATTGGGCCTTCGTTAAATTCAAATTGTGAAATAATACGTCCACATCACAAATAACTTCCATCACCAGTAGTCCGAATTCAGGCTCAAATGGAGGGTCCTCGCGCAAAATCTCTGGTTCTGTTGTTCCGCAGTTGTTCGGGCCATTCAGGTCTATGTAGCATACTTCCAAATAAACATTGAGTGCCTCTTCGAAACGCTGGTCGTTCTTAAGAAGATCTCCCATTGCAAGACGTGCGGTACGGTAAAACCCCCACTGCATTTGCTTCGCAAAATGGTCAAGTGATTTCGCCAGTTGTGAATACTCAACCTCGTTCGAAGACGGATTTCGACGTAGTTGCTTTTGAAGTCGCGCACGCTCCAGTTGATGGTCACGTCTTGCTGCGAGGAATTCATCGTGGGTGCCGTTGGCTATCGACCATTGTTCCTCAATAAGTACTGCCTGATCTTCCTTAATGAGGATTTTCTTCCGGTCAGATGGTCGTGTTCGTACGAGCATAGATTTCGCGCATGCGGGACATTTCTTTTTGCGACCGGGCATTTTATCCAAACGGTGTTCACAGTAAGGGCACACCGGATCTGTATTTCCGATAGCAACTTGCTTCGAGGAAAACAAGGTCTTCAAGAGGTTAAATAGGCCCATCGATGTTACTATCCAAATATAACCGTTGCGATTCAACAAGTGGAATTTAGAAGTCCAGCCAGCGCTTTATACCCTAGTCGATAAATCACTTGCTTGCACTAGAGCAAGTTGTGCTACCGGTGAAAATGGGGCCAGTTCAAAACAACTCGTCTGCATGAACTTGTCTAAGTTAGCTTTGTTTCAAATATGGGGCGTAACAATGGACCAGGAGGCGTTTCCGCAATAACTGTTGCGAAAGACAGCGTGTTCTGACGTTAGCCTAATGACATCTCAAATGAGCAAGACTCACGTCTGTTGCAAACCTTTTCTTTCCTGTGGACTTGGATCGACTACAATTGCCGGATGATTTAAATGCCAATCGAAAATTCTCCGGGTGAATGCAGGGCAAGTGTGTTGGGCAATTAGACGGATCGAGTAGGGCAAGGTGTTTTAATGGGATCAGGCAAGCAATGCTCTGAATGAGGACGAATATTGATAAGACATTGGTGAATCACCACCGTTTGAAGAACAGTTCAGAAACGTCTATCAAATAGCGGAATCCTCTGATGACTCCATGCATCGGCTGACATCAATCGACCGCAATTGGCAGCAACTCGCAGAGTCGTTCTTTGGTTGTCGATACTTCAACCTGGCAAAAAAGTCCTCTCTCCCGCACACCAAAAGCACCGCGGCCAATTGGCCTCGTGTGATTTTGCATGCTCCCCTACCCATTCCCAGGCTGGCCTTGCCGCAATATCTGTTATGACATACAGTCTGAGGATGGCGGGAATTGATGCAGTGACCAACCGTGGAGGTGAGATTCACGATGGATCGGCGGGACTTTGGGATCAAAACAGCAGGTGCGGCTTTGTCGATTGGAAGTTTGAACCAGCTCGATGCGTTCGCTCAGGACCTTCCACTTTCCGAGCCGATGCCGGCCTTGTTTCTGGGGCATGGTAGTCCGATGAACGCGATCGAAGAGAACCGCTTCGTCCAGGGATTCCGGGCCATCGAAAAGACCGTTCCCAAACCGAAGGCGGTGCTATGCATCTCGGCGCATTGGTTTACGCGGGGGACGAAGGTCACGGCGATGAAGCAGCCGAAGACGATCCACGATTTCGGCGGTTTTCCCCAGGCATTGTTCGACGTGCAGTACCCTGCCCCAGGCAGCCCGGAACTCGCCGCGACCGCCGCGCGATTGGTGCCTGAACATCCGGCGGCGCTCGATCAGTCGTGGGGCCTCGATCACGGAGCGTGGTCGGTGCTGAAGCATCTCTACCCGGCCGCCGACATTCCAGTCGTACAGATGAGCGTCGATCGAACGCGGCCTGCTTCGTTTCACTTGGAACTTGGCCGACAGCTGGACGTGCTGCGGCATCGCGGAATTCTGATCGTCGGCAGTGGCAACATTGTGCATAACCTCGGCCTGGTCGACGGCCGCAACCTCGATAAGCCGAACTATGGTTTCGATTGGGCGGTCGAAGCGCAGAACTTCGTCAATCAGCAACTCGCCAAAGGGGACTATGCCCCGCTGGTCGATTACGCGAAGCAAGGTCGCCCGATGCAACTGGCGGTGCCAACGCCGGAACATTACTTGCCGCTGCTGTACGTGCTTGGTCTGAAGCACAACAAAGAGCAGTTGAAGTTGTTCAACAACGAAATGCTCGGCGGCAGCCTTAGCATGACATCGGTTCGGCTCGGCTAAACGCGAGCCTGTCCAAGGCGCGACGACGTAACGAAAAACCTACTTGCGGTGATCGAGAACGAGGCGAGGGTCGGATGGCAAAGAAGGCAAACGTGACAGGCATCGCGGCGGAAATCGGCATGCGGAACCCGATCGACCTGCTCGAACGCGAGGTGCTGTTGAATCTGTCGAAGACGTTCGCCGTGCTGAGCCAACCGTTTGAAGAGCTGTTCAAAGAGTATGGCATCACGCCGGTGCAGTACAACGCCCTGCGAATCCTTCGCGGACATGGCGGCCCGGTCTCGGTCTATCAAATCGGCGAACAGATGTTAACACGCCAGCCTGACTTGCCGCGGCTGGTCGACCGCCTGGTGACCCTCGGCTTCGCCGAAAAAAACCGCTGCGAAAACGACCGCCGCGTCGTCTGGGTCACGCTGACCCGCAAAGGCAAAGCCCTCCTGAAAAAGATCGACGCCCCCCTCGACCAACTCCACCAAGACCAACTCAAACACCTGACCCGCGACCAACTAAAAACCCTCAGCGACCTGCTTTTCTTAGCCAGAAATCCCACAGCCCAGGCCGCGTGATTACTCAGAACGCCCGGCATCACGCCGGAGAGCGCGCCTCGACGCAGCTTGGTGTGCGTTCCACTCGCGAAACAGGTTTCGCGACAACCGATCGTCTGCAATAGCTCACGGCTCGGTCTGTTTGTACGATGAACCTTCTCAGCGAAGCACGTGGCGCGATCTCGATCAACAGCGCGTCACGCGGAATCACGGTCAGGTCAAGCAGAGGTGTCGGCGATGAGGTGGGAGTTTGACGAGGGGGCGTACGTGACCGCTTATGGCGTGTTCGGGTTCGGCCCATCGACGTTGCCGCGGATGGTTGCGGAGATCGAATCGCTGTTTCCCGCAACGACGGTTGTGCGGCGAGACATGATGGAGGTGTACGAAGAACGATACCGCGAGGCGGCCGCGATGCTCGACTCGCCTGACCGGGTCAAGGATGTGTTCCTGCAATCGAAGGTCAGAAACATTCGTCGCTTCGGCGAGATTTGGCTACTGGCAGTGATCGATCAAGAGACAGAATTTCGGCTCATCATGTCGGCCGACACCCTCTACATCCTCAAGCAATGCAGCACGCCAGAAGAACACGCCCTCCCCTTCGCAGAAACCATCGCGCAGCGGCTTGGTACCAAAGTGAATGAAATGGCCGGGTAGGCCCCCCACTACCCGCCGTACGGACTTGGGCGGTAGACGAATCGGACGGTCATCGAGATGTCTTGGCCGGCGGGGGTGGTGAAGTTTAGTTGTTGGGGTGGGGCTTCTTCGTTGACTTCGAAGTTGCATTGAACTTCCACCGCGACTTCGGTCGGGCCGCCGAATTCTTGCCACTGGTCCGGGTCGCACAAGGCGGCGGCACAGCATTGGATCTTGTGGTTCAGCAGTTCCAGCCGCTTGTCCTGGTCGGTCGTGATGCCGGCGTCGATAATCACGAAGGTGATCATGCCATCTTTGCCTTTCAGCACCATGTCGATCTGGTCGGGGTCTTCTAACATGCGATGCCTTTCGTGGTTAGTTCGTCGTGGTGATTCGCAACAAGTTTACTGCCAGCGACCAAACGGCTCGCCATCCCACAACTCGTATTCGCAGTCGAGCTTTTTCAAGTGCTTGAGAAGTTCTTTGTCCCCGTCCACCTTGGGGCGTGTCGGGATAAACTGCACCTCGAACTGCGGCGTGCCATCGACACGATAAAGCAGGTCGAGCTGAAGCAGCCCGCGCTTGTCGTACAACCGCCAGGCCAGCGGATAGCGAACAGGCCGGCCTGAGTCGATGCCTTCATGCGTCGCTTCAAACGGATCGAAACCGTCGGCGTATTTTCCCGAGACCTTCACGCCTTCAAAATGGGGCAGCAGGTCTCGATGCCGAGCGAGCGCGGCGAGAGGGTCTTCGAGGTAGGCGAGATTCACACCGACTTGCACATAGGCGTCCAGTGAGAGAAGCGGTTCGCTGATTTCGCCAAGCAGCTCGCGGTAGTTCTCTGGCGTGGGCCCTTTGAACTCGATCGACTTCAATTGCAAACTTGTCGCGTCGACTGTGGCGAAGTAGTTCTCGATGTCTGGTCCGGTCAATTTCAAAAGCGTCGCGGTGTCGTTACCAGGCTCGAAGAGCTCGATCTCAAGCTCCGTCGCTGCCCATCGCCGGATCCACGCGACATCAATTGGGGGCAGCATCGTGTGCGAATCGTAGTTCACTTTATACGTGTCGCCATCCACGCGGTCTCGGACAACCCAGAGGTCTCCGTCCGGGAATTTGCCGATTGAATGAAGCTCCATCCGATCTTGCAGAAGCGAACCTGCCAGCTCGATCGTCGCTGGAAACAGCGTGCGGTCCTTGGCCGACTGCCACAAAGAGTACTCGAGCGAGGCAAGCTTGTCTTGGCCAGGGTCTACCTGAAAGTTGGTGAGTGGCCCGGCCGGCAGATCGTACCAGAACGAAATGACCCACGGATCGGCTCCACGCCCAAACAGCACTTCGTCGAACTTGAACCGCTTGCGAAGTGCCGCGTAGGTCTTCAAGTTCGCCTCCATCTTCAAAACCGCAGAGCCGAGGACGTACGCCATGGTCAACCGTTGCTGCTACTAACAAGAGGTGAATGGAATGGGTAACACGCCTAGCATAGATGTCTTATCAGACGCATGCCACCGGGGCAGTTCCAGAGAAGTCGAATCTTCATCGGAAGAAAGACCGCACGATGGCACTGGCGCGGACAAGCGTCCGCATCGCATCGCACGTGTGCCACTGGCCGCTAGCCAGTGCGAAGTGAGTGGAAGGTTGATGGAGATAACGCTTCCACGACATGATCGCCTCGCGGTGGAAAGCATGGCCACGCAGGGCCGTGGCCATGGCACCTGGGCGGTCAACCGAACAAGACCGGCACGTTGCCTCGAAAATCAAGCGCGGGCATCTCTTCAAGGGGGTTGAGGTAGATCAAAATGTCGATCTCATCCTGCGTGAGATCTCGATTGCTACAGACAGAAAGGTGGTAGTAGCCGTCATCCAAGCTCAATTGTTGTTCCTGGCTACAGTGCGGATTCCAGTCATAGAGATCGGATAAGTCTCGGAAGCAAAGCTTGCCGCCCTTGACGAGCACGGCAAGCCGGAGCATGTAGGTCAAATACTCTTCAGGGTAAGCAGGGTAACCCTGACGAAATCTAAGTCGGAAAAAGCCTTCGCCAGTCTGAAACGCAACCAATGTGCCCTCGTAAACAAATGGCAGAACTTGTTCGGGCGTAAGAAAACGTTGCTCCAGGAAATTGGAGTGAGGTGCGATTGTCTCTGCGGCAAAAGGGGAATATAGGAATACGCCCAAGCCATGAACGTTCAGGTGAATGTCATTCATCTCTTTATCACATCCCAAATCAGGCCGAGGTCCCCCTGGTTCTGTAGACCATTGCACGAACCGCTTCCAAGCGTCCGCTGGCGCACGGGCACCGCATGGCACCAGCTTCGCATCTTACGTGTGCCACTGGCCTCTGGCCAGTGCGAAGTGAGTGGAAGGTTAATCGGTGGATAACGGTTCGATGTGGTGGAGCTTTCCGTGACGCAAGGCATGGCCACGCATGGCCGTGGCCATGGCACCCATTCTAATCAGGCTCAGCAACGCCCGCCTGCTGAAGGGTTCTCAGGTCTTCGACATACCGCCGGAACTTGCGATGACGTTTCGGGGCCACAAGAACGACAGCGTCGTCCTTGCCCTCCAAGAACCTTCGCAGGGCCAAAGACCAGATTTGTTCATGCAGGGATAATTCTCGCCATTCGCCAGCCATCGCTTTTTCCCGAGTGACCACGACCTGGCTTTCAGGGTTGCGTCGAATCAGGTGGGCCGGCACACCTTGGATCCAGAGGTCTTTGAACGCACCTTCGCTGATATCGAGTGCCCAATCGACATGGCGATAGTATTCGGAGTTGGCTTGATCGAATGCTACCTGGACCGCTGGTCTCTCCCCTTTGACATCGACATTGGGGCTAATCATTAAGCGGTCAATGTTGCCTCGCAGCACCACGTGCTTGAAGACGGCCCCCCATACTTGAACGAGTTGGGTATTCGTTTTCAAACCATCGACGACCACATTCTCGAAGATGCCGGAATAGATGGCGCAGCCTCGTTGAGAGCATTGACGAAGCGTTACGTTCTTCACGTATGAACGAAGTGCCGGATCCTTGGTCACGGAAACAATGCAGCTACGAAAGTAGCAGTTCCGAAACTCGATATCAGCGAACACGGCTCCAGAATCGCGATCCTGAAACGACTCTAAATCTTCGTTTTCAAATATCTTCATTCTCGATTAGCCCACGGTTTATGGGAATCTTGGTGGTCGGCCGGGTGGCACTGACAACGCCTGGCACTAACTTCAGATCACACGTGTGCCACTGGCCTCTGGCCAGTGCGAAGTGAAGGGAAGGCGATCAGGTGATTAATTCTTCGGTGAGAGTAATCCTTGACAATCAGAATGCAAGCCACCCTGAGCTTCGACGCTATGCGCCTGCTTCGATGCCATCGACATAGTGGTAGTGCTCGGCGTAGGCAGACGTGAATCGCTGGACGAACTCGCTACGTTGCTGGCTGGGGAATTTCGGGGCGAAGTGCCCTTCTGCGATGGCCCAATCGTACAGCGCTTGATCCATGGGGTACCGCGTCAGGACGCCGGTGACCTGGTGCCGCAGAATCCACTGCTCCGCGAGTTCTCGCGTTGAAAACAGACCCGCCGGATGCGTCGCGCCCTCTCCCATGAAGATCCAAGCCGACTGCAAGTTAGAATCCACGTTGCTAATCCTTCGAGATGATTGCTGTACCAGCGACCGTGGAGGTCGGGCGTACCAGGGCGGTTTACATGCGACCTCGTTGAGGTTGATGCAGGTGCGTGCCGCCGGTGTGCGGGCGGCTTACGTAGTTGCTTGGTGGTGTCGGCAGCGAATCGAGGCAGTCCTTCGAGCAGGCATGCACGAGCAACGGGACGACATCGGTGGCGATGTTGAGCGAAATCCAGCGACGCTTGATCGTCGAAGCGAGGGGCGAGCGGCAAACACTGCACTGCATGGGAGTGACCTCAGGCAGGAAATCGGGCCCGTCCTGCAGACGCGGAAATGGATGCCGCTGTTTGTAGTTGCCGTACAAGGCCCGGGTGCTGATGAGGCTCGATTTCAAGTTGGGGCAACGCGTGACTTCGTACGGAAGCCAATGCAGGCGATACGAAGTGTACAGTTCCAGTTCTTCCAGCGACTCCATCTCGCCAATCTCTGGCGGTAGCTGATCAAGATTGCTGCCGTACAGCATCAGCTTTCGGACCGACGTCAATCTGCCAATCGATGGAGGCAGCGTGACGATCTGCCACCAGGTCTCCCAGCCAAGAGCCGGCCCAGGGGCGAATTCAGTTGCCCCAGTCGCCACAGCACGATCGATCAATTCGAGCAGTTGATGCCACGCGTCGATTTCAAGGTCTTGCGGCTCGGTGTGAATCACAGACTCACCAGCAGACTGAAAGCACTTGCAAGCCGGGCGTTCGAGAGGCATTGGCATCAAGGTTTCCCACGGAAAGGAGTCGGCAAGTCACGCAAAGCACTCGCCCTGACCAACAGCGGCCCGGCAGAACTGACATCGCCTGGCACCAACTTAGCATCGTACGTGTGCCACTGGCCTCTGGCCAGTGCGAAGTGAGTGGAAGGTTAGTCGGTGGATAACGCTTCGATGAGTTTGAACGCATCGCGGCGGAGAGCATGGCCACGCAGGGTCGTGGCAATTGCACCCGGGCTGGGCCTAATTGCCGTTATCTCGTAGGCACACAAGTCAAATCCAAAGTCGTTCTAGATTTTTCTCATCAGGACGAATTCGCTGGCTGTTTCGTCTGGAATCTCAATGTATTCGCTTGGATCGAACTGGTTGCAGTCGTTATCGCCAAACATGGTTTGACTTATCCGATTGAAAAACAACGGCCACGAATCAGCATCTGGCAACGTTAGCTCCTGGCATCGATCTTTCATTGTTTGAATTGGGGCACTGTTGGCACTGGAATAAAAGATGAGCGCGTTCCTGATGGCCATTTGACCTTCTTGGGTAGCCTCCCGAACCGATGGCCACAAAAACTCGCAAGCCAATGCCTCCACGTCCGATGGATTGTCAGGATCGTAATCTCCCATAAATACTCCATCGATTAGCTCCACGCGCTCCAAGAGCCGAAACAACTGCCCAAGCACGTAGTAGTTCACACTCTTCATGAAACCTCTACTTTTATCTATACCGCGGATCCGGCCCGGCAGAACCGGCAACACCAAACACCAGCTTCGCATCGTACGCGTGCCACTGGCCTCTGGCCAGTGCGGGGAAGGTTAACGGGCGGAAAACGCTTCGATGAGGTTGAACGCATCGCAGCGGAAAGCATGGCCACGCAGGGCCGTGGCCATGGCACCCGGGCTGCACGAGCGCATTTTCAGTGCCGATCATGAACTAGTACATCTGGGCGAAGTTGACGAAACCTCTGTCTTCCCTCTTCAGTTGTGTTCGTCCTGTAGATCCATATCTGCCTAAGTGACTTGTTGGCGGTAAGTGCCATAAGACCGTCATCCGATAACGGGTTAAAACAGATATTAAGCATTGCGACGTCTAGTGTCGCCAGGAACCTGGCATCGTCATCCCCGATTTCTCGATGCTCCAGTGATAAAAACTGTAGTTGTGGAAGCCAATCCAAAAGGCGAAATACCTCCTGTTTATTCCAATTCTTGTCCTTGACGAATACACCGGCAACATCACTTGCAGCCAGATGGATCTCCTCACTCTCGATGTCTTTGACCGAACGCCCCATAACTCCTATGTCGCCGCCGCGTGAGACGTAAAACGCACTTGCGTGTTTTGGTATTGCCCCTGCCTTCCGCAATAGTTCTGGAGTTTCATAATCTCTCCAGTAATAGCTCGCAACGCTCCAGAGGCCGAGAGCAATGGCGAGTTGCACCAAGAGTAATGTTTTCAACGACCATTTCGTAATGAAGGGGGGCAGTTTCATATCGCGTATTCGAACAGATCCTCGAAATCCAACGGTTCTGCACCGGGTAGACCGACAGCACAACCAAGATGTCGGCCGGGTAGCACTAGCAACGACCAGAAGCAGATTTGCATCTTAAGTGTGCCACTGGCCTCTGGCCAGTGCGAAGTGAGGGGGAAGGTTAACGGGCGGGGATCGCTTCGATGAGGTTGAACGCATCGCGACGGAAACCATGGCCACGCTGGGCCGTGGCCATGGCACCCTGGCTGAGATGGTGTTTATCCATAATCATTGAGTCAGCCTCAGTGTTTGCCGAGGAGCTATGGCATGCTTGCCACTTTCGCTACGATCCTCCGGACTTCGTCAATGTGGATAAAATCTGTAACAACCTGCAGTGTTTTGAAATGTGGTTTCCCTGATAGTACACCTCTTAGAACAGCCAAGTCATGAACGTCATCTCCATCAGCAATTAGATGGAGCACCACATGTGAGCATGACTGATCGTCAATTTCCCAACCTTCTTTCAGCGTGTTGAATTGATCTGGGTACATCGCGATGGTCTTTAACGTGTCGCCATTGGCAAGCAACTGTTCAACCATCTTCCCAGCGTTCTCCACGGAAACAATTTCTATCCAAGCAAGAGAGGGAAGTTTTAGTCTAGTCAAACTAGCTGGGTCACTGACGATTTCCAGGTGCGACAACTTCAAACGCTTCAGCGCGGTTAGTTGCGATAACCAGGTGATCGAAAGCCGAGGCGATTCTCCAAGCACCATGCTTTCGATGGTGAGATACTCAAGCTGCTTTGCCTGCCCAATTCGTTCTAGCGCATCTTGATCAAATTCACCCTGGAGTGATAAACGAGTTAAATGAGGGAGGCGAACAATCTGATCAACAAGGGACTGGTCGAGCCTTCCGGTTATGGATAACTCCCTCATATGTGTCTTGGGGAGGGCAGCTAGAATTGAGCGAGCGTCATCGGGGTTTGACAAGTGGAAGCGAACCCCGCTCAACTTCATCTGTTTTAGCTTGTCAACATTTTCGACAGGCTCGGTAAAGATAACAGTCAACCTTTTGAGTTCACTCAGATCATCGACGATATCTTCGGTTATTCCATCGTAGTTTACCGTCAAATCGGTCAGCGACGTGCTCTTCGGTATCGCCGCTAGGGTGTTGTGTTCTAACTCGCATTGTTCAAGCGTGAGACGCTCTATTGAAGACGCTTGTAGCAGTTCAGCCAATTGAACCTCCGTTAATTTGGCTAACCTCAGGTGCAATTCCCTTAGTTTTGGAGATTTTCGAACCGCTTCAAGAACCTCGGCATCTTTCAAGCTCATCGTGCCACAAGAACACGACAACGATTCCAATTCTGGAAGAGTCGGATATTCCGATGGGCGAGACCGGAATGGCCCCAGATTCACTTTCAGTCGGCGTAATCTCTTGCTGGTGCTCTCGTGATTCAGCAAGATGCCAATAGGTATGTCCCCACTCCAAGAACATTCTTCGAGTGCCGTGAAGCTCCCTACGCCATCCATTGCATCAGCTATCTGTTGTTCTTTGAAGAGAGTGCCGTAACAAGCTTCCAAACCTAGTCGGACTTCCGACGCATCAACACGAGCGGTCTTCCTATCCAGATCGAGTACACAACGGATAAATCCTGGTGGATATTCCCCCTGAGACGTGAAATCCGTAGCTTGCTGACCATAGGCAATGCTGGATGTCGCGAAAATCAACGGCAACAGGCCAAGGCCGATGAGAGGTCGTCTCCTAAGATTACGGAAATGCATCATTGGCCTTCTCCTCTGCAACTAGGGCTCGCCAACCTAATTTCTCTTGATGGAAAAGTCATCTAGACTTGTGCCCGTTGCATTTTGGTACTGTTCTTTAAAATTGATTGTTCCAGCAGACCAGACCTTTTGAGCGGCCGGGTGGCACCAACTGCGCATCTTACGTGTGCCGCTGGCCTCTGGCCAGTGCGAAGTGAGGGGAAGGTTGATGGGTGGGTAACGCTACGATGAGGTTGAGCGCATCGTAGCGGAAAGCGTTGCTACGTAAGGCCGTGGCACCCGGGCAGGGTTAGAATAAAGCTCGCCCTGTTGAAATCCAACCTTCCGTCTTCAATCACCCAGTGGCCGGGTGGCCCTGGCAACGCCTGGCACCAGCTTCGCATCGTGCGTGTGCCACTGGCGTCTGGCCAGCGTGACATGAGGGGAAGGTTCATGGGGCAATTTCGCTTCGAAGAGGTGTATCGCTTCGCGACGGATAGCAGAGCCATGGCACCCTGGCTATTGATTAGGCGGAGGAAGTTATGTTGGTATATGGTAGGAATGTTATGTCGTCTACGGATCTGTTTCGACATATGGAGCAAGGTGAGGATGTTCACTGCCCAAAGTGTAGGTCCTTGCTGAGGTGCGATGGGTCGTATAATGAGACGACTGGTGCGTACAAGTGTTTTGCCGTCTATTGTTCTAAGGATTCCGCGCATTTTTCAATTCATATTGACCCTTTACCAAGGCCAGGTTTCTGGGAGCAATTTAAAAAGAAAGAACCGTAGCAGCAAAAACGGTTTTGCCTTCGACCTGCAACGCAAGACTGAACCAACGTAAGTGAGAAAGTCAGTGTGAAATCTGGTCGTCATTTTCGAGGAGAAAATGACTGTGAAGAAGTTGAAATTACCGGATCAGCAGCTCGCATTCCCACTGAAACAGACAGAGGCAGGGACTCCGATGGAAAAGGTCTGCCGTAAACTGGGCGTCAGGCAGCAGGCGTTCTATCGGCCGGGTGGCACTGGCAACACCTAACACCAGCTTCGCGTCGTACGTGTGCCACTGGCCTCTGGCCAGTGCGAAGTAAGGGGGAAGGTTAACGGGTGGAAAACGCTTCGATGAGGTTGATCGCTTCGCGGCGGAAAGCATGGCCACGCAGGGCCGTGGCCATGGCACCCGGGCGAATTAGTCAAGTGGCTCATTCCAAGGTATGATCTTGGACATCTGAGGCCAATCTATCGATCCGGCTGTGCTTCAACGCATCCGTACAAACAGTCAGCAGGTAACTGGTGAACGAATCAGAGCACAAGATGTAATTTTCAAGACGAGATGATTGTCATGTCAAAAGCTATGCTGAAGACAAAAGTTAAGCACTTGGCTACTGCTTGTGAGCCACATGGGTTTGTGCTGGATGGGCCATTTCGGTTGAAGAGAATTGTTCCACACATCGACCAGTTCATTGAGGTTCAACCGGGGCACGACTGGTTAGACGGAAAATTCACATGCAACCTAGGCTGGAAGCACACGGCAGATGGTGTTGCGGCGGAAGATGTATACGATCATGTCGTCAATGTTGGGTGGCTAGTTGGGAAAGCTGAGTTATCGATGGGCCACGAATCCAAGGCTGACCTTGAGGCGAGTTACGGCCAGTTGAAGTCTCTGCTATTGCACACTGGCGTTTCCTTTCTGAATGGCATTCGTAACGTGAGGCAAATGATCGAGATGTACGAAGATGCTGAACGGACATCCAACCCAATAGAAACGCCTACTGATCCTCGGTCATTCTTCGGTGTCGATGAAGGTTGGAAGCACTACAACCTTGCATTTGGCTACAAAGTTCTCGGCGATCAGGACAGAGCGAAGAACCATTTCAACATTGTCGTTGAGCAACACAGCAATCAGCCGTTCGATTGGGTTAAAGATCGAAGGCAAAAGTGCAGTGAGGCTCTGGTGTCAATATGATTGCTTCTGCATCACGATCTTCGGGCCGGGTGGCACTGGCATCGCCTAATACCAACTTCGCATCGTACGTGTGCCACTGGCCTCTGGCCAGTGTGAAGTGAAGGTTCACGGGTGGGGAACGCTTCGATGAGGTTGAACGCTTCGCGGCGGAAAGCATGGCCACGCAGGGCCGTGGCACCCTGGCAACCCATGTTGAGGCAGGAGAGACTATGATTATGGCAATGGATATAACAGCATTTTCACGGCTTGGCGGCATCAAAGGAATTGAAGGGGATGAACTCACTCCGGCAACGCATTCCGAGATTACCGATGTTGAGAAACAAATCGGAGTCTGTCTCCCCAAAGCCTATCGACAGTTCTTGTTGACCTGCGGAGCTTCCACATTTAATGGGGCTTCGCCAGATAATCCACATATCGTGTTTTGCTCCAAGAATCCGTTGCCGTCGCACATTTCTGAGACATCCAAAGGATTGTTCGACGCATTCTACGGGGGCAAGAGAGATGAAAGCGATCCGTACAGCCTGCAAGTGCGGATTCAATGTTTTACTGGCAGAATGCCAGAAAGCATCATCCCAATAGGAGATGATGGCGGAGCGGGCCAGATTTGTCTCGGAATAAAGGGGAACGAGGCCGGGAAGGTGTACTATTGGGATCAAGCTAACGAACCGTTGGACGAAGAAGACTACTTGGAAGATTACGGTGTACCAAGGCCGCCAGAAGCGATGTTCCAAAACGTTTATGAGATCGCCGACTCGTTTGGAGACTTTCTCCAGCGTCTTGAAATAATGGAAGAATAGTGTTTTTGTGAATGCAAAGAACTTCAGGTTGCAATGTCGTAATGACCGTTTATCGACTTCATTGGCTTTTTGTAGTGCCAGCACCTTCTGTGCGCCCGGGTGGCGCTGGCACCAGCTTCGCATCGTACGTGTGCCACTGGCCTCTGGCCAGTGGGAAGTGAGGGGAACGTTAACGGGCGGATAACGCTTCGATGAGGTTGATCGCATCGCGGCGGAACTTGGCCATGGCACCTGGCTTTGGCGGGTGTTACGGCACCGGGTCGGTTAGCATCGCTTCTGGCAGTACCTCTTCTGTTTCGCCGTTGCGATCGACTCGCCACAGGCTATAGATGGTGCGGTTGCTGAAGTTGGCGCTGGTGCCGGCCAGAAAATAAACGTACTCGTCATTGGGCGCCATGGCTGGGTGGCGATTCAAGCGGACTTCGCTGCGTGCGAGAAACTGCGGCGCCGCGTCTCCGTGGTCGGAGCGGATGTCGTAATAGAAGTCTTTTCGCGCGTCACACACGTAGACAAGCGTCTGCTGGTCGGATGCCAGCGCCACGTCGTAGTAGCGCGCATCCTTGCGAAGGGCCGCGTCGGGATCGGCCGGCGTGAATGGCGTGGGAATCCCATCTTCGCCCACGCGATACAGCCGCGTAAAAACCCTGGGCATCTTATAATTGTCGGCGGAATAGACCAGCGTGCCATCGGCCTGTTGCACGATGCGATAGAGCGAAGCGTACGGTTCGTCGGTGATCTGCGTGGCCGGGCCTCCTGCGGCGGGAACCTGGCAGACATACCACTTGTCCCAAATCTTTCCGCCCAGGCTATAGTCGCGAAGCAGCGTGGCCCGAGCAAAGAAGACCGTGCTGCCGTCGGTGCTGAATTGCGGACACATGTCGTTGGTGTCTGGCGTTGTGGTCAGCTCGGTGACCTTCTGCGTGTCGATATCGAGCCGGCAGATTTGAAACGAATTGTCCTTGGCCTGGCTCCGGGCATAGACAATCGACTTGCCATCCGGCGAAAAGCATGGCAGCGTTTCGATGACGCTGGTATCGGTCAGCCGAGTCAGCGTTTCGGACTCGATCTCCCACAGAAACAGGTCTCCTTTCGAGGACGAAAAAACCACCGTCTGCCCGTCCGGCGAAAGATCGAACCCAACATGCGCGTGCTCGACCTGCGTCATGCCAAAGCATCCGACCAACATGCCAACGCCCAGCAGCAATACCATCCAGCAACGTCGCATCGGCTTGGTGTTCATGGCATGTCCTGGATCTGGCTGGACTTGATCGCGAAGCGGTTTAATCGTCGTAGAACTTGGGGTCTTCGGCGCAGTCGTGGTCGTAGTTCAGCGTTAGGCGGCACTGCATCTCTTTGGTCACGGTCACGCATGCTCTCTCGTGTGGCGACCTGCCTGGCGTTTGACTCGCATCTTACGTGGCGGGGCGATTGCTGGCCAGCAAAAAGTCGAAGCGAGGCGAATCGTCAGGCATTCAGTTCGCACAACGTGCAGGCCGTGTTTGCGTCGGTCGTAATCACGACGACCCGCGCGAAGCCTTGCCACTGGATGCCGTTGGACGAGCCATCAGGTTCGATCACGCGGAAGTTCGCACAGAAGAGCGAGATCGAAATCTGATCGGAGTCGCGGGCCAGGACGATCTCGGTCTCGGAATACGACTCGACATATCCGGTGAACCAAACCGAAATGTTCCCGGCAGAAAACTCGGCCCGAATCGCCCGCCGCTGCGACTTCCAAACCTGAGCCAGATTCCGCCCCTCGCGATCACGAATGATCATTGGCCATCGCCCCGAGCTGTGCCGTAGCAAGCCATAAGAGTTGTGCAGCAAACAAGTGGGTGCATCTTACGTGTGCCCCTGGCCTTCGGCCAGTGTGAAGTGCGTGTGAGGCTGGCAAGTCAATATCGCTTCGACGAGATCGATCGTGTCGCGTTGGAAAGCATGGTCGCACAAGGGCGTGGCCCTGGCAGTGGCGTGCCATGATGGACCTCTGTGTGTTGAAAAGAGAATGTGCTCTTCAACGGTTGGAGGTCATCAATTGAAAGTCAAATCACCGTTTTCTGACAGAGCCTAAATCTGCCCAGGCTCATAAGTATGCATCCATGAATTGTAGACCAGATCAACGATGTCAACACGAAAGCCACTTGAAGTGTGCCCACCAACCAAAAGCACTTGACGCTCAGGGTCCACTGCGATGACGGTGGGCTTGCAACCATGTTCCGATATCCAGTTCGATTCACGAGACAAAAGCAGGTTACTTACTTTTTTACTCGGTGGTTGATACCTCTCGTAAGACGTACCATCTTCGAGTAGCTCTCGAACAATCTCTTCTGAAGGGATGCGACTACCTGGCGCCCACCATGGGACACCAAATTCAGATATCAGCCGTGTCATCTCAGTATTATAATCATTGACGTAGCATTCATCGCACGACAGTCGCATGTAGTATCCTTGGCTAGTTATAATTGGCCGATAGCTATACAATTCGCCGAAGTTCATGAAGCAACCGCGTTCTTGTTCCCAATCTCGTCTTGCGTCTTGCGCACCTTTAGTTATTAAATGATCAGCCATTATTAAAACTCAACGTTAGGAAAGTTCGGTGAAGTTCGATTTAGCCGGCTGGGTGGCACTGGCAACACCGAACACCAGCTTCGCGTCATACGTGTGCCACTGGCCTCTGGCCTGTGCGAAGTGCGTGTCAGGATGCGTGGTCATTTTCGCTTCGGCGAGATCGATCGTTTCATGGCACCTTGGCGTTCAGGCCCATGATCCACTTTGTACTGGCCAAACCCCTACTCTGCTTTAGAAACTTCATTGAATTTGAAGTCCGTTACCGATTCCATGTTTTCAAATGCCTGCCGAATCTTGGGATGAAGCGGCACATTTTGGATGGTCACAGAGATCAACTTCCCATCCAATTCTGATAGTGCCTGACCTATTTCTGGGGACCAGCTGCTGAGGTCTGGCGTGTATGCCCGAGGGGCGATGTATTGGCTGTCAGAAGTGCTCACGTTCAACGATGACAGGTTCGGCATCCTGGCCAGCGAGATGATCGCATTCGACGTAATTGGACAGTTGCATAGGTCGACTTCTTCGATGGTGCGGCTTTGACTCAGAAGCTCGATTCCTTCGTCGGTGATCGGCTGGCACTTAAGACTCACCTTTCGCAGAGAAGGATGTCGGCCCACGTGACGCATGGCCTGATTCGTGACTAACGAGGGATAGCGATGGATCCAGGTATTGGCGATTCGAAGTTCTGCCAGGCAAGGAATCTCGCATGCCGTTGCGATACCGTTATCGGTTACCAGCGACCCCTGCAGAATCAAATATCGACAATCGGGAAGGTGAGGTAGCGTCTCTGCGAGTAACTTGTCATTGACTCTCCACTGGGGAAGGTTGGTGGGTTCTTCAGCCATGGGTGGAATTGGAACGCCGAGATCAGTCTCGGTTATTCCCCCTAGCCATTCGATTTCGAACGCCACGCCTTCCACAAGCTTGTCAGGCAAGGGTACGTCGATACGATTCTCGAGTTCAACCACGCGATAGTTGACCCAGTCCAATGAGTTTTGTGCGATGTCAACGTGACCGAGCTCACTCAACCGTTCAATGGCCGCCCCTCTTCGTTGGGCCACGTCCCTATCCGTTTCCCATTGAAACGTCGCAGCGATCGCGGCTAAGTCCTGGCTTGTTGTTCGACCCCCGGGACGATCGGTGAGACGAGTGGGATCTACGTGCCCACGCTCACAACCGATGATAATGACCAGGAGCAAGATCGAGGCAATAACAACAGATGCAATCGGTTTGGTGACGGCCAGTACCATGAAACAACTTTGAGTCAGGGCTTCCCTCTTCCGTTTCCACAATCGGACGACGAAACTCCCCATGGCTCTCATGATGACTCTGAATAAACCGCGTGTAGTCCGTAGCATCGGCCAGGAGGCCCGGACAACGACCAACCCGGACTTGCCATCTTAAGTGTGCCACTGGCCTCTGGCCAGTGCGAAGTGCGTCTCAGGTAGCCAGGTGAATGTCGCTTCGACGAGATCGATCGTGTCGCGTTGGAAAGCATGGCCACGCTGTGGCGTGACCATGGCACCCTGGCACCTAGATTGACGAACGGTATCAATGCCCTGCCCCAGGGCAACAGTGCGACCGAGGTGATGGGGATAGGTGAGCTGAAAGTGATCGCCAGGGAGCTTGTCACCAAAGTCCGTGCCAGCGTGGCGATCGATTGAATAAGGACTCCTGCAAACGATTAGTTCGCAACAAAGCACCTTACCCCGGATTTGTTTCAACAGAGTAGAGTTTATTCAATGTCACCGATCCATTGGTGTGGTTTCTTATCAACCACCAAATGTGAGTCCATAGCTTCGGTAAATGATTGTGCACAAAAGAACAATGTCGGGCCAAAACACATATAAACTGTGTCATCCTCAGCCAGCATTATCAGCATCCCCCCTCCAATCATACCGATGGGAGTCATTCGGGTACTCAGCTTCCGTTCCCAGTATTCAATACGATCAAATTCGCCGTCTGCCCATAAAGGATCAAAATCCAGTCCGGGAATGATCTGTCCAGACGCAAGCGTTCGCTGATGAATTTTGAGCCCACCAAGTTCGTGCCATACTTTCCGTGCGTTATCCGTTATCGTAAATCCGTCCGATTCCAGTTCAACTTTCCATTTGTGCAATTGTTCAGGGGACACCTCCCGCCCAGGCGACCATCCAGCTTCTCTCATGAGAGAAATGACTTCTGAAGAACACACTTTTGACCAGTTGACCTGCATCGGTAATTCCTGATATTGCCAGTATTGGCACGACGACTCATACGGTTCAATAGGCAAACAATGCCTCGGGTGCCCAGGCATTCGGCTGGGTGGCACCGGCAACACCTAACACCAGCTTCGCATCGTACGTGTGCCACTGGCCTTCGGCCAGTGCGAAGTGCGTGTCAGCAGGCTACCAGTGTAATATTGCTACGGCCATGGCACCCTGGCAATCGTTCTAAACGCCATATGGGTAGCGACGATTCTCTTGGCTGCGTGATTGGCTTTCAGTATAAACGATCGGATCAAACGTTGGCCGCTGCTGACGCGGGCTGAGAGTTTATCGCCCATGGGCGGCGGATCCGTTATCGCTTTCGTTCTGCGTTAAAGGTCGAGATGGAAGAGATTCTGAAGGGCATCGATGACTGGTTGCGTGTCCATCGGCCTGCTTACCACAGGCGGTTGCGATCGGGCGTGATGCCTGAGAAGTTCTCGGCGTTTGCAGCGGCATTCGCACAGGAACTGCCGGCAGACTTGATCGCGTTGTACCGCTGGCATGACGGGCAAGATCCGATGTCAAGCGATGCCATGCAAGGCAATCGGACCTTCATGACGTTCGACGAGGTCTGTGAAACGAAGGCAGAACTGGACGGCATGATCGGCAGCGATTTTGAAGATCCACGGTACTGGCGGCGCGGCTGGATCCCTTTCCTGCACAACGGCGGCGGCAGTTACCTTTGCGTCGACACCGAGGCCGTCGACGGTGGCATGGCTGGCCAACTGATTGCCTTTTGGAAGTCGGACTCCGACCGACCCATCGAACACCTTTCCATCCGGGAGTGGGCCAGTAAGCTCCTGCAGTCGATGCAAAACGGCACCTTGAAGACTCTTTAACGAGCGCATCGTACGTGTGCCACTGGCCTCTGGCCAGTGCGAAGTGCATGCCGAGCTTTCACGCGGAATCGGGCTTCGGCGGGTTCTCGCGTTTCGCGGGTGAAGGCGTGGCCACGCAGGGGCCTGCACCCTGCTAAAACTACGGAGTGCAGCAGTGGCACATGGTCGGAAATCGAACCAGTTGGGGCTTTCAGTAGTCACACCCAGCCGAAACGTGGAAGTCATCCACGCAGACACCATTCACTACGAAATGTCTTTTGATGGGCTTGGAAACTCTACTCGGTTAACAATTGTCGAACCAAGATACTGGTTCCATCGTTATTCGGTATTAAGCTCGTCGACTTCTCCCCCAACGTGTGGATGAATTCCCTGAGCTTTTCCCTTGCCGCACCAGACGACGGCAGATAACGTCCGTAAGTAACTCGAAACCAATAGTTACGACATGCGATGTGTGCATACGTTGGAACACTCTCTTGCAACTTCGAGGCATGTTGTGATTCCAAGTCGCGAATTGCCTCTAGATCATCCTTGCTCAAAACGGGCACGAGAATGAAAGTCGCTTTCCAATCTCCGTATTTTGTGCCAGGGGGCAATCCCGTGCCATTTCGGGGTACAAGTTCTTGCTCTGGCAACGCGACATCCACAAAGACCTGTCCAGCCGAATACCTTACCTTGCCCGTCATACCAGACGGCAACGAGTCAAATACATCTTCTGCGAATGCACAGGTATTCGGATCTTGCACTACATCATTCGGATCTGCACCACTAGTTATTTCACACGGCAATACACCGGTGACAACGGCAATTGTCCACAAAGTACCGGACCACAACTTGCGATAACACATGCCGTAAACTCCCTGACTCACTTTGCGTCTTTCAAGCCAGCGGTTGGAAAATGAATCGATTTCCTCACCCTGGGCTCGGCAAAATAACGCTGGCATCGACAAGATCCAGCTCCCGCATCTTAAGCGTGCCACTGGCCTCTGGCCAGTGTGAAGTGCGTACTGGGTTACCGAGTGAATAGCACTTGGCTCTTCCAAGCATGGCCACACAGCGGCGTTGCCATGGCACCCTGGCCGAGTTGTCGGGACCTCAGCAAAGAACGGTGTCACCATTTCCCACTGCTCGCCGGTGAGCAGAACCTCAGGCTTTCCTGCCATCGAAGGACTCGTTTCGATGGTAGGTGTCACGCAAGGCGGTACCTGGCGCAAGTTTATAACGTCTGGGTTTTGAAGCAGCCGCTAGCGATCCGAATTGTCATGCGATTTGAGTGACTTGATAATGTCTTCCATTTCCTCCCACTTCAGACCTGCTTCGATTGCGATTTGCGATGGATATCGCTGATGCAACTTTTCCAGCTGATTGTCTTTTCTTTTTGCTTCTTCTTTCAGTTCATTGTTGTCCTCAAGCGTAGTTAGCTTCTGTCTGATCTTTTCCAACCAATGATCGGGATCGTCCGCCATTCTCGTATAATATTCCTGCTTCATCTTGGATGCGTAGCTGTCTGAATCGAGGAATGGATTCGCCCCGCGCGAAAGCAATACGTGGATAAACTCGAAGGAATTGCGCATGTGGAGATATTCCAGGATTGGCATCCCGATGAAAAGCCTGGCGTCAATGTCTCCCCCATGGTCTAAATACCACCAAAAGTTTTCCGCCAGTTCGACGTGATATCGACCATCTTTCCAGGAGTGCCTTAAAAGGCGAAATGCCAGCCCGTAGTTGTACCCGACCATGGCATGTTCATCCGCCAAGGAGAGATCTGCTCCATTTGCAAGTAATAACTTGAACTTGCCAAAAGACTCAGGATTCTTAGTCGCCAGGTACAGAGGTGTCAGGTGACTTTGGCTAACCACATTCGGATCTGCCTTAAATTCAAGTGCCAGCTTCACGCTGTCCAACGTCCCGCAGTCGGTCACGAAATGAATCGGACGTACGCCAAAATTCCCTTTTGCATTGATGTCAGCCCTCTCTTGATTTATCAGGGTAGTAACTTTGAGACGTTGTGCAGCGACAAGGGCCATGGTTAGTTCAACTGTCGTTTCTTCGTCAAATGCCTTCTCAACGATCGCTTGAAGCTGGCTTTGCGTTAAAGTTGTGGGGTCCACGGCGTAGACTTGTCTCTCGCATATGGCCGTGTTGATAAGCAGTAAGGCAATGGTAGTGCACGCAGCCATAACAAATCGCGACCGGTGCTGTCTTATTGCTCCCTTTAGCGAACAGAATCGCAGCGCCATGTGTTGTGATCCCTCCACGATCTTTCTTAACGAGGTAAGCAGGAAGTCCATTGAGTGGCGTTGAACGAAACCTGCAATGATTTTCTGGTCCCATCGTTCCTGGAGATTCTCCGGCAGACCAGGATCACTGGTTTGAATATTGACGATGGTGGGAGGAAATCCCGCGGCCGGTAGGAAACCCACGACTTCTCCTTCGATACGTATGACGGTCAAGTTGTTGCTTGCGTCTTTTTGCAATTGGGTGACATCTCCGGAATAACCAAGCTGTTTCAGGAGATGAAGGGTAACCCCAGCGCGATTAAATGCCGTTGTTCGGCCAGGCGGCACTGGCAACACCTAACACCTGCTTCCGCATCCTACGTGTGCCACTGGCCTCTGGCCAGTGCGAAGTGCGTGATCTTTTCACGGTGCAAAGCGTCGCCACGCAGGGGCGTTGCCATGGCACCCTGGCTATCGAATCTCGGGGTAACGACTGTACTTAGCTATCCATCCATCCTCTGTCGATAGTTCGTGTGGCAGTCCATCGCTTATATCGGCAATGTTGTCGACGCCAGCATCTTCGATAGTCACGCGAATTCCGTATTTGTCTTCATCAAGCATGGAGAGCAGTGAATGAATAGTGGTGTCAACTATCGCCGGGACATAAAGGCGGATGCTTTCTCGCTCTTGAGGGCTTAGGTTTTTGAAAATATTTGCCCTGTTGAAAACCAATCTTCCGTTTTCAATTCCCCAGCGTTAGATTATCAGGCATGAGCACGAAGCAAAACAACCTGATCGCCGTGGCTCGCCTCAGCATGAAGCTGGCGGGCAAATTTATGCGGCCCTACTCGCACG